>NZ_BTTP01000020.1:0-39172 GCF_036246225.1 Lacticaseibacillus salsurivasis
ATCTCCCACAAATGTATTAAAAACAACGAAAAACAGTGAAAAACAAAAACCCCGAAATGCCTTTAAACCGGCATTTACAGGGTTCAACAAAAAGCAACAAAGTGCTACGAAAGGAGAGTACGAGATTGACGCGCGTTGATATATCAGCGGTTATTGCATATTTTCCCACAAAACTCCCACAAGTTACATTTCAGATAGAATTTTCACCGCAATATCAGCTTGTGCTTGCTCGTGTGATTTTAGTAGATGCTGGTAAACACGAAGGGTGATCGTGATGTCAGAATGACCAAGCCGGTGTGAAATGTAGGCTATGTCGACGCCCTTTGCCATTAAATAACTAACGTGCGTGTGGCGTAGGCCGTGGAAGGTAACTGGGTTTGAAAAGCCCAGTGTATCTTCTACACGTTTTAGCCCGTGGTTGAGTGCTGCATCGCCGGGCACATCATGTCGATTATTGCGAAACACAAGGTCTAATTCGTCACGATAACCAGTGCGCAGATATTCCGCTGACTGCTCGCAACGGAGCCGCTGAAGCAGAGTGGTAAGTTCTGCTGGCACATCTATATCACGCACGCCAGAGGGCGTTTTGGTTGGTTTGAAGCCTGTTCTATATACATAGTCCCATGACTTTGTAATATGAATGATGTGGTGCTCAAAATCAATGTCTGACCACTGGAGCGCCATTATCTCTGAAGCGCGGCACCCGGTAAGAATAGCCGTCGCTATACAGTACAAATACATGATTGAAAACTTGGCGTGTGCTTGGCAATAGTGAAGCAGGGTAGTGAACTCATCGGTTTCAAGATATTTGAGTGATTGACTTTGTGGCGCGGTTCCTGGGTTCACGTAACCAGCGGCAAAATTTGTGTATATGATGCGGTCAGCAATAGCACTAGCCGCCATACTACGAACATACCCGTTTAATTTTGACACGGTATCACGTGACCGTGGTTTAGGCTTTTTTGGGTAACGTGGAGCGACAGTAC
This sequence comes from Lacticaseibacillus salsurivasis, assembly GCF_036246225.1. Classification (NCBI taxonomy): domain Bacteria; kingdom Bacillati; phylum Bacillota; class Bacilli; order Lactobacillales; family Lactobacillaceae; genus Lacticaseibacillus; species Lacticaseibacillus salsurivasis. The sequence goes on from NZ_BTTP01000020.1 coordinate 987, forward strand.
CAGCAGCATATTCGTTGATAAATGCCTGCCAGCTTGTCCGAGTAATGTCTTTGAGTGGCATATCCTCACCGAAGTAGGAAACAAGAGCACGGCGAATAGTGGGGTATCTGGACTCGGTGACTTGACTATGTTTGCCAGCCTTATAGGTTTTAACCCACAGATCATAATATTCAGTTAGTTTGACGTTGGTTAGGTCAATGCCTGTACGCGACTCATGTTCAGCTTCTGCTGCCGCTGCTTCTGCTAGTCGTTTAGTGCGGAAACCAGACTTAGATTTTTCCCGCCACGTACCGGCGTTATCCTTATAACGGATGCGGAACATATAGCCCTTGCCTGTTTTTACGATTGAAGCCATAGTTTTTCCCTCCATGTGCTATACTGGAGTGCGCAAAGAGCGCACTCGTGGTGCTGTTTGTCAGTGCGTCTACCCGACCGGCCAAGGTGAAAGGGTAGGCGCTTTTTTTAGTTTACAAAATTCCAAGAAGAAATAGCAGAATGATGATTGGAATAGTGCACCCCAGTGTGGCTGCACATCCAAATTTTGAAAGGCCATCGCCTGCTTTTTCAAGGCCGTGACTGACTTTAAGAGCACCATTTACTGTCTTTTCAAATCCTGATTTCGGTGTCCCATCAGGGTTTTCACCTGGGTAAATAATTCGTATGCCACAGTTTGGACAAATTCGCTCGCCCTTTAGTGGTTGTTTGCAAGTGGTGCAGTACGGCTTTTGCCCATCTGCGTACATTTTTTGCCCAACGGCAGACCACTCTACATCTTGAGCCGGCACAACAGCGTCTGTGTTGTTTGCAGATACATCTGACACTGTGATGGATAATGCCAATGGTTCTCTGAACGTCTTGACGGATAATGACCCATCATCAGATTCAACGGCTTGCTTGTAGGTACCGCCGCCAATTTTAACCGACAGTTGCACTTCGGAGTCATGAACTAAGGGACGCAAAGCACCTGCTTCCTGTTCAGTGATCGTGCCAAGAATAAACCTTGGATGCCCGGTTAATTGACTGCTTACTTTTCCATCCATGCTTATGGCTAAAGAAGCATCCATACCAGCATATTTACTAAGTTGCCATACTTTTTCTCCATAGGCGGTTTCGAGAATGTCGTTATTTGATAGTCCGTCATAAGTTTGCCCAGACACGGCTTCGTCTTCTGCTAAAGTATTTGCCCATTTTGATGCTTCCGCACCTGTGGTGTCAATTTGAACGCTTATTTCACTCACTTTACTGCCTCCTTTATTGTGACGCCCACGGCACGTCCTGCCCGTGCCTGCTGCTTGGTGGGCTAATTCAGTTCAACTACATACATGACAACCTTACCGACAATCGCCACTAAGTCTTCGTCATCATAGCTGTGGGTGACGGGAAAGAACCCATCACGATCAGAGTCAGGCTGGAAGATATAGGTGCGGTTCTGCTTGTCGTTGAAGAAACGCTTCACCGCATATTCACCGTCACAGTCGAAGACCACGATGTCGCCATTCTTGAGGTCGCTTATTTCATCAATCCTACGAACGCCAATCAGTGACCCGTTTGGAATGACGCGGTTCATACTATCGCCGTTGGCACGCATGAGTGAGATGTCAGAATGACCGGCCCACTTACCCATGACAGCATCAGGAATTGCCACTTGTTCAAGCTCATCAGGGGTGATTGCATCCACAGTGGCAGGGGAACCAGCAGAGATAGCAGCGGGGATGTATGGGTAGCTGTGGATGGGAAGTGCAGGCTCAGCGTCAACGTCAGCATCAGCTCTGCCGGCAACTTCTGACATAGGAACTCCGAAAACGTCGGCAATTAGGGTTACTTTATCCATAAGTGGTTTTGCACGTCCACTTTCCCATGCTGATACTGTTGTAGGAACCACGCCAATAAGATTGGCTAAGTCTCGTTGGGTATAGTGCTTTTCTCTGCGAAGTCGCTTGATGTTTTCCCCTACTGACATGTTATTTTTCCTCCTGTGGCTCTCTGTCGAACAAGTACATTATGAAGCCATTTGTAGAAAAGTTCAACCGTTAAATACAAAAAGTTTGTATTTTAACTTGCAAGTACAAATGCTTTGTATTATGCTTATTTTCGTTGAGGAGGTGATAAACACATGATTACGATTGAAGCGGCCCGCGTAAATGCGGGAATTGACCAATCGACGGCCGCGAAAGCGTTGGGTTGGTCGGTAAAAACCTATCTTGAATATGAAAAGTATCGGCGCTCATTGCGTATTGATAAGGCGTATCAACTCTCAGAACTGTTTGGGCAAGAGTTCGACAATATTATTTTTTTGCCCGAGAAGTACAAAAGAATTGTACATCCGCGTTCTAAGCAAAACGCCTAACGAAAGGAGGCAGTGTAGGTATGAACGAAGAAAACAAAAAGCAAGCATCCTTTGATGAGATGCTTGCACCAGTTGGTAAATCTCAATACCCGAAAGTTGTCTTATCACATGGAGAGAAGCCTATCGCACATCGAATTCTTGCCACGGAATCTGATCGGCAGAGAAGTTGCATAAAAAAGGAGGAAGTTTCAATGAGCAAAGCAGAAGTAATCACTGTACCAATTGAAGTAGACACTAAAGGGTTAAAAGAGGCGCTACGGTTAGCAAAAGAGCTAGAAACGACATTAGAAAAAGCCAACCGGTTATTGGGCCAGCTGACTTCTGATAAAAACTAGAGTTTGTTCCACGATGGATCTGGTTTCAGCTCAGTCTCGGTACCACATTGGGGACAAACGTTTTTGCCGACCTTTACCTTAAAAATGGCACCGCAATTGGGACATGAAAAGTCGTAAGAAGCGTTTAATGCATTCTTCTTAACTTCCTTGCGAAGCTTCTTTTCAAAGTCGTTTTCGTTGAAATTAAATTCGACACTCATACTATCACCTCCTTTCCAGCTTACATTATCTGCCGAAAGGAGGCCTAACGAAAGGAGGCAGAAACATGAAGCAAACCAAAAAAGTCCAAGTCTTCCGTGCCGGGCTATACCAAACAGTTGAGGTGATTGGTAAGTACGGCAAGAAGCTTGAACTTCCAAATCAATACACGGTTGTCGTCATTCCGAATGACTTTCGCCAAGCTCGGAGGCAATTATCTCACAGAAAGGGGCGATTACATGCCACCAATCACGCTTGCAGTACCGCCAGAGCTTATCCAGCAGGCGGTCGATAAGGCCGTTGCTGACCAGTTCAAGCACGAACCTGACTACCGCCGCTGGTGGTCAGCGAAGGAAGTGCAAGAACGCTATGGCATCACGCCAACCTGGCTGAGCGAGCACATCCTCAACCAGCCGAGGTTTCAACGACAACTTGACGGGTTCGCATTCAACTACCATGGCCAGATGGGCTGGCGGTTCGAGCCACTGGCGTTCAGCGAGTTCATGCGGAAAGAGTTCCGCAACATAGCAAAGGAGGCTAAGTCATGATGCAACAACTCATCGAATTTGTATTATCACACCCGCGGGCCATTCCGGCGGTTATCATGGCGCTCATGATCGGTTACTTCATACGTGATCCAAGGGGGTACTTCGAATGATGCGCGATCAATTCCGCGAGGCTGAACTATCACGCCAGCATGAAGCCGAAGGAGAGCCGCAACAGTTTGAAGACTGGAAGGGCAACCCGGTCGATGAAAGCCGCGACTATCTCGACTTCCATGGCGAACTGGTTCTGCTAGACGAACTGGAAGACTATGCACGCGACGAACTGGGGGCGACAGACTATGAACCTTAGCACATATGAACGTCTGCGCCGCATTCGGAACCTAGCGATTATTCGCGGCAAAGGCTACGAATGGCTAGAGAAGCTAGCGTGGATGAAGATGCAGGAAACCATGAAGGGAGGTGAAACGAAATGATTGTGTACTTAACACCGCAAGAAATCATGCAAGTGCTACTAGACAATGTCAGCAATGCTAAGGCAGACGTTGGTGAGTCAAATGGCGATAATCCATACGCAGTCGGCAAGCTTTCTGAAGCGATTGGCGTGTATACGCAGGTTGTGAACATGAACGAAAGCAAGCGCCGTGAATTGCTTGAAGACACGCAAAAAGCCGCCGGCATTCAGGCCAACGACTAGAAAGGAAACCAAGGGGTATGAACATATTATACGACCTAACAGATAAATTGACCAGCCTACAACGACTGGCAGAAAGCGGCAACGCTGATCCACAAGCGATTGCTGACACGATGGAAATGGTTGAGGGTGACTTTGACGACAAGGCAGTCGGCTATGTCAAGGTTTACAAATCAATTGACGCGGACGTCAAAGAGATTGACGCCGAAATCAAGCGTCTGCAAAAACGCAGATCTAGCTTCAAGAACAATGCTAATACGATTAAGCAACGGCTAGTGCAGGCAATGGTTGAAACCGGCCACGAACACATCAAGACGCCCCTGTTCACCATCTACACACGGCGGACAGTCAGCGTTCAGGCGCCAGAAGACCCGAACCAACTGCCACCAGAGTTTATCAAAACAACGCTAGGCGTCAACAAAATTGAATTAAAGAAGGCACTGCAAGCCGGCCGTGAAGTACCTAACGCTCGGCTGACCGAAAACGTGTCACTGGGGGTGAAGTAATGGCAGATAAGTTTGTCATTCGTAAGCAGACGCGGAGCAAGTCCTACATGATGCTCAACGTTAGCCCAGAAACCAAAGCCAAGGTTGACCAGGTATCAAAAGAAACTTGCGTGCCGCGTGTAGACGTTGTGGCGGCAATGGTCGAATTTGCCATTGAGCACTTGGAAGTTGTGGACGATGACGAATAGCCTGCGGCCATACCACCGGCACATGGCTACAAATGGATCGGGGGTGATGAGTAATGCCGCTTCGCAACTATCAGCAAGAAACCCTAGATAATGTGTACAAATCATTACGTACAGGGCACCGCCGTATCGTTGTTCAGCAGCCTCCCTCGCACAGGTAAGACCGTCATCATGGCCGAGATAGCCAAGCGGGCAACCGCCAAAGGTAATCGCGTGCTGGTTGTGGTCCACCGGCAAGAGCTGGTCGAGCAGACGCAACGAACGTTCGTTAAGTGGGGCGTTGACATGAGCCTCTGCCGTGTCGGCATGGTGCAAACACTCTGGCGGCGAGTGAAACGGGGGAAAAACAACTGTCATGGTGCCGCCTCGGTAAGCCTTGGTGATACCCACGAAAAACGTCGCACGCGTCCGAGCGTCATAAACGTGTCACCCAAAGTCATCATTATCGACGAAGCGCACCATGCACTAGCCAAGTCATACAAGACGGTGGTTGAGGCTTTTACAGACGCTACCACATTGATGTTCACCGCCACGCCTTATCGCTTATCCGGCGCTGGCATGGGTGAGGTGGCCGATGATCTTATCCAAGGTCTGCAAGTCACCGACCTAATCAAAATGGGCTTTCTGGCACCGGTGAAATACTTTGCGCCACCAGACATCAACACTGGCCAACTACGGCGTCAACGTGGCGAGTTTACCGAAGACTCAATCGACAAGGCATTGTCTAAGCGCATTTATGGCAACGCGGTTGACCAATACAAACTACGCGCAAACGGCAAGAAAGCAATTGCCTATTGTCACACAGTGCAGGCGGCTAAGCGTCTAGCTGATGAGTTCAACAAGAATGGCATCTCGGCCGTTGAGGTTGATGGTTCCACTCCAGCAGCGGAACGAGCGGCCGAGGTCGAACGTTTCCGTAACGGTGACATCACTGTGATGACTAACGTTGAAATCTTCACCGAGGGTTTGGACTTGCCGAACGTTGACTGTGTTATTCAATTACGGCCAACCCAGTCACTGGCGTTATATCTGCAATTCGCCATGCGAGCCATGAACCCGCGCGAGGGCAAGACGGCAATCATCCTAGATCACGTTGGTAACTATGAACGCTTTGGACTGCCGACTGATGATCGCGAATGGTCGCTGGAAGGCAAGGGCAAGAAGTCTTCCATGGGTGGCACAACTGGCCCGCAAATTCAGACGTGCCGAGCGTGCTTCGGAACGTTCTACGTCACGCAAGTTAAGGACGGTCTATGCCCGCTGTGTGGTGCACCGCTACCGAAGGAAGCACCAGAAGAAGCCAAAGTCATTGACGTTGACCTTGTCGAGGTGGAAGCCAAGAAAGCAACCAAACGTAGATTGGAACGTGTCCATGCTATCCAACGGCAAAACGCAATCGCCCAGATTGCAGGCAAAACACCATTCGAGCTTAACAGCTTGAAGGAGCTTCAACTATATGCCACAGCCCACAAATATAAGCCGGGATGGGCGTGGCACCAAGCTAAAGAAAGGAAATTAGTCTAATGGGACTACTACCAGAAAATAAACGTAAGCCCCCTATGGACACGCCACGGACGTTCTTCATCTGGGGCGCGACCATGAGCGGTAAGAGCTACCTTGCAGAACGCTTTCCGAACCCATTCTTCATCAACACTGATGACAATGCGGAGAAAGCAGGGCTGCCAAACTTTCAACTCAAGAACGTTATGAACCGTGACGGCAGTTTGAAGTCGTCAGTCATTGATCAGATTGATGAACTGATGCTTGAGCTTCAAACCGCCAACAAAGGTTTTGAAACGGTCGTCATCGACACCATCGAAGATACCGTGGACTTAATCGAACAAGCCATCATTACCGAAAACAAGGTACAGACACTTGGCGATATGGGTTACGGAAAAGGCTTTGCGCTTCAAAAGCAAATCGTCACAGGGATGATTTTAACCCTGCGGGCATTGCCACTGAACGTGGTGTTTGTCAGCCGGTTAGATGACTCAAGCCTTGACGCACAAGGCAACAATATCGAGAAGCCAGCGCTGAAAACCAAGTGGTACAACATCGTGAACGGCAATTCAGACATCACTATCCGCACTCGCCGCATGGGTCGTAATTATAGCCGGGCGATGACGGACAAGCGAAAAGACTACGTTCGCGAACAGATCACTGACCAGAAGATTTTACGCATTTTAGACAACGTGCCTGGGGTGTTCCCACGCGCAGCTAAGACTACCAACAAATAAGGAGAGATTACATTATGAGTTTACGCGATATTGCAACACAGGCTATGCAGGACTTTGACCCACAAAAGGACAAGCCATCCAGTGGCTACCAGAGTTTGCCATCCGGTGACTATGACGTGATTTTGGAAGATGTGAGCCACTTTGTTTCAAAGAACTCTGGTTGGGACGGATTGCGCATTGGTGTGAGCGTGCTCGATGGTGACTACACCGGGCGTAAAGACAGCACCATGTTCAACTTTGATGAAACTAGCGCGAATGGTAAGGCTATTCCAGCATCAGTGCTTAATGGTCATATTCAGTTGGTTGCCCGCCTTGCCAATGCAGTTGGCCTGACCCTCACTGATGATGACTGGGACAACATCGACACGTTGGTTGACGCCTTCAATGGTCAAGCTGGAAAGACGATGCTCATGCACTTATCCGTGCGCGAAAACAAACGCAACCCGCAATACCCATACAAGAATTACGACTTCGAGCCGCTGGAACAACCAGAGCCAATGCAGATCAATGACAACGACCTGCCGAGTGGCATGACTGGCAGTCAGGCACCAGCACCAAACGCGGCCGACACACTTAGTGATGATGACATTCCTTTCTAAGCATCAATTCAACAGCGTTAGGCGTTCGAGCGGGGTGAGAAGCCCGTTAATCATTGAAAGGAGGTCAGACAATGCAGAGCTTAGTGAATTACGCATTGGCCTACGCAAAGGCCGGTTACTACGTGCTACCGATCGCGGCAGGTGACAAAACACCACTGGTTGAGTTCGCTGACCGGCCACCAATGACCGCAGCGGAAATAAAGCAAGCGTGGCAGCGACACCCGAACGCGAATATCGCACTGCGCACCGTCGACTTCTTCGTTGTTGATATTGATGAACACGAAGACGGAGCAGACGGCAAAGCGTCATTTAAAGAGTACGGCAAAGACCACCGCGATTTATTTCCGCCTACCTTAATGCAGAAGACCGGTCACGGCGGTATTCAAATCTTCTACAAGAAACCACGCGGGTCAGAAATGACACAGGTCATTGGTTGGTTGCCTGGTGTAGATGTGAAAGCACACGTAAACAACTACGTGCTAGCCGCTCCAAGCAGCGGTTACAAGTGGCAGAACGATGAAGAAATGGCACTCGCACCGCAAGAGCTAGTCGATGCCATCTACTCGGTTAAGAAGCAAGTTAGCCACGATGAACCAGACTTCGAGCAGATGAGCCTCACTGATCGTGAGCGCCAACTTGGACAACGTAGCAAAACTGCCGAACTGTTCGAGCAAATCGTGAATGGTCTTGGCGAAACCGGCGGCCGCAACATGGCACTAGCCGCATTCGTTGGTGGCTTACTGTACCGGAACGTTAACGCCAAAGCGGTCTATGAATTAGCAATGCTGGCGAACCAGAACACGCCCAAGTCATTGGATGACCGCGAGTTCGACAAGACGTTTAACAGCATGGTCAAAAAGGAAATGAGGCGGCGCAGTGGCTATTGACAATTCAGCATTAAACCAACTCGCCGATCAGCAAAACGAGCTATCCGCAAAAGTCGCCGCCATGACACCACCGTTCAAGAAGACGGCACAGGGTGGCATCAAAACTACTAGTGTTGTGAACGTTCAACTTGGCATCGAGTTTGACCCACTACTGTGTGGCGCACTGGCCTACAACCAATTCACATGGGAGGTCGAAGTGCTACGGGATATTCCAGAATTACACATCAAAAAAGGCCAGATGCTCGATATGTATTCAGCCATCATCACAGGCGAATTAGAGCACCTATGGGACGCCGTATTCAGTGCACAGGCACTTTCCAATGGCATCATGACAACCGCCCAGAAGGCCGCTTATAACCCCGTACAGGACTATCTAAGGCACGCTGCGGAGGTGTGGGACAAGAAGGAACGGCTTAAAACGTTCATGAATACGTTCCTGGGCGTGGCTATCACGCCAGTAAATGACCTGATCTTGCGCGTTTGGCTAGTCGGCGCCTGCATGAAGGCTTTCGAGCCTGATGCTAAGTTCGACTATGTACTCGACTTAGTCGGTGGACAGGGTGCTGGTAAAACGACCTTGCTTGAACGGCTCGGTGCTGGCTGGTACACAGACCAGTTTCAAAACTTTACTGACAAAGACTACTACTCAACTATGCTGCGGGCGTGGATCGTGAACGATGACGAAATGGCCGCGACAGCTAATTCCACATTCGAGGAACTCAAGAAGTTCATCTCGGCGCGCAAGCTAGAGTTCAGGCCCGCATACGGCCACACGGCTATTCGCCGCGATAAGGGCTTTGTTATGGCACGCACCACGAATGAAACGACTTATCTCAAAGACAAAACCGGCGAGCGGCGTTTCTTACCGTTGCTAGCAGACTTGGAGCAGCAGAAGCAGCACCCCGTTACGGACTTGACGCCTGACATCGTTCAGCAAATCTGGGGTGAAGCAATGAGCCTTTACCGGTCTGGTTTCAGCACGGAGCTGACACATGACCAAGAGATGCAACTTAGTCTTCACCGTGACCAATTCACCTATGTTGACGCGGTCGAAGAAGAAATCGAAAGCGTGCTGGCTAAGTGGACTGGCGACTTTATCACAAGTGGTGAGATTGCCAAGAACATTGGCGCTGGTGATCTGGTCAAGAACCCACGGGTTGCTAAGAAGATTAAGTACATCATGGACAACCGCAAAGACTGGAAATCAGGTTTTAAGAAGGCTAGGGGCACTGCTATCAGGGGATGGCGTGCTAACAAATAGTGAGTGGTTTACGGCTGGTTTACACCAGGTTTACACCTAGGTGTAAACCATTGATCCCTACTCTCTCTAGGCATCTACTGCTTCGTTTACAGAGTTTACACCTTAATTCAGTAATAAATAATTTAAATATATTAATTATATATAGGCGAAAAAAGGTGTAAACCATGTAAACCTTGGCGCAAACCGTTGAGACAGTAAGGGCGAAATGGTTACAGCTAGGCTTAAACCACGCAATACGGTTTACACCTACTTGGAGGAAATCATGACGGATAAACACAAAGAATTAATTCAACAACTGGTCACAAACGTTGAAGCACTAGGCTATCAAGTCAAATTTGAAGGCGATACGCCGGAAAAAAAGCAACGGGTAGTCGTTGGCAAGAATGGCAAGGTTATCGCCAAGGTTTCAATTATTTTGGCGGCACGGGTCGACACCATGTTCAACGGCGTTGGCCGTGACGAAATCGAACTGCTTAAAGTGCTGACATTGTTCAGCACCAAGCTCTAAGAATATGACGCTGGAACATATTATCCAGAACCAGATACGCGTCGCATTGTCACAACACGGGTGCACCATCATTCGCACCAACACTGGCCGAGTATTCACCAAAGACGGACGAATGTTTGATGCCGGGCCGCCTAACGGTTGGCCTGACCTAACGGGTTTCCGCCACAGCGATGGCAAACTGGTTCTGGTCGAAGTCAAAAACGAACGCGGTCGATTGCGGGAAGATCAGAAGCGCTTTGCGGAGATGATTAAGAACTATCCAGTCATCTACGGTGTCTGCCGCAGTGCCGAGGACGCGGTGAAATTATTGGAGGAAAACTGATGAACTATGCAGTGGTTGGAGTGAGCACCGGCACGGTATACCGAGAGTGCCAATATCGCTCTGAATGTTTCAAATGGATGAATAGCAAGTTTGCAAAGCGCTATCAGCGCGAATCTGGTTCTCTGGGCATGTCGGTACACCTGACTTATCCAGAAGCAATGATGGCGGTGCACTTATGACAATGACGCAAGAAAGAATTGATGCGATGTACGACAACATCCACTGGTGTGAACTCAAGTACGGTGGCCTAGCAAAAACACCAGACAATGATGTGCACCTACAGAGAGCACGATTGATCGCATCGAACATCAAACATCCTGTAAGTTCAAGAGCAGTACTCACCGGCGATCAGGTACAGACGCTAGTTACCGACTATATGTCGGGAATATCGCCACAAGACATTGCGATTGTACTGAACGTGCCCGTGGAAACGGTCAAGTCAAGAATACAAAGAATGGGGTTGAGACGATGAGCGAAATGCTTAACATTCTAGCGATTATATTCATCGGCATCGCGATTGTCGAAATCGGCTTTTATATGAGCATCGTAATGCCAATCATATTTTTATGCCTGGCCGTGGTAGCAATCGCCGGAAACTCTATTTTGGAGGGCAGGAAATGAAAATTATTAAGGTAGCACTAGCGGTAACTGTTTTCCTGACGTTGGCAGCAATGATCATTGCAAAAACGTTTGAAGGAACAGTGCTTAACACGTTAATGGCCTTGGTTAGCCTAGAACTACTTGCAAATATTCAGATTAGTGAAATCGCAGAGAAAATGGAGGCATCGAATTGAAAAAGAAAATTATGTTGGTGCTGGCGAGTTTGATGATGGTCGCGGGTCTATCTGGTTGTGCATCGTGGAATAGATTTACGAAGGACATTGGAAGCAACGTCAACAACGGGCTTGAGCGTGAAATTAAGGTTTACAACGCTGACGGCAAGGTCATTTTCTCTCAAAAAGGAAAATTCGATATCAGCTACAAAGACCGTGACTTGCAATACATCGACCAGAAGAACCGCAAGCACAACATCTACATTGGCGACATGAGCACTGTAGTTGTCGACGAGCTGAAATAGGAGGTATCGAAATGAGTCTATATGCAGTGAAGAACGATGAAGGCAAGTTATACGACTTCGACAGCAATGGCGATTTTTGGAAAGAAGCATTATGCCGAAGGCTGTACACGCCAAGCGAAAACGAAGCGCAGGACGTAGCCCATGATTACGGCGGCCACGTGGTTGAGCTAGTGGAGGCCCCGGCGAAGGTCGTGGTGCCTGAGTGGTTCGATGAGTGGCTGGACGCGTTCCACGGTTTAGGACCAAAGGTAAGGACAATCGCGGCTGTCGGTAGAATTGCACAGCAGGGGTGGGGTTCGAATGCTAATGTGCCATTCCTCGGTGATAGAACCTTAGACAAAGCTGTAACACCAACGCTAAGCGTTGCCCAGCTCGATTACGTGCACGATAACAAGGAAGAGCTGATGGTTGCAGCATTGACCGGTAACTACACGGTCGAGAAGCCGAAACGCTACGTCCTGCCGATGCCTGGCACTGACTACCACAACATTCAGATGCACGGAAACGCTCAATATTACGCAGTCAAAGGAACTGGAAACTGGCGGCCTGACGCAATTGCTTTAGGCACTGACGATGCCGTCAAACATGGATACACCGTCACCCATGCCGACATCGACGCAGCCCCGGGATGGGTCAAGGCGATCACACCTGTGGAGGTGACAGACGATGAGCAATGAGCAAAGGTTCGACGGGGACGGTTTCGATTGGTTAATTGGACGCCGTATCGTGAAGGTTGAAGATGCAGTTGCGCCAGCGGACACGTATATGGAGACCGGTGGCTACTTGTTGACTTGCGATGATGGCACACAACTGCTGACGTATGAGAATGAAGGCTGTGGGGGCTGTGGAAATGGGTGGAGCGAATTACCAGACTTGTCACTGTTAGCCAACCACGATAACGCAATCACCAATGTTGAAGCAGTGTATGACAAAGATGGAACGATGTACGGTGAAGATTATACCTTCCGTTTGTTCATATACTACGCCGATGAGCGCTTTGATTTCGGCAAGGGTGATGACGGGTATGGCAACGGCTATTACGGCGGTGGTTTCTACCTACGAGTAATAAAGCCTGTTAAGGAGAAAAACAATGAGCAATGAGACGAAGCGGGACGTTTTCAAAGTAGCAATGAACCACGCGGCGAAAAGCGGGTGGGTTGATTATAGCGAAATGATGAACAGATATGACACCGCGTTGCCGGATAATCTGCCGGTGATTCCAGAAGCGGTGGGAGACGCTATCAAAATTCACAGAGAGTACGCGCACAGTCTTTTGGACATCTTCGGAGCGCTCAGCATCTATGGTGTTTCACGCGCGGAGCCTGCACAGGAGTATAACGCGTGGATTGTACATCACCCCGACACCTTTGCCCTTGCATGGGTGCTAGGTCTCTGGCGCGTTGATGAAACCGGAGAAATTGTGAAATTGGAGGCGGAGGTGCGAGATGAAGATGACTGATTGCTGGATAGAGTGCGAAGATGGTCACACCGCAGCGTGGGCAATGGTCAACGGTTATTTTCCACTGCTGATGGTACACCTTGATAAGTGGCCGATTGGTGAGATTGACCGCCAGTATCGCGAATCATTTACAAAGTGGCCGTCTGGGCAGGAGGTGCGAGATGAGAGAGATTAAGTTTCGGGCGTGGAAGCCGATTAACAGCAATCCCAACGATATGCGCATGGATTACACGCCACAATTCTTTGCAGAGGACGGTAATGGCTTGGTAACCATTAACGGATTATTCGCTAGTCCGATTGACTACTACGAAGACAGCTACACCGACCCCAGCGCGAAAATCGTGCTCATGCAGTTCACCGGCATGCATGATGTCAATGGCCGTGAAATCTATGAAGGTGACATTCTCGAATTCAGGGATTGGGTCTCCACATGGGATGATAGCCCCACCACGTTGCACGCGGTAGTCGATTGGGACGAAAGAAGCGGAATCTGGCTCGCGGGAACACGGATCCTATGGAAAGTAATTGATCACTGTCACGGAACCGTGGTTGGTAATCGCTACGAGAACCCGGAGCTGATGGAGGTTGCCGAGCATGAATAAACCTGAAATTGCCATTTTTGAAGTCAAGAAATACAACGCTCCGGTTAATCGTCTTGTGACATACAATGGCAAGCCAGTGGCGCTTGCAAGGTCTGCAAGACGCGCAGGCTTAATCGCGGCTTATCTAGATGGCGCTGAAATCGAACTGAACGACAAGCGGCTAGTGAAGATACTGGACCGAGCAATGGAGGTGGCCGAGCATGACTAATCAACTAAGCGGTAAGCAAATGATTGACTTGCTAGAGGCATTAGTGAGTGCCCCGTACTGGCACGGTGAGACCAATGCAGACAATGATGCACTAGATGCGGTCGGCACGTGGGGGCTGATTGCGAGCGTTGCGATTAACAAACTGACCGATGCTCTATACAGTGCAACCCGTGCACCGCACGAGAATTACAGCGCAGAGGAAATTAGAGAAGCGGTGCGTGAACAGCTTGAGTGTATACATGAAGGGCTAGGTGACCAAGCATGATGATTAAGTTAGACAGCGGGGACTACATCAACACGGAAGCAGTGGACTCAATTAAGAGTGGGGACGATCCATATCTTGTGATGCGTTGCGGCGACGTAATTAGTATTACTCCCGCCGACCGTGACCGCATCGTGGAAGCGATGGGCGAAAAGCCGAGTGGCGAGTATGGGGAAGTCATTCGGTGGAATATAGCAGGAAATCCATATGAGATAGATCTTGACGGAAAAACCTACACACTCACGGAGGTGGAACGGTGACATCTGAAACGAAGCAAGACGTATTCGATGAAGCAGTGGCAGCCCTAGAGTATGCGCGCCAACAAAAGGATGGCGAGGGTTCCGGCAACTACCGCGCTCGTTACGCTGCCGCCTCAGACGGTGACTCGCAGTGCCCGTACTGCCGTATCACGGCCGATGGCATTCAGAAGATGATTATCTGCGAGAAGCGCTTTGATGACGAGTACCTTGATGTTGTCCGTATAGACCCGAAAGATCAGAAGCTAAGCATGGAGTTTATGGCAGACGTGTACAATCCAAACGAAGGCGAAGTGACCACCGATGACGTGGAGCACAAGGAGACAATTCACTTTTGCCCGATGTGCGGCCGGAGACTGGAGGCAAGCCATGAGCCTGCATGATTATCTGGGAATCAAGTTCTGGTGGGAGGCCATCACGACAATTATCGGCCTCACTACGTTTGCTATCTGGTTAATTTACAACTGGTGGCATGATCGTTGATTGCCGTAATGCTGTTCATCTTAGCGTGGGATATACACAAATCAGGGAAGTGAGCGAATGATAATTAACAAGTCCGTGTCATCACCACCAATGAGACCGTCAGTGTCGCGAACGGTGGACGCATACGAAGCGCTGATACAACTATCTGAAACCTCACGAACTATTGGAATATCAATCGGGAAGCCGCATAAACAAACAACGGCTGAATGGCTGAAAGCAGAACAAGCAAAACACTGGGACACATTTTAGGGAAGTGAAAAATTGGAGGAATTGACCAAACGTAAGTTAGCCGAGCTGGACGAAATGCTTGAGGAATATCAGGACGTTGACCGGCTATTGGCACGCCGCGAGTTCGAGATACGTTATCCGTGGAGGCCAACTGATACAAACGTTGGTGGCGGGCGTTCAGAGATGCGCACAGACGCGCCAGACAAGACCATTGAAGCTATCCAGACTGATGCACGTATGATTTACTTGACGCGTCTAAAAGACGCATGTGCGGCCACTGTGGTGTGTTTAACAGACGACCAGAGAGAAGTTTACGAAACACGTTATCAAAGCGCTACACGTGTGTTCTGGCCGGATGTGCCAGACATACTACACAAAAGCAGAAGCGGCGTGTATAAGGTTAGATATTCAATTCTGCAATGTTTAGCAAAAAATCTGGGTTGGTTGTCATAATTTGTCATTTGTGGACTGGAGCGTGCAGTAGTCCACGGTGTCAAGTGCCATAATTGGTATCATCAGGTGTTTGGATAGGTGTGGCATCACGTCTACGGGCGTCGCTACAAATGGTCAGGAATTATCGTCGGGGTTCCCGGAAACCAGCTTCCCCGCGAGGCGCAATCGTAGCTCAAAGAGAGCGGCGTGCTAACGTGGCACGATCACGATGCGGGTTCGGTTCCCGTCGATTGCGTTGGACCAAGTCTGGGAGGCCCTAGGAGTAGGCACCAGACTATAGCACTTCACTAAAGTGAGGTGCTATTTTTATACATAATTTCGGAGGAAACAAACTTGAAACAGTCAGAAAAATGGAAACGCGGATTACCATACGTTGGCAATAAAGGCCAAAATGCAGAAAAGATCATCGACATTTTGCCTGCTGGCAACCGTCTCATTGACGTATTCGGAGGTGGCGGATCAATCAGTTTGACCGCTGCTAACTCGGGCAAGTGGGGTGAAGTGATTTACAATGACCGGCGAAAAACGGTTGTAAATCTGTTGAAAGCGTTGATCGAAGACAACCCTCATTTTAATCTAATGAAGTATGTATATATGGATCACGAAACGTTTTACAACTGGCGAGACAACATGCCTGATTCGCTTGAACGTACTCTTGTGATGACCGTTTGGAGCTTCAGCAACGACCTAAGAAGCTATTTGTGGGGGCCAAAAAACGAGAAAGATAAATTGCAACTGACGCGGGCATTGTTCTGGGGAGACACAGGGACACAGCTTGATGGCATTTATTCATATGCAAAAAGTGAAACAAGTATTAATGAAGCGAGTCGGATACGGATATGTAAGCCACACAGAGCAAGCAATCATTGAGAAACTATCGAGAGAAGAGAAACACATGCAAGCAATCATATACACGAAACCACACTGCCAAAAGTTGCCGGCGAACAGTAATCAAACTGTCACGTTCCATGCCAGTGCAAACCATCACAGCAGACGCAGACGACTAATACCTGCAGATAAGGAGGAACGTCATGCAAAACAATCAACAACCATTACGAATGGCTGGGCACGAATCACTTCACATCGAGTATGACAGCATGACCGACGTGCCAACTGTGATGCTGAACGGAGAACGCATCGACGGCATTGTTGAAGTGCACGTGGACTGGAAGACACGCGACGACTCTGCCATATTGTCTGAACGCATGGTGAGCGTCACACACTTCGCCAAGACGCCTGATGGCTTGCCATACAAAGAAACAATCACCCATCGAATGGACGACGACATGTGATGCCAAGCACTAAGCTAGTCTTCATCAATGGCCGCCGGCAGTTAGTTCCACTGGGTACTCGCATTCGTCAAGACTCCGATCGACAGTACAACCAACATCGTGCGCAAACCAAGCAGGACTACCTGGCGTTCTACCACTCAACAGCGTGGCAGCATACCCGGCGATCCGTCCTACTCCGAGACAATGGTGTGTGCCAACGCTGTGG
The DNA here is from genome assembly GCF_036246225.1 of Lacticaseibacillus salsurivasis. NCBI lineage: Bacteria > Bacillati > Bacillota > Bacilli > Lactobacillales > Lactobacillaceae > Lacticaseibacillus > Lacticaseibacillus salsurivasis. The sequence goes on from NZ_BTTP01000020.1 coordinate 18,096, forward strand.
AATGCCAGCGACACTGGTCGACCATATCATTCCCAGCGAAGACGATTGGGTCGACCGGCTGAACGATGATAACCTGCAATCGCTCTGCAAGGATTGTCACTACTGGAAGACACGCAGAGAAACGGTCAAGCGAAAGAAGGGGCAGGCAAGGGCCATGCGAATCAATATCATTGCTGGTTATCCAGGCAGTGGCAAGACAACATACGTCAAGCGTAACCTTGGTCAGCACGACCTTGTCTATGACTATGATGCGTTGATGGCTGCACTCACAGGACTGCCTGAACACACCGGCAATATTGACGCCAACGATTATGTACAGCTCATCTATGAGCTGATGCTCCGGAAGCTGAAAGCTGAACAGACCTTCGAGCAAGTCTGGATCATCATGACTTATCCAGATGAGAAGCTAGACAGTCTTCTGGTTAGTCGCAACTTGCATCACATCATGCTGAGCACATCAAGAGCTGAATGCATCGACAGATTGAATAAGAATCATCGAAACCTTTCGCAAGTTATGAAAGCAATCAACAAGGTTGATGAGCTCAAACGTGAAGGAAAATTCGACAGCTTCGAAATTGTCACGGTTTGATTGTGGCCCGGGGTACCCCGGTCACTTTTTCGGGGGGTTACATTTTATCTGACGTTTAAACGGACGGCCTCTTTTTTTCGTGGTGATTTCTAACGATTTTTAAACGTTTTTTGTTCTAATGACCCATTTTTTGTACGAATAGGAGGTGAGAGTGGGGATGGCAGGAAAATACAAAGTATTATCGCAGTCGCGTGGCAATTTGACCAAAGCACAGCAGGAAGCGCACCTTCAGGCCGAGATTTTAGCAACTGACGGACTGTCCAAACTGCAAATGACGCCGCCAGCTCACCTTGAGCCTATTGCCAAGCAGGAGTATCGCCGCATTGTTGCTGGTATTGGTACGTTGCCGTTGCGGAACCTCGACCGGACAGAGCTTGAAAGCTATTGCACGTGGTACGCCACATATCGGCATATCATTAAGGCCATGCAAGAAGCGGAAACAGAAGACCAGTACCTCAGCTATGTTAGTGACCTTAACAAGGCCACCACGGCTATTAAGGGTTTGGCTAGTGACCTGGGCTTGAATGTCAACAGCCGCATGTCTATGAATATGCCAAAGCAAGACGATAAGAAGAAGTCAATCACGGACGTATTCGGTTAGGAGGCTTTCTTTGATTAAGTTTATTGATCCCACGCCTAACTTCATCAGGCGTGTGCTTGATGGCCGCCTGATTACTTCTAAGGCGGTCAAGCAAGCAGTAGTCAGACAACAGAGCGACCTGCAGCGTAAAGATTGGCGCTGGGTGTGGAACCCAGAGCTGGCCGGTAAGGCTGTAAAATTTATGGAGATGCTGCCAGAGCCAAAGACTGGCAAGGTTCAACCACTAGCACCATTTCAGAAATTCATCATTGGTGTGCTATACGGTTGGGTGGACAAAGATGACAAAACAATCAGGCGATTTACCGACGCGTTCATTTCGATGGCGCGGAAAAACGGTAAATCGCTTTTAATTTCTGGGGTCATTTTGTACGAGTTCCTGTTTGGCAAAAACCCGGCGAACAAGCGCCAACTTTACACAGCCGCAAACGACCGCAAACAGGCCAACATCGTGTTTGGCATGGTGAAGGATAGACTACAAGCACTGCGACGCAAAGACGCTGAAATCAAGCGTATGACGAAGATAACGAGGGATGAAATCGTCAACCTGAATGATGGTTCAATCATCCGCAGTTTCTCGCGTGACGCCGGACTGGTTGATGGCTACGAGCCTCACGTGGCGGTAGTGGATGAATACGCGAATGCTAAAACAACCGACATGCTCGAAACTCTTGCTTCTGGTCAACTGCTGCTGCCGAGCTACTTGACGTTTATTATATCCACTGCTGGCTTTGATATGAACGTGCCCATGTACACACAGAATTATCCATATGCCAAAAAGGTGCTGGCTGGTGAAGAAATCGCTGACCGGTACTTTGCTTTTATCGCAGAAATGAACTCGATTGAAGATGTTGATGATGAACGGCTGTGGATCGAAGCCAATCCACTGATGGACGTTGATATTCTGCACGACCAGATACACGACTACTTAGCCGGGAAGCTCAAACAAGCGCGCGTTGATGGTTCTCTCAACTCGAAGCTAGTCAAGAACTTCAACATTTGGCGGCAGGCGTCCGAGGATAGCTACCTTGACACTGAAACTTGGGACAACTCCGAAGTCGATGAGAAGCCAGATATTCGCGGTACACGCACGTGGCTTGGCATTGACGTTGGCCGGACAAGCGACATCTTTGCGATTGATGATCTGCATTTGATGGAAGGCTACTTCTATCTCGACGGCTACGGCTTCGTGGCATCAAAAGGCGGCATCGAAAACAAAATCAAGACTGACCGTTTGGACTATCTGGCTGCTGAAAAGCGTGGTGAGTGCGAAATCACGCAGCTTGAGTCCGGCATCATCGACAATGACCGGGTGTATGAGTGGCTGGAAGACTACATCGAGCGGAATGACTTGGATATTCAGGGTATCTGCTACGATCCATTTCAGTTCGGCCCGCTTCTGACCACGATTGAGAAGAACCACCCAGAGTGGCCAATGGTTGCGGTGCGACAAGGAACGTTGACACTCAGCATGCCCACCAAGCAATTCAGGGATGACCTGATTGGTGGCAAGGTAAAGCACTCCAACAATGCGTTGCTCCGAAGCGCGGCGATGAACGCCGTGCTGATGAGCGACAACAACGGTGTTCGTATCAACAAGAACAAATACTCGAACAAAATTGACATGCTGGACGCGGCGCTTGACGCGTACGTAATCGCGTTCACCGAAAACACGGACAACTATTTGGACGACAATTCGGTGTTCAGCGATGAATTTGGATTCTAGGGGAGGTGACACAATGCAGACGAAAATTCTTCGATTACTCAGTTGGCTGACGGCCAACAGCGCGGCGCTCATTCTCCTGGCTGGTTTCGGCATTATTGCCGGGGCCAGTTTTTCGATTGGCCTGATTCCCGGTCTATATACGCTTGGCGGGTTGCTAGTCGTTCTGGCTATCATTCTGTTCATTCCCGGTCCCGATGAAAGGGGGTGATAACAAATGAAGCTATTTAGAAGTGGCGAGCTTGCCACAGACGTAGATCCAAACTGGGCAGGTAGCCTGCTCGACGAAGGTATCTTACCCTCCACGCGTGGCAGCTACACCGGCATCGGCGCGCTTCGCAATTCTGACGTGCTGACGGCGGTGTCTATCCTGGCCGGTGACATCGGCCGGTTTCCGCTGGTGGTCAGAGACCGGCAGAATGACCAGCTGGTCAGCCTGGAGAATGTGGAATATCTGCTAAACACCAAGGTGAGTAACCGACTGACCGCTTATCAGTGGAAATTCTCAATGGCGGTCAACGCAATTCTGTCAGGCAACGCATACAGCCGCATCATTCGCGACCCGCTGACCGGAGAACCGGCAATGTTCGAGTTCTATGCGCCGTCACAGGCGCAGATTGACGACAGCGACCCCGCGCATATTGTCTACCGATTCACGCCATACAATTCCGGCGTGCAGAAGGTTTGCCAGCCCGAAGACGTGATTCATTGGAAATTCTTCAGCTATGACACTATTCGAGGCCGTTCGCCTCTGCTGTCACTGGGCCAAGAGATTGGCTTGCAAGAATCTGGCGTGTCCACGTTGCAGAAGTTCTTCGCCGATGGGTTGAAGGGTTCAATCATCAAGGCCAAAGGCAAACTCGGAGCTGATGCCAGACGCAAGATGCGGCAAGACTTCGAGAAGGCCCAGGCGGGTGCTTCTGCTGGTGCGCCAATCATCGTAGACGACACGATGGAGTACACACCGCTGGAAGTCGATACCAGCGTACTGAACCTCATCACTAGCAACAACTACTCGACCGCCCAGATTGCCAAGTCGTTGCGCGTTCCTGCTTACCGGCTGGCGCAGAACAGCCCGAACCAGTCAGTTAAGCAGCTCACTGACGACTACGTGCAGAATAATCTGCCGTTCTATTTCATGCCAATCACGACCGAAATGGAAATGAAGCTGCTGTCTGACACTGAGCGGCACAAATATGAGATTTCATTCGACACCAGTGCAGTTGCCGGCATGGCAGTCGATGACGTGGTCAAGCTCAAGGGCAACGGCATCATCATGGGCGATGAAGGCCGTAGCAAGCTGGGGATGAAAGCAACCGGTTTGCCAGAAATGAACAAACTGGAGAGCAACCTGAACTCAATCTTCCTCGACCAGCGCGATCAATGGCTGGCGGCAAAAGCTAGTGGGAAGGTCAGCAGCGGCAATCACGATTGACTGTCTACCCGTTCGGTTATCCAGCAACGAAAGGAGGTGATGAGCATGAAAGAAATCCGCACTATGGCAACACCGATGGAAATTCGCGAAGCAAGTGATGACCAACCGGCAGTGATTGAAGGCTACGCGCTGAAGTTCGACCGTGCTTCCGACCCGCTGGGCTTTGGCGAGTATACGTTCCGCGAGAAAATTGACCCGCACGCACTGGATAACGCAGACATGCGCAACGTTGTTGCACTGTTCAACCATGACCAGTCACAGGTTCTGGGCCGCACCGGCGTGAACCTCGAACTCTCTGTGGACGAAACGGGCCTGCGCTATAAGCTGACCCCGCCGAACACACAGCTCGGTCGCGACCTGGTCGAGAACGTTCGTGAAGGCATCATCAGTCAATCCAGTTTCGCGTTCACGATTCCAGACGATTCCGACGCCGAAAAGTGGACCCGTGATGGCGATGCTGAAGCTCCATACAACCGACTGATTCGGTCAATCGACCACATCTATGACGTTTCACCCGTGACTACGCCAGCGTATCCGGACACCGAAGTGAAAGTCGGCGCTCGGTCGCTGGACGCAGTCAAGGCGCTCACGGCTCCGCCGAAATGGGAGCATGAGCGACAAAAACTACTGTTGCTTGAAGGCATCTGATAATCAGGTGCCTATTTTTATACACAAATTTAGGAGGTCAATTATGACTTTAGATGAAAAATTAGCCGCAATTCGCAAGCAACTTGACGAAAAGCGCGCCTCTGCCGAAGCACACAAGGCAGAAATTCGCTCCCTGCTGGAGCAAGACACCGAAGATGCAACCACGAAAGCCAAGGAAGCCCGTTCTGCGTTCGATAAGGAATCTGCAGAAATCAAGGACTTGGAAGAGAAGCGTGGGCTGTATGAAGAAGCGCTCAAGGGCAACGAACAGCCTGCGCCGAAGGTAGTCGTAAAGCCAGCCACCGACGAACGTCGGAAGCAAATCAATGCGTTCATCCGCGCCAAGGAGCTGGGCAAGGAAATCACCATTCCGGCTTCTATGCTGCGTGACGGTGCTTCCACCGACCCGACGACCAACGGCATCGTTTCCAGTGATAACCCTGGCACGATTCCGGTTGACCAGTCCTATATTCCACAGCGTGAATTGCAGACCGTTGTCGATCTCAAGCCGTACACCCACGTGATCGCGGCAAAGCACGCGCAGGGTGTATACCCGACGCTGAAGAATGTGACCGGTGTTCTGCACACTGTGGCTGAATTGGAAAAAAACCCAGCGCTGGCGAAGCCTGAGTTCGACAAGGTTGAATGGAAGATTTACACCTATCGTGGCGCTATTCCTATTTCCCAAGAAGACATTGACGATTCCGAAGCAGACATGATTGGCATCGTGAACGAAAACGGCCAGCAACTCAAGCGGAACACCGGCAACGCTGCCATCGCAACGCTGCTGAAAGGCTTCACCCCGAAGGAAATTTCTGACATCGATGGCCTGAAGGAAATCAATAACGTTGAACTCGACCCAGCATACAGCCGCGCGCTGATTGCTTCCCAGAGCTTCTACAACTTCCTCGACACCGTGAAGGACGGCAATGGCCGTTACCTGCTGCAGGACAGCATCATCAGTCCATCCGGCAAGACCGTGCTTGGCATGAGCGTTGTGGTTGTTGGTGACGATGTTCTGGGCGCCGCTGGCGAAGCACATGCCTTCCTTGGCGACCTGCCGCGCGCTGTTATCTTTGCAGACCGGGCAGACATGGACATTCAGTGGGTTGACAATGACATCTACGGCAAGTACCTGCGCGCGGGTATGCGGTTCGGCGTTGCGGTTGCTGACACCAAGGCTGGCTACTTCCTGACCTACTCCCCAAAAGCGTAACGCCGGCTCCGAACCCGGCGACTGGGCTCAAGATGAGCCAGGCAACGGCTTCGATGAAGGTCGGCGACACTAAGCAGGTCACCGCAACAGCTGACCCAGCGGATGCTGATGATGCGGCTGCTGTGAACGGCGCGATTGCGTACACCACGAGTGATGAAGCAATCGCAACGGTGGCAGCAGATGGCACAATCACGGCGGTTACCGAAGGCACAGCCACAATCACCGCCACGAGTGGTAGCTTCATCGGCACCGTCAAAGTTACCGTCACCGCGGCAGCATAAGGAGGTAGCGTGAATGGCTGAAGAAGATACACACGGGCCACTCACCCAGGCTCAATTCGATGTTTTGAAGATGTACTGCAAGGTTGACCAAGAAGTTGAGGACGGCATGCTTGACCTACTGACCAGCGGTGCGGCCACACAAATTGCCTCGGCTGTTCAAACCGGCCTGAAGCCAGAGTCGTTATTGGCAAAAGCCGAAACGCGTGACCGCTACTTTGTGGCAATCATGCAGCAGGTCAAGGAAGAATACGACTACCGTGGCGAAGGCGCTGACGTGATGCGGTATCCGTTGCTGGATACCGTCGCCGCTACGGTCAACCAGTTGCGGACGGAGGTGGCTGACGATGCGGACAACTAACATGCGCGAGCGCATCACCTTCGTCAGCTACGGTCGTGGCATGGAGCAAGGCGTACCGGTAGACGACAAAAAGACTGAACACATGACGGTGTGGGCGGAGGTGCCAAAGGTGCCAATTCGTGAAGCTCGCAGCGGGCTCGGTGTTCGTACTGACTCACCAACGTTCATTGTCAGGTTTCTGACCAAAGAAGAGATTCAACCCACATGGCGCATTGTATGGCACGGTAGCGAATACGAAATAACCGGGTTGGATCCTGACTACCAACGTCGGGACATCACGACAATCACAGGAAAGAAGGTGTCGGCATGACGGTATCTGGTGATTCAGATTTGCTTGCGAAGATTGAGGCGCTGGATAACGGCATGCAAAAAGATGCACGTGCCGCCATTCGCGACGGGGCAGAAATCTTTGCCAACGCGCTCAAGACCGATACCCCAGTATGGTCAGGCGAAACTGACGACCCCACTCACATGCGCGACGACATTCATGCAACTGGTGTGCGCGACCGTGGCGGAATTCTGGAGTCAGATGTTGGCTATGGCCAGCAGACTGGTTTCCGCGTGCACTTCCCAAACAACGGCACTGCCAAGCAAGACCCACAACACTTTGTGGAAGAAACCCAAGAGAAAACTCGCGATGAGATTCTCGAGGCGTTTGTTTCCCACTTGAAAGTAGGTGGGTAGATGCTTGGCTCTACTGAAGCAAGCAAGGCGCTGACTGCTAGTGCGGAGCTGAAAGCGTTGTTGACGGAGGTGCGCGGTGCCGATGACCCGCTTGGCGGCGTCTACATTGGTTCACCGGACTTCGACAACTCGACCGACCCGCAAATAGTGGCGTTGTCACCCTGGGTTAGAATCACTGACCTGCCTGGTGATAACCACGAACCGGCTGACGATGACCGCTTCATTGAGTACCCGCGCGTGCAGATTGATTTATGGACGCGCAAGTCGTTGATGCAAGAAACATCAGCAATAGACGACCTGATTCGTCAGGTCATGCATGCGAATGGCTGGAACAGAACCTACCACACTTCTGGCGAGGACAATTCAGTGCCAACGCTTCGCATGACAACTGCATATTTCCAATCACAGGGACTGCCCGTATAGGGTGGCCCTTTTTCAATAGGAGGATTAACAAATGGCTGAAAATGCTACTGCAACAAACAATAAGCTCGCCAAATTTGGTGCTTCAAATTTCGAATACGGCGTTGTTGGCGACGATGAGTTCGTTGCCGCAACTCGCAAAATTGTGGGTCTGAGCACAGTGAAGATGGATATTTCCACTGAGCAGAAGACCCTGTCTGCCGATAACGGCCCATACCTAATTCTGTCTGCCGGAATCACCGAGGCGACTGAAGCTGTCGAACTCTATGATGTTGACACTCAGATGAAGAAAGACCTGTTCAACATTCAGGTTTCTGGTGGCACTGAAGTGTACGCAAAGAACCTGACCCCGAACTACGTCGCTACGTTGTTCAAGACCAAACTCTCCAACGGCAAGGCTGTCTGGGTCGGCATGCTGAAAGGCATGTTCACTCTGCCGTCCGTCGACACCAAGTCCGTTGATGGCGCGCCTGACCCAACCGCTGACTCCATCACCGGTTCCTTTATTCCACGTGGTGACAGTGACAATGGCAACGTTGTGCTGATTGGTCGTGAGGACAACCCAGACTTTGACTTTGAAACATTCCATAAGTGGGTATTCCCAACTACCGCAGCAGATGCGGTCATTCCTGAAGACCCAAAAGCGTAGCGCCGACAGCGGTCACAGTGGCTCCGGCTACTGTGTCAGTAAAAGTCGGCGTTACGACAAAGCTATCTGAAACTGTTGAACCAGCAGACGCCACCGACAAGACTGGCGCCTGGAGTATTGAAGACACAACCGTGGCCACGATTGATGACAGCGGCACCGTTACCGGTGTGAAGGCTGGCGAAACGCAGGCCAAGTTCACTACGACCACTGGTGCAATCGTTGGCTCTGCCACGATCACGGTAACTACGGAATAGTCACAACTTAGTCGCCAACGAAATCAACAATACGCGAACCAGCGGGCGGCTGAATAGGAGGAAAACATGGCATTTGAAATCAGTTTGATGATTGCGGGCCAGCCAAACAAGTTTGTCCGCAATGGCGAACCCGGGTTGCGTGACACGACCAACGCACTCAAGGTGCAACAGCAACAACTTCGTATGTACAGCAAAGATGGCGGGCCAAGTAACGCGGACTTTGACGCGAACGAGGCCAACCTGGCAAATTTTGCGGTTGAGTTCTGGCAAGGCCAGTTCAACCGCAAGCAGGTCACTTACGGCTCGGTACGTAGCCTGAAATCACTCGACAGCATCAACGAAGCTGTGGAAGCATCGCTGGATGATGGCGAAGAAGCTGACGACAAGCCAGCAAAAAAATCACCGACACGGACGTCCAAGAAGCGCTCAACAACATCTATGACTTCTACAAAGCCAGGCTTGCAGACGGCTACAAACTAGCCGACGTTGATGCGATGACGTTACGTGACTTGAAGCAACTGAATGCGATCTACGAAGAGAAGGAAACGACCATCGACAAGGCGTTTCCATTTTTGTTTTGAGAAAGGAGGTAAACAATGGCAGGAAATTTAGGGCATTTGGCCGCAACGGTAAGCCTGAACATCGACCCGTTTCGAGCCTCGGCTCGGACATTGTCCTCCACAATAAAAGCGACCACCGCTGAGCTGAAGGCGCAGGACATTGCCTTCAAAGGTTCTGAGAAGTCTATTGGCGGCATGCGTACCGTGTATGGAACGCTAGAGCGCCAGATGCAACAATACGAATCCCAGCTCAAGCGAGAACAGGAAACCCTCGCAAAACGGTCAAAGGCCGTCCAAGAGGGCAATGGCGACATGGAGAAGCTCACAACGCGTGAGGCCAATGCCGCCAGTGCCGTCAACAAGACGGCTGCTCAGATTGCGCTTCTGAACAATCGCATGGCCGCCATGCGCAAAGAGATTCTACTGCAGTCAAATGGCTGGACTCAGATGTCACAGAAGGCTGCGGCGTTCTCGAAAGTGACCGGCAAGGTTGGTTCATCATTGGCGAGCTTCGGCTCCAAGGCAACCATGGCCGTCACTGCACCGATTGCGGCCGGGTTCACTGCAGCGGCGAAGTCAGCCATTGACTTCAACTCCCAGATTGATGCAATCGGGCCACTGATGACCAACGGTGCCGCCGTGACTGGCAAGTATCGTGCCCAGCTCGATCAGCTCGCTAGCTCATCGAAGAAGTGGGCGGTTCAATATGGCATCTCGACCACCAGCATCAACAACGGACTGGCCGACCTGGTGCGGGCTGGTTATTCCGCTGGTCAGTCCATGAAGATGATGCCAGCTATCTTGGATGCCTCACGTGCATCTGGTGAAGACTTCAACAGCGTTATGGAGGTTGTTACTTCCACGATGACGCAGTTCGGTGTCAAAGCCGCGAACACGACCAGCGTCACTGATGCTATGACTTATGCGGCCAATGCGACCAAGTCTGGCTTTAGTGACATGGGCGAAGCCATGCAATACACTGGGCAGTCTGCTCACGCCGCCGGTGTTTCTCTGAATGAAACAGTGGCCGACATCGGTCTGCTTTCAAACGCGGGTCTGCAAGGTTCATCCGCCGGGACCGCGTTCAATATGATGCTCCAGAAGCTGGCTGCGGCTTCGACCAAAGCCGACTCACCAATGGCAAAGCTAGGCGTGAACATCAAAGCCTTCAAGGCAGGACAAATCGGACTGCCCGAAGTCATTGAACAGGTCACCAAAGCGACTGAGGGCAAGAACAAGGTCGACAAGGTTGCCGCCGTCAATGCCGCGTTCGGTGAACGTGGTGGCCGTGCTGTGCTGGCATTGCTTAATGCCGGCGCACCGGCGATGCGCAAGCTGACGAAAGAAACGCAAGATGCCGCCGGTGCAACCAAGAAAGTTTCTGACATCATGGGAAACACGGCGAAAGCTAACTTCGACAAACTCAAGTCATCAGTTCAGGTGCTGGGCATCGAAGTCGGTGAGAATCTGTTGCCTTCGATCACGCCGCTGATTGGCAAAGCTACCGAGATGGTGCAAGCCTTCGGTAAGCTCGACAAAGGCACCCAGCAATCAATCATTAAGTTCACTCTGTTCGCTGCTGCAGCTGGGCCAGTTTCCAGCGCGATCGGTGGTATGTTCAAGATTATTTCCGGCGGCGCAGGTGCGTTCAGTGCGGTGGCCGGTGGCATTGGTCGCGCTCAAACTGCAGCTAAGATTGGCGCGAGTGGCTTCGATGTTCTTAAATCAACGTTCAGCGAGACTGCTTTCAAGGCTCTCAGCGCCGCTCCGGCGATTGCTGAAACTGGAGAGGCTGCTACTGGTGCTGCTGCGGGTGGTTCTGCTTTGCTCACTTCGCTGGCACCACTCGGCGTTGCGTTGGTTGGTGTGGCTGGAGCGGCCGCGGTTGGCTATGGTGTGTGGAAGATTTGGGGCGAGAAAGCCTACGAAGCAAGCCAGCGTGCACAAATGTGGGGTTCCGACATCGGGGCGGCTGCCGATAAATCAGCCACGAAGATGAAGCAAGCCTCTGGTGAAATTAGTGGTGCACTCGACAATACCAACCAGTCTGCCAAGACAAACTCAAAGCAGATTGTGGACGGCTTCAACTCAATGGCGCAAGCAGCTAAGCAAGCTGCTGATCAATCTGATGCGGCGGCCAAGAAGCTGGCTAAGTCACTGGGTGGTGATGCTGGTGACGCTCTGTTAGCTGCTGCTGCCAAAGAGAAGACTGCTAATGATAAACGAGTTAAGCAGGTGCAAGAGAATGCCGCCAAGGTCAAAGCAATCACTAAGTCTGCCGGTGAAGAACAGGGCAAGCTGACCGCTGACCAACTGCAAGTCATCAAGAACCTGCAGCAAGATAGCGCGATTGATGCTGTTAAGACACTTCGATTGAGTGGACAACAGCAGAATAACGTCACTAAAGCTATTCTCGGTGAACGTGTCACTATGTCTGCCTCGGCCGCCAAGAAACAGTACACGGATTCTGTTGCCGCAATGGAGCAAGAATACGAAGCCACTGCTAAGAAGCGCAAGGCAATCAATGATAATGACCAGTTAAGCACAGCTGAAAAGAATGCAACCATCGAAGGGCTTGAGAGAGATCACAAATTTAAGATGGATGCAATCTACTTGAGTATGGTGCAAGCCTTAAAAGCCCAAGGCATGTCTAACAAACAAGTCCAAGCACAACTCCAGCAAGACATGGGGATGACTGCTGAACAAGCAGAAGCTGCTATGAACCGCTACAAGAAAGCGATGAATGGTGGCGTTACCTCCACGAAGCAGTTTGCGGCATCTGTCAGCAAGAATATGTCGGCCAACGTCAAAAAGGCCGGTAATGATTGGAATAGCCTTGTGCTAGACCAAAAGACAGGAAGGGTTGTCACCAACCTGCCAGAAGTGCTGACGCAGACGGCTTCAACAAAGGAAGGCTGGAAGCGGCTCACGTTCGACTTGAAATACGCCAAAATCAGCAGCAATGCGAAGGAAACTCTGCTGGCTGCGATGATCCAGACGGACAAGTGGAACAAAATGACGGTTCAGCAGAAGTATGCGCTGATGGTTACGGCGGGCAAGCAAGACCTGGCCGACATCATCGACCAGCTGGACTTGTGGAATCAACTCAATCCGAAGCAGATGGCCGCGGTAGTCAAAGGTGACCCCAGCTCACTGGTGGCTGCTATCGACAAGGTGAAAATGTGGAACCAGCTGTCACCGAGCCAGCTCGAACTGATCGTCCATGACAAGGCATCAGCCACCATCATTACTGCTTTGCAGAAGTCCGGTCAGTGGAACGCGCTGCCTCTAGCCGAAAAGCAAGCCATCGTGAATGCCAAGGGTGCGGCTCATGTCGCACAGCTCTCACTGCAGTATGGCACCTTCAACAGTCTGCCCGATGCCACGAAGACGGCGGCGCTGAACGACAAAGACTTCGTTGACAAGGTTGGCGCCGATGCACTCAAGTATCACAACTTCTATACTCTGCCAGATTCCGTCAAGCAAGCCCTCATGAAGAACGATGACCTGCGGCAAAAGCTGGTTGATTCCGGACAGCTCATTAACGACTACAACTTGAACTACAACCCGAAGAAGAAGGTTGCGAAGGCTGATACCGTAAGCGTTCAGAACAACTTTGGCCTCGGAAAAAAGTCAATTCTTGACTACAAGGGCACTAACCCCGGGCCAACCAAAGTCGGCAAGGGTGATACTTCCAGTGCCGTCAGCGGTTTCAGAAATGCCAAAGGCGCCATTGACAAATTCAGAGTTGCTAGCCCCGGTAGTCCAAAGCATGCCAAGGCGGTTGATGGTGCGAGCGGCCCGGCAGGGAAGGCTACTGAAGCGGTTGGTGCATTTCAGCGCAAGCCAAACACGATTTCCAAAATGCTGAGTGTAGGCGTCAGCTTCGCGAAGGGTGTTGGAAAGATACTTGGCTTGAAGAAAGGTAGTAACAACTTCGTTGGCGGCCTAGCAATGGTCAACGATGCTCCGGGTGCGGTCTACCGTGAAGCAATCACACTGCCAAACGGTCAGACTTTCATTCCGAAAGAGCGTAACGCAATTCTGCCGTTACCACGGCACACAAAGATTGCTACTGCGATGAGCACCGCTCGCAAGTTTGCAGTGCCGCGATTCGCATCAGGCACCACCGACTTCACCGACGCAGCTACCACACTCCAGAACCTCCGTCCACAGACAGTGCAGACAGTCAACGTGACGGCATCGAATGAAAGCGGCCTAGGCGACGCGCTTCGCACGCTGAATGTGCTGGTGGCTGAGTTGCTTGACTACAAGCCTTCAATCAGCGGAACCGTGCAGCTCGACAACGGGCGAGAAGTAGGCCGCTGGTCTGCCGAAGGCGTGCAGGAGCAAATGAACCGAATGACAAGAACAAATAATAGAAGAAAGGGGCACGTTTAATTGGCAATCATGACATTCAACGGCCACCAAATCGGCGACCGTTTTTTGCAGTTCGCTCCTGATCGCGGAATCTTGAGCGAAGTTGAAAATACGATGCAGACAGTCGGCACGTCAAACGGTGACCGCTTCATGCGTGGGCGAATCAAATCACGCGTGCTGCCAGTTCAATACGACGTAATGGCTATCTCACAGCGTGAGTTTGAACGCATGATGGCTCCACTGCTGTATACCAACGAACCCGCGAAGCTGTCCTTCAGTGATCGTACTGATGAATACTGGCTGGCAAAAGTGGACGGTAAGATTGACCTGACGCGTGCTTACTTCTTAGGCAGCGGAACAATCAATTTTATCGTCCCCGATGGTGTGGCGCATTCACTGACAACGAAGACGGCTAACAACATGCCATACAAGGACGTGTCAGTGAATCTGCTAAAAGGAACCAGTGACAAACCTCAGACAGCCACGGGTGGCGACTTTTTAATTAGCACCATTGGCACCTTTAACTCAATCAAAGGCCTGCAGTACACGGTCAGCGTCGACCTAGAGCAGATGGACCATATGGTTGTTTTGCAAGCATGGACAATGTCAGAGAGTAACAGAGTAAAGATGATTTTAACAAGTACCCTCGAAACTGCCGGACGCCACTCAGTCACATTTACGGCACCCACCTCAGATGACTATGACAACATATCAGTCCAACTAGCATGGACTAACGATTCAGACGCGGGGTCTTACGCATGGAGCAAAGGAAAGGTAGAAGCGGGGAATACAGCTTCTCCTTGGTCGCCTAATCCAGCAGATCCTGAATACTCTGAATACTATTCCGATACCATCACAGTGCACAACTACGGCACGGCACCAACTGCGCCTATCCTGACGGCCACAATGAACGGCGATAACGGGCTGGTGGCGTGGACGAACGATGCTGGCGGTGTGCTTCAGTTTGGCGCTAATGATGAGATTGACGGCACGCAGCATGATGATTCCGAGACGGTCTTCCACCACACGATGATGGCTGCACCAACCGGCATCACACTGAACGCGGGAACAGTGGTGTACAAGAACTATCTAGGAGACACGGCCCGGCCTAACAAACAGGCGGGGTCTTTTCAGTACGCGAAGGACACCGCTACGCCGATGTACAACCGGACTGCCAGCGACAACTGGGCCGGACCTTCGATGAGCGGCACGATTGCGGCAAATTCGCAGGGGTCCAACACGGGCAACCTGCTCTGGGCGAACCGCATCAACCTGGCGACGAATGCGAAGGCTTCTGGGCGAATCGAGTTCAATCTGACGTCTGGCGACACCGTGGCGCTGAGTATGGTGCTTCATGACAGCTACTACACCGCCGATGTACTGGCGTTGGACCTGATCGCAATGGGTAAGACCATCTGGACGCAGAACCTCAACCGGAAGCTGTTCACAAACGGTTTCTACTCGTTGCAAATAGGCAAGCTCGGCAATCAAGCAACTTTCCGCCTAGCCAAGATTCAGACGCTGGAAGGCGGCATGAAGACAGGCCAGACGCTGGTGCAGTCGCCGACCATTGTTGGCCTGGCGGACGCCTCGATTGACGGGTATACGGTCTGGATGACGGGCTTCTCGGACAAGACGGGTTGGACCATCAACTGGTCGGACAGCATCTTCCAGTGGGTCAATGTGGACTACTGGCAAGACTTGCCAAACCGCTTCTCTGCTGGTGATGAGCTGGTCGTAGATGTTGCCACGAAGACGGTCTACGTGAATGGCGTCGAAGACGGCACTGTGCAGGCCATCGGCAATGATTGGGATAAGTTCATGATTCAGCCCGGTGAGAATACACTCCATCCGGTGGCGTCAAGCTGGGCAGACCCGTTCACGGCAAAGATTGAGTACAGGGAGGCATGGCTATGATTGCATACTTTGCGAACCGCGACTTCGAGCTAATCGGCATCGCGTCAACGGATATGCCAGACGCCAGTCGGCCCGGCATCAACATGATTGATGATGTAGACGATGAGTTCGCCGAAACTGCCGTGGGGCGGTCATACACGGCCACGCTGGTCTTTGGCGAGAGTGATGTGGCGAAGGTTATGGCAATGGCGGCGTACGGCAATTTCGTGCTGTATAAAGACTACCGTGGTCGCTCGCAGTTCATGACCATTGCGGAGTGGACAAAGTTTGATGCGCATTCTGGCGTGCTGACCTTCGTTTCCGAAAGCGGCGGGCTCGATCTC
Source organism: Lacticaseibacillus salsurivasis (assembly GCF_036246225.1). Taxonomy (NCBI): domain Bacteria; kingdom Bacillati; phylum Bacillota; class Bacilli; order Lactobacillales; family Lactobacillaceae; genus Lacticaseibacillus; species Lacticaseibacillus salsurivasis. The sequence continues at coordinate 34,131 of NZ_BTTP01000020.1, forward strand.
ATTAACGAAACCATCTCGGCGTACAGCGCCAGCAGGCCGATGACGTTTGCGGAGTACTTCGACCTGTTCACCACCGACAGTGGATTTGAAATCGGCACGAACGAAATCGCCGACCTGACTCGCACGCTGAGTTGGGACAGCACCGACGACACGTCACTCAAGCGCATCGAATCGGTGGCGACCCAGTTCGATAACGCTGAGCTGAACTTCCGCTTTGAGGTCGATGGCATGAAGGTCGTCAAGCGCTACGTTGACGTGTACAAGCACATCGGCGCAGACAAGGGTCAGCGGCTGGAGGTGAACACTCAGCTGAACAGCATCAGCACAACCGGAAACATCTATGACCTGTACACCTCAGTCGTGGCGACTGGTGACACCGTGGAAGGTTCTGACAAGCCGCTGACGCTGGCGGGCTACTCGTACACCGACCCAACCGGCCGGTATGTGCTGACTGCTGGTGGCGTATTGATGGACACCGTGGCCAACCAGAAGTGGAGCCGACTCCGTGCGGCTGGCAGTGTGGCAGACGTGTCTGGCGGCTATATCAACCGGCGCATCACATACACCGCGAAGACGCAGGCGGAGCTCTTCCAGTCGGCGCTGGCTGGCCTCAAGAAGGCGGTTGATCCGGTCGTGAATTATGAGGCAGACGTGGCAGAATTGCCGTCTACTGTTGAGGTCGGCGACACGGTGCACCTGGTCGATGAGCTGCAAGACCTGAACCTGTCCACACGGTTGCTGGAGCTCAAGACAAGCTACGCGAACGACACGCGGCAAGCCACTTTCGGCGATTTCCTGATTGAGCAGTCGCAGATTGACCCGGCACTTCAAGAGCTGGCCGACAAGATGGAGCAAATCAAGGCCAGTAACACTCACCAGTACTACCCGTGGACGCGCTATGCGGACGATGATGTGGGCACTGGTATTTCTGCTGACCCCGCTGGCAAGACGTATATGGCGGTTGTATGGAGCGACAAGAGCGCTGTGCCAAGCGATGATCCAGCGGACTATGCAGGGCACTGGCAGAAGGTCAAAGGCGATGACGGGGTCGGCGTGGCTGGACCAAAAGGTGATGATGGGAAGACTAGTTACTTCCACACGGCCTATGCGGACGATGTGAACGGCGGCGGGTTCTCGCAGTCACCGACCGGAAAGGCGTACATCGGCACGTACAGTGACTTCACGGAAACAGACAGCACCACAGTATCAGACTATACGTGGGTACTCATCAAGGGTGCAAACGGTGCCAAGGGTGATACTGGGCCAACTGGCCCAGCTGGTAAAGACATCACTAGTTACGCTAGCGGCACGGTGCTTCCTTCCTCGGTGGCTCCGGCAAATAGCCAGTTCTGGCTGCTTGACAGTACTGGTATTGCCACGGCCTTCTACAAGTCAGACGGCACCAAATGGGTCGCGCAGCCAATCTCGGCAAGCGCGATCAGCGCTGCCACGTTCAATGGGCTAACCTTCAATGGGGTTATCTTCAATGGGTCTAAATTCATCAGCACCTTCAAAAACGCGCCTGTTGATGAGAGCGACTTCGCAGACGTCACAGACCCGACCGGTCAAATCATGCTCACCAAAGGCACCGGGACTACGAAGATGGGCGATGGCTACCTAACTGTCGACGGCACCATTGATGGTAGTAGTGGGACTTACTTACAGACATTTCACACAGAGATTGGTCCGGCAGGTTACCTATCGCGGCTGTACGATGGCGGAACCGCTGAAAGCGACATTACTGCGGCGGCGCAGCTCTACCTAGGAGAGCTATTACTGTCTAACCTAGACGCCAGCGGAAAAAAGGTAAGCGGCCATCTGAACGGTGAGATGCTTCAACAACTAGACAACGTCGGTAGGCTGTTGTGGTCAGGAAAGACGCGACTAGGCGATAATCAAAGCATCACGCCATCTCTGCCGTTGAGTAAGTGCTTAAACGGCTGGAAGATTGGGCTGGCAATGGACGCCGGTAACCGTTTTTTCTGGGAATACATCTCAAAAGAGCGGGCACTTAAGGCGCCAAATCTGGGCCATCTAGTGCCAATTTTTGACTTCAACCTTGGCGGTGGTGGTCAATACTACTATGTTTCGGACACCAAATTAACGGGTAACTCTTCGATTAACCTTAAAAATAGCGTGGGGTCAGCCTATTACATCTACGAAATACGAGCATTTTAGGGGGGCTTGACATGATGGAAACCAAAGAAAAAATCAAGGTACTTTTTACGATGGACTCCGATGGCTACATCGTAGGCTATCAGCAAGAATTCTATGACGGCAAAGAATGGGTAGCCCCATTTGACACTAGCAAGGCAGTTGAGGTAGCCCCAGAAGAATTGGCTGGCATCTATCTTGGAGCCTCAAAGGTATCAGCAGATGGCATTATAACCACCGATGAGGACAAGCTGGCAGAGCTTGAAGCAGAAGCTAATAAGGTGATTCCCACGACCGAACAGCAGATGATCAATGCACTGGGCTTGCAAAACGCGCAATTGGCGGAACAAGTCACCGCGCTCACCGAAAAGTTAGGGGGCGAGAGCTGATGCGAGACTTTGTAAAACAGATGTACAAATGGGGTTGCCCAATAGAGGGCTACGTAGAATCTGGAGCAATCACGTCTGATGAGTATAAACAAATCACAGGGAGCGAAGTGAAGTGAATTGGTACATGGAATTTTAGGCTTAAGCTGGGCCGAGTGGTTGGCGGTGCTCGGCATCGTGGGGGCGGTGTATGGCGGCATCAGGTCGCTACTCAAGAATTTTGGTGACAAAATCGCCAAACCATTGAGCCAGCAGATTGCCGGGCTGACACAGGCCATTGATGACCTCACCGCGAACAGCCTCAGGGAGCACAACACGTTCGACAAGCGGCTGGATCGTCACGACATCAAACTCGGCATTCACGATGCGGAAATCGGCACGCTATACAGCGAGGTCGGCCTCCGCAGGAAGGAGCAGAATGATGACTAAAATTAATTGGAAAGCCCGGGTGCAGAACCCGGTGTGGTGGGTGCAGATTGCGCTCGCTATTTTTTTGCCAGTGCTGGCGTACTTCGGACTGGACGGCAAGGACATGACCACGTGGGGCGCGTTCTTTGACGTGCTGGGCCGAGCGTTCAGAAACCCGTACGTGGTGGCGCTCATGATTGGCTCCGCGTGGGGTGCAATCAATGATCCAACCACGGCTGGCGTAACGGACAGCGTTCAGGCACTGACGTATGACAAGCCTAAAAAGGAGGCAAAATAATGGCAGTATTTTCAAAGCTCACAACCTTCATTGACGAGCGGCCAATGAACGGTAGCTCCCACGATGATCCCGGCTATCCGCGCCACAAAATTGACCGTGTGGTTATTCACCACAACTCAACTACAAACCAGCAGGTTGCAAGGGACACTTGGCTCAAAGGTGGGAAGATGACTTCTGCCCACTACGAGATCACGCCAACGCAAATTATCGGCTGCGTGGACGAAACGCGGTCGGCTTGGCATGCCGGTAATAAGCTAATGAACCAACGCTCAATCGGTTTGGAACACGTCAACTCAAGCGGCGCGCCTAACTGGGAAGTAGCTGAAGCAACGCTTAAGAACTCTGCTCGCCTATGTGCGGACATCTGCAAACGTTATGGCATTCCGATTGATAGCACGCATATCATTCCCCACAAGAGCATTGTTCCGACTGACTGCCCTGGCGGTATCAACATGACGCACTATATCGAGCTGGTTCGCGAGGCTGCTGGTCAGAAGGCACCATCTACTGGCTCTGCTACCACCACGCCGGAGGCCAAACCTTCTGCAGGCGGTAAGGGCGGCACGTACACCTTCAAGGCCACCACAAACGTTCGCAGCGCGGCTTCCACGTCGGCAGCAGTGGTTGCCCAGTACAAGGCGGGACAGACCGTCAGCTACTCCTACACGGTGCAGGCTGAGGGCTACACTTGGATGGTGTACACCGGCGCATCAGGCAAGACGCGCTACGTGGCGCAGACTAACGGCACGACAGTCAGCAAGCCCGCGGCATCGTCCACCGGTGGGCGGGTGGCCCAGTCCGGCACCTGGCGTGCTCGCACCACCGTCAACGTGCGTGCGGCGGCTTCCACCAGTTCTGCGGTCGTAGCGACATACAAGAAGGGTCAGACGGTCAAGTACGATAGCTACATTGACGCAGAAGGTATCCGCTGGTGCTCGTACATCGGCGGCTCCGGCAAGCGGCGCTACGTCGCACGGCGGAACCTCAAGACTGGCTACCTGTACGCTGACGCGTACTAGATCATCACTAACTAGTCACAGCTCATCACTAGCCTCACTCGCTTCGGCGGGTGGGGCTATTTTTTATGCGGCCAAACAAAAAAGCAGAACTTATATTCAGTCCTGCTCCGATAGATATTCGTTCATCATGTCGAACAGCCACTTAGCTTCTGCTTCGTTCTCGGTTAGTGTCACATCTATCATGATCACGAACCTACCGTTCAGAACAATTCGCTCAATATGGTCGTCGTGCGGGTAGGTATTCTCCATCTTCATCACCTCAATAGAGATTACGAATTTAGAACGGCTCACCCTCTGGTGTTTCGATGTCGCGTTGTTTGTACTGAATAGGACGGCCAGTGGAAGGCCACAAGTCACCGGGCTTAAAACCGTAGTATTCAATAGGTAGTGACGTGTGCGCCTTGATACCTTTAATGACTTGCTCTAGTCGTTCAAGACTTGTCGTTTGGAGTGTGTGTAGCGGCACCGACTTTGGCCGGTGTTCTTTTGGGTTTGAGTTAAAAAAGAAGTTGAATGTGCCGTCGATGTGATCATAGGTTACTTGGATCCAATAGCGCACGTTGTGGCGGCGGAGAAACAAATGGTCGATGCGCTCATTGATTATTGTCACGTCGTTTGTCATGCTATCACCTCTAAAATTCTTCCCACAAATCTCCCACAAATGTATTAAAAACAACGAAAAACAGTGAAAAACAAAAACCCCGAAATGCCTTTAAACCGGCATTTACAGGGTTCAACAAAAAGCAACAAAGTGCTACGAAAGGAGAGTACGAGATT
>NZ_BTTP01000021.1:0-36190 GCF_036246225.1 Lacticaseibacillus salsurivasis
TACGCCTTGAATCAGCGCCAAATGCTCAACCGTGTCTTGGAGTTTGGCGAGATCGATCTGAGTAATAACGCTTCAGAGCGAAACATGAAGTCCTTCGTGATCGGTCGCAAGAACTGGTTGTTTGCGATGAGCCCGAAGGGTGCCGAGGCCAACGCCATCTGGATGACGATTGTTGAGACCGCAAAGGCCAACGGACTGGATCCAAGAACTTACATCGAACGTCTTCTGCACGGGCTGTCGCAGCTTTCCACTTCTCCTACGAGAGAACAAGCTGAGTCTTATTTACCTTGGAATCAGTATCTGAAGCCATCAAAACAAGAGATTACTTGAACAACGAAGGGGCGTAATCCGAGAATGCGGATTACGCCCCTTCTTAGTTTGCAAGGCGGTCGGTTATTGGGTGCTTACTTTTTATTTGTTTCTTTTGTCGATGTATGTTAGCAACGCTAAAATAAACATTGCAAACAGCAACATCAACGAGAGTGTCTGGAAGACGCTCATTGACTGTGAAACCTTCCTGAAGATTATTCCATGTTCCCAGGGGCCCCACCTCGCAAGGGAAAAGACAGCCACCACCCTTAAAACTTCTTGCTTAATCCATTATACTGGGATGTTTATAATTGATTCAAGAAAAGCTAAAAACAATTTTTTACAGTGATCGAATATTAAGAGAATAAGCTTAGAACTGTGTCTTTAGTGCTCACTTTTGTAGGCTGACCTAAAGTTTAACAAGTGTTGCCACTTCCGACCCAGATGTTTTGAACAGAACATTAGGTTGTAAACGTGGTGTTGGTGAAATGTAGTCGTATGGCTCCCCTGCAAAAGTTTTGAGCACTGCCATTAGGATATGGCGCATACCAGCAGGTGGAATCGCCATACCAATTTGTTTCCGCACAGATTCTTTACCACCAATGAAGTGATAATTATCAGGAAAGGTTTGCAGTCGTGCACGTTCACGGTTGGTCAATGCACGGTTTTCTTTCCAGTGATACATATGGGTACCACCACCTCCAGATCCGGTAACGGTATATGACGGTTTATTACGGTCTAGACGCTTATAGATATTTGAAAGCCGAGCACCTTTGACGTTTAGACGCAGACTTTCAGGAATTTGGTGCGACCAAGCATTACCACCTTCTGGGATATAGGACAACATCTTAATAGTCGAAGCATTGTGACGTGTTAATTCATTATTAAACGCGTCTGCTGGAATCGGTGGATTAGTTAGAGCCTCGCCAGCGGTAACATAGTCATCTGGATTTGGTGTGGTCGGGGCAGGCACGTGAAATTTAATTCCTTGACTAGCCAGATCATTGCGAATACCGACAATTAATATACGATGCCGTGCCTGTGGAACACCGTACTCCTCAAACTTATAGAAGTTTGGCGTCAGTGTGTAACCGACATCGGCTAATGATTTGAGAATTTGAATGAAAGCATCACCGTCGTTGGCAGAGGTTAGGCCACCGACGTTTTCGGCGATGAAAACCTTTGGTTGAAACTCCCTTAGTGTTTTAACCCCGTAAGTATATAGTGGACCGTACGTTCCATCTAACCCCCTTTGTTTACCGACGACGGAAAAATCATTGCAAGGAAATCCGAAAATCAGTGCATCCATATCAGACAGTAATTGGTGATTAGTAAGATCGAGTTTCCTTACATCTTCGCAGTAAACGGTAGTCGCCTTAGGGTTATTAAGGATGTTCAGTTTATAGGTATCAACAGTATCTTTATCAAATTCATTTGCCCAGGCATGTTGATACCCCCATTTTCTACCCTTAGTATCGATAAAGTGCGAAGTTTTAGCAGCATATGCGCCACCACCAGGTCCAGCGAATAATTCAGCAGTTCTAAATATCATAGTGAACACCTCCATGAGTTCAGCATATCGAACAAGTGTTTTAGCGTATGCCTATGCTAAAAATCATACGACTTTTTATTACATATTGCAAGCTCTAATAGTCGTGATTAATCTGCTTTAGTGTGGGAAAATGGAGAATAATAGGAGGACTAAAAATGACAATTTTATACTCTAAAGTACCACCGATGCCATTTGGGGAGAGCTTACCACTTATTTCTGATCAGTTGGTAAAAGAGGCGAGTTCAGCTTCGAGAATTGACATTGCAGTAGGCTATGTTTCTGTAGATGGATTGGATAAACTGGACTCATTAGTTTCAAAGGGGAACATTAAGCAGATCTGTCTGGTCGTTGGTATGTATCTGGAAAGTGGTATTCCAGAAAGTATCTATAATCGGGTACGTTTGTTACATAATAAATGGCAAGCTACAGGTAAAGGCGAAATCCGCTTTGTGAACAATATGAGCTATCATGGCAAGGTTTATCTCTTTTGGCAACCGAACCAACAAGGCAATGATGATTTGAAGTCAGCGGTATTAGGATCAGCTAATTTAAGCGTGCTGGCCCCGTTGGGATCTGTTGCTCGTCAATATGAACTAGCAACCACAATTACTAATTCTGACCAACTGCATGAATTGGCTACTCATATTGAGAAGTTAAAAACTAGTTGCACCGTTTCCGCCACCAATTTAACCGATTTCAAGGTAATCCACGAGCGGATTGAAGTGCTTGGTGGGATCGAAGAAGTTTTGGAAACGACCGAAAGTGAACAAGATATGTATCGTTCACTGCAGACTGATATTGAGATTAGGATTCCAATTAAAGCACCATTAGCTACTAATCGTTTTTCTACCGCCCGGCATGATTACGCGCGATCAAATATCAATGTGGCCTATGGTAGCGGTCGGTATAACAAATTGAGTGGTGGTGTTGATCCCAGAAATTGGTATGAGGTTCAAATTACCGTAAATAAGACGATCTCTACTCAGCCAAACTACCCTAAAAATAAGCCTTTTTGGATTGTAACGGACGATGGTTATAAATTTGAAGCGCATACCACTGCTGATAACAATAAACAACTGACGGCTTATGGTAAGACTGGTAACGATCGCGTTTTTGGGCGCTGGATCAAGGGACGATTGGCTACAGCTGGATACGTCAAACCAGTCGATAATACAGCCGCCGATACGGAACGTCTCGGCGTTGTAACGCAAGAAATGTTAAACGCTGCCCAAATGCGTGTGATGGTTCTTACTAAGACATCTACACAGGAATATGGGGTGGTATTCAATCGATTAGCTCCAACACCACGAAATAAGAAAGGTGCTTTAGACAAGAAACATTGGACACGGGAATTGCTAGACGTCTGGACAGTTCACTTTGAAGGTGAGAAAAGCTAATGGGATATCTTAATAATTACCTACAACAATTTCGTGATGCAGGTAAAGATGAGCTTGCAAACAGCATAGAAAAAACGTCTCGACGTATAGGCAAAAAATACATCAGCCATTTCACCTATACAACACATGAAATGGGATTGCTTTTTGGCAATATTCAAAGTGGGAAGACGGGACAAACATTTGGCATTATCTGTGAAGCTGCTGATTTGGAATTTCGCTACTTCCTACTGATGACAACGGACAGCAAACTCCTACAAAAACAAACACTTGAACGCGCACAACATGATTTGCCTGAATTTGCAATCTGTAGCGAGAATGATGAAGAAAAGTTCAGAAGCGCAAAAAATCAGCCGGTACTAATTATTGTAAAAAAGAATACACGTGTTTTACAGGCATGGGTTGATCGATTCCGTAATTCTCAAAAACTGAAGGGAAATGCATTATTCATCGTTGATGATGAAGCTGATGCTGCTTCAGAAAATACAAAGGTTAATCAAAAAAAGGTTTCCGCGATCAATGATCGACTACGAAAAATACGTGATACAGCACAAGCATCAATTTATCTTCAAGTGACTGGTACTCCCCAAGCCCTGCTACTTCAAAGTCTTAACTCCAATTGGCGGCCAATGTTTACTGAATACTTTGAACCTGGTAATGGCTATCTCGGTGGTGACTTTTTCTTTCCGGGAACAGAGACTAACGATATACCTAACTTCATTCATTTTGTTGATGATGAAACACCGCAAGAAAGCGCAAAGCATGTTGTGCTCCGCCACTTGGTCGTATCAGCACAAATATTGCTAACTGGTGGTAAAGTCTCAAACTGTTTAGTTCACCCTGGCATTCGACGAGCAGCTCACGAGAAGTCAAAAAAAGAAATTGAAGATGCAATTGCCTGGTGGACTTACCATCATGCTGACGAAAAATTCACTGATGCATTTGATCGGGAGTATGCCGCTATTACACCACAAAATACTGAGAAACAACCACACGATCAAGTATTGACACGTGTTAAACAGATTCTTGAAAAACGTGAGTTTACGATTGTCCTATTAAACGGAACATCAATTGACGATGACAAAGACTATGAGTCTGGATGTAACTTTGTTATTGGGGGAACTAACCTGGGCCGGGGTGTAACCTTTGGCCAATTGAATACGTTCTACTACACCAGGACCAGCAAAAATCCAAATGCGGATACGATGTGGCAACATAATCGCATGTTTGGCTATGATCGTGACCCTGGCTTGATAACAATGTATAGTAGCCGGGCGTTGTATAAACTTTTTGCAGAAATCAATGAGACTAATAACTCGATTATCCGTCAAGCTCAAGCAGGAAAGAAGATTACAATTGCATATCCAGATGGTTTGAATCCAACGCGATCTAATGTGTTAGATAAATCTTTGCTGAATATCCTGGTTGGCGGATCAAACCACTTTCCAAGCGTACCGAAGAACGAAACGACTACGCAAATATCAGATTTGGTTCAACAATTTTCTAATGATGATCCAGCTACTGAAGTTAGCCTAAAATTTATATCGGATATTTTGAAGCATTTCAAAGCAGAAAAAGAGTTTAATCTTGATGGTTACATCAAAATGATTGATAGTGCCCGTAGTGAGAATCCGATGGCAAGCGCCCATATTCTTGTCAGGCGTAATCGTGCCGTGACACTGGGAAACCGTGCATTGCTGTCACCAAACGACTGGAAAGAAACTAATCAATTCCAAGACGAGTTCGTATTAACACTGTACAAAGTCTCTGGAGAGAAGAACAATGGTAAGTCAGTGTGGGTACCGAATATTAAGTTACCGATGAAAAAGAACTTTTATATTATTTAAATTGTAATTTTAATATAACGAAAGTTCTTTATTCGGCATCGAAAGAAAGCCCAATGTAAAATAATCAATGGCACTTTTGACTTTTAAAAAAAAGAGGTTGGGTATCATGAATGACAGTCAAAAATTTTTAGATAAAGTAGAAGGGAAAAATATAGATTTTTTAATTGGTTCTGGTGCAAGTTCTGATTATATAAGCACTCTTTCTGTTGGGGAAAAAGGGAATAAACACAGTATTGAAGACCTTTTAACTGCCTATAATTCTCAAAAAATGGCACAAGCTTTTTTGAAATTCCTTTTTTTTGATTCATCAGTCAAAAATGGATTAGTTAGCACTACTCACATTCCAGAAGAAGCAATGGATACTCTGAACTCTTATAAAGAATTAATTGAGAATATGCTTACTCTTTCGCGCCACAACGGATTTGAAAGACCTAAAAGAACTAATATTTTTACTACAAACTATGATACATTTTTCGAGGCCGCTTTTGATGATATTTCTCTTGAACACCCCTTAGCCTTTTTTAACGATGGCTCTAGAGGTTTCTTTACGCGTGAAGTTAGTTACGAAAACTATTATTTTAATGTTACCCACAGTGGATCCATTGACACATTTCGTAGAGAGATACCGTCTATTAATCTGTATAAATTACATGGCTCTCTTTCATGGTCAAAAAAAGTTTTGAAAGATGACCAAACCATTATTACATCAAGCCTAGAAAATGAATTACTAACGAAAATAAAAGAAGAATCAGATACTATTTTAAAGATGTTGAATCAAGGAAATAGAATTGAAGTAACTGACGAAAACGTTATTGACCAATATCTTAGCAATATAGAAAGAAATGAAGAACTAAAAGATGAACTCGGAATATTTGAAAACGATTATTCCAAGCTATTAATTGTGAGTCCTACCAAAAGAAAATTTCAAGAGACAGTGTTTCAGAAACAATACTATCAACTACTAAGAGAATTCGAAAATGAGTTGCAAAAGGATAACACTGTTTTAATTTGTTTTGGTTTTTCCTTCAAAGATGAACATATTTTAGATCTGTTAAAAAGATCTATTTCCAATCCATCTTTACAGATTTTCGTTATTCCATATAGTGAAAAAGACGTTGACTATATTAATCTTGTGTTAAAAGGATATACTGATGTGACATTTTTAAAGTCCCCTGATACTAACGAGCCAGGTAACTTCAATGTCCTAAATAAATTTTTAGAAGGAGCCTATGGACAATGAAAACAGCTAAGATGGATCCGTTACCAAGTGTCGGAATCGTAACTGAAGTAAAGGGGACTTACGTTACAGCTAGAATGTTTGAAAATACTAATAATTTAACATATTACAGAAACGGGGTTACATATAGGGGAGTGGGTACTGGAGAATACATTGGAATTCAAAGAGGCCCCTATAAATTAGTAGGCAAGGTCCTTCACGAATATTTAGAAGACACGCAAAAAGACAGTAATGATCAGGAATTTTCAAAAAACAGATTTATTAGAGAAGTGGATATTTCAATCATAGGAGCCTTTAGGCAAAGTAAATTCACTTTTGGAATTTCTATTTTTCCTCAAATATTTTCTGAAATCGTATTACTAAGTTCAGAAGAAACCCTTCAGATACTAACGGGAAATATTCTCAATATAGATTATCCATTATATATTGGAAAAACAGTCCCCGAAGGACTTAAATATGCAATTGATTGGTCGCATATCTTTAACACGCATTTTGCAATTTTTGGTAACACTGGCAGTGGAAAATCTAACACCTTGGCAAAAATGTATTCAGAATTATTTAATACTGCTGATAAAAATAATTGGAATATTAATAATTCCAAGTTTATTTTTATAGATTTTAATGGTGAATACACTGGTGATGAATCGTTAACATCAAGCAAAAAAACTATTGAACTTAATACTTCATCTACATCTAAAGGAGACAAAATAATCCTTCCTAGATCAGAATTCTGGGATATAGAAATGTTGTCAGTGTTGTTTTCAGCAACGCAACAAACGCAAGAACCCTTTCTTAGAACAACTTTAAAGCATTTTAATCCCGGGAAAAATAAAGTTACAAAGAAAGAAATAATAAGTTACGTTGTAACCGCCTTTTGTCAGGTATTTCAAAACAATGTGCAAGACCCAAGAACGTTAAATTTACTTAAAGTAATTTTAAATGACTTACAAATTAAAATACCAGAAAGTTCCGAACTTAGCATTTGGTTAAAAGCATCATGGAACAGCAATAGTGGCACATATTTTTCTAATATTGATACTACTTATACGGGTCTATTTTGGAGTTTTACTAGCAATGGCAAAATCTATTTTAATAATATGGTCAATAAATCAGAATTTAGATATTTGATAGAAGAAACTCTAAATTGGGAGGATGTCATGATTGATACTGATTGGCAACCTCTAACTTTGTTATCTGTGTTTGTCCATCTACAAATGATTTATAAATTAACCTACGGAGGAGCTCAATTTGATTTCATTGCTCCTTTATTAAACAGAATTGAAGCAAAATCAAAGATGTTTAATAAGTTAATTAAAGTAAGCAATGACGACTCGGATAATTTTTCTGAGAAATATTGCACAATAATTTCTTTACGTAATGTCAATAAAGACGCTAAAGCAACAATTCCATTATTAATTGCAAGGTATCTTTATAAGCTTCAAAAAAAAGACTTATTAGGAGAAGATGAAATTACTAAGACTACTAACCTTATAATCGACGAAGCCCATAACATTCTTTCTGTAAACAGAAATCGAGAAGGTGATAAATGGCGAGATTATCGTTTAGATGTGTTTGAAGAAATTATTAAAGAAGGCAGGAAATTTGGCTTCTTTTTAACTATTGCTAGTCAGCGTCCCGCTGACATTTCAGCAACTATTGTTTCTCAGATGCATAATTTTATTATTCATCGTCTTGTAAATGAAGTTGATTTGAATATGTTAGGCAATACATTGAATTCATTGGATAGTGTTTCAAAATCTGCTATCCCTTCTCTAGCCCCTGGAAGTGCTATCTTTACAGGAACCAGCTTTCCGCTCCCTGTAATGGTTCATATAGATCAATTAGATAAGGGACATGCTCCCAGTAGTGATAATGCTAATTTAAAAAAAATCTGGTTACCACATGACCATCAAAAATGATTTTTTGTTTTACGGGTCATAACTTTAAAAATCCAGCCTCTAAAAAATCATCAGGATGGTATTTAAATGGTCACGGTTCCACTTTTCTTGTAATCGCTAAAATAATAACTCTTTAATATTTCTGTTTTTTGACAAATATCTGATTCAATAAATTCACTGCTGGCCTGTGCAACCATACAATACTTAAAGTAAAGGAGGCACCTTTATTGAGGGGGAGCGACGTAATGAAGCTTCGTTTGGATGGGGGCAACAAATAACAGCGTAAAACGGCCATTAGGGTATACCCTATTGGCCTTACTTGTCTGCATGAACTGCGGACAGCTACCAAAAGTTCAATAGCATTGTCCAAATTACCTGATTCTCTACTTCGGAGGAAATTATCCATGGTTTATCGTCATACCAACGTGCAACTGTCGTTCGAGTCTTTTGATTGCGGTCTGGGCACAAACCTCAGCCCGGACAATGAATGGGTTCAGCTTGCCGGACTTGTCCCATGGAAAAAACTAGAAGAGGCATACCAATCAATCTTCAACAATGATGTTGATCGAGCGGCCAAGCCGTTTCGTCAGCTCTATGGCGCGGAGCTAATCAAGCAGCGGACGCACTTGTCAGACGCACGCTTGGTTGAAGCAATTCGAGACACGCCCGCATATCAATACTTTATGGGATTTGATCGATATACGGCGAAGTTGCCTTTCAACTCCTCTACGATGTCTTATTTTCGCCGACGCGCGGCGCAGATTTCGGACCTCATTCGCAACATTGTGACGGATGAGGTTCGCGAACGGCTAGCGGAGATTCTTCCCACGACGAACGTCATGATTACTGATGCGACTGCGGTTCCGGTTAAGGTGCAGTATCCGCAGGACGCGTCGCTCTTAAACAAAGCACGCCTCAATCTTGAACAGATGATACTCGACATGGCTCATGGCCTCGAAACCGACATCCCACGAACGTACAAGCGCTTAGCGAAACAGTCTTGGACAGACTATTCAAGGCATCCTGGCCGACAAGCAAAGACTCGCCGCAAACAGGTCAAGTCCCAGTTGCAATACATACGGCGCGACCTGGGGTACATTGACGATTTTATCGAACAGGGGGCAGAACAATATTTGACCGACTGGCAAGTCAAGCGACTAGAAGTGATTCGCCTTGTGTATCAGCAGCAAGCGTACATGTATGAAAACAAGACGCACAGCGTGGAAGACCGCATTGTTAGCCTGAGCCAGCCTTACATCCATCCAGTTGTTCGCGGAAAGGCGAAGGCGCGCGTTGAGTTTGGCGCCAAGATCGATTGCTCGGTAATTGACGGCGTGATTGATGTGGAACGGTTTGATTACGGTAGCTTCAACGAGAGTGCCGATTTACCCGCGACCATCGATCACTATTGGGATACAACCGGCCACTACTTTGACGAGATTCTCGCCGATACGCTCTATCGGACCCGCAAGAACATTGCGTTGTGCAAAGCGCACGGAATCAAGTTGAGTGGTCCAGAATTGGGACGGCGTCCAAAGAACGTCGATAAGGAACAACGAAAGCGAGACACGGAGGCCGAAAACCGACGCGGAGAGATTGAAAGACGCTTCGCGTTCCTGAAGGGCTCGATGGGGCTTGATTTAGTGAACTCTCGAACGGCGGAATCGCTGGTGGTACAGGTCGATTCTGCCATTTCCTTGGCGAATCTCCGTCACCTCATGGTTCTTTTTTCTATACCAATTTCTGTCGTTATTACCAAGGCGTCAAAGTTGTATCAAATTAACTACAAAGTTACTGGGGATTCGTCATTTACGGCAGCCTAGTTCAGCATTCACTAATTAGTCCCTGTTTAAAAAGTCGAGACGCTACGATTTAAGTGAATTTATGGCATTACTGTCTTATAATAAATACATAGTTTTTCTCCAAATTCTGGAAATTCCCGTGCATTTACGAAATTCACTCGGAGGTTTTATCCATGGTTTATCGTCAAAGTCCCCATCAACTCACTTTCGAATCATTTGGTTGCGGTCTGAGCACACCACTCAGTCCTGAAAACGAGTGGGTCCAATTAGCCGATGTTTTTCCGTGGAAAGAACTCGATGAGGCATACCAATTGGAATTTCCGAAGAATTCTGGGCGCGCGGCGAAACCTTTCCGGATGCTTTATGGTGCTGGCCTGATTCAAAACCGGATGGGATTGACAGATCGTGGGATCGTTGATGCCGTTCGCGATACACCAGCGTATCAGTATTTCATCGGGCTTTCAGAATATCAAGCCCAAGCCCCATTCAGTTACTCAAGCTTATGTCACTTCCGCAAGCGCATCGCAGATCTTTCTGAGCTGATCCGTAACATCATCAATGATTGGCTTCGCGCTAAGATTGAAGCGCTCGTGCCATTCAAAGTGGACGTCATGATTACTGATGCCACGGCAATCCCGGTTAAGATTCGCTTTCCACAAGATACGTCGTTGCTCAACCAAGCGCGCAAGAGTCTTGAGGACATGGCAATCGACATGGCACATCAACTGGACGTGCCAAATCCTCGCATGCATAAACGAGTTGCCAAACAAGTCTGGACGGCGTTCTCTCGCCATCCAAAACGCCAACGTCAAGCTGTTCGTAAGCAAGTCAAGGCGCAACTTCAATACGTTCGTCGTGACCTACGCTTTATCAATGAGTTCATTGATGCCGGGGCGACACTTGACCCCAAACAAGCAAATCGCCTGGGCGTCATCAGAATTTTATTTGACCAACAGTGGTTTATGTTCACGAACAAAATCCATCACGTTGAAGACCGGATCGTCAGTCTTCAACAACCTTATATCCGACCAATCCAGCGTGGCAAAGCTAAAGCCAAGACTGAATTTGGTGTTAAGATTGATGCCTCGTTAAGTGAAGGAATCGTTGATATTGAACGCTTTGATTTCAGTAACTTCAACGAAAGCAAAGATTTTGAGGCGACACTGGATCACTATTTCGACATACATGGCCATTATCCAGATGAAGTGTTGGCCGACACACTGTACCGCAACTGGAAGAACATGAAGCTGTGTAAAGACCTTGGCATCGCGATTTGTGGGCCAAGACTTGGCGCCAAGCCGAAGCACGTCGATGCCGAACAACGCCGCAAAGATACAGATGCGGAAAATCGTCGAGGCGCAATCGAGCGACGCTTCGCATTTCTGAAAGGCTCGGTAGGACTAGATCTCGTCAATACTCGCACAGTTGAATCCTTAGCCGTCAAGATCGATCAAGCCATTGTTTTGAGCAATGTCCTGACATACTTGAGGGTATTTGGTATACCAATTTTTATTTCAGCCACGGATTCCGGCGAAACCTATCACTTTCGATACAAATTTACTACTAGCATCGAAAATATGGTGGCCTAGTTCAACAGCCACTAATTAGCCAAGGTTATATTTTTAAGATGGTGCGTAGCGATATGGGTAGTCAATATACCAGTCGTTTATTTGAGACAGCATTGACAGATGCGCGTCTGTGTCACTCATATTGGCACAACGGCTGATAACGGGCGGATTGAAGCCTACCATTCGCTATTGAAACGAGAATGGGTTCGGCTGGAGCAGATCAACTATGAATCAATTCTAAATATTACTGAACCCATTGCACGGTAGAACACCTTCTACAATCATGATTGCGATACCAACGGTCGCGCCGCCTGCAAAAGAAAGCCAGTATCTGCGTAAGTGATTGTTCAATTGGGACACAGCCCTAGGAAAAGCACCAGATACCTGGGTTTGTTTGTCGTCCCTTTGGAACGTCAAAACAAGATTAAACACTGATAAGAAGTCTGATAATGCCTAAATTTAAGTGACAACCTTGCGCATTCGGCAGAACGGACGTGCGGACGTTTTTTTGGACTCAAATCGTCACACAGCTTTGCTATAGGAAAGGCTCTCTGGAACTGGACTTAGTGAACACACGAACGGCGGAATCGCTGATTGTGAAGATCGATGAGACCATTGTGTTGAGCAATGTGTTGACCCTAATGCGGGTATTTGCTATACCAAACTTTATTTTAGTGAAGATTGACGGTGTGACCAATCAAATTCGGTATAAATTTACTGCGAAAATCGAAGATATGGAGGCTTAGTTCAAAGGCCACCACTAATCATCCGTAAAGTCCATAGGCGAAACACCGATACAAAGCCCAAATAACGACAATACCCGGCACGACCCATGCGCATTTTCTACGGTGAAGGTCGTGCCGGGTATTTTTTTAGACGCCGTCAGTGATGATCCAGTTATTGCTCTGCTTGGAAAGGGTCAGGGTGTATTGCGATACTTGGTTCATGTCGTTGTCAGTGTCGAGATACTTCACAGATAAGGTGACGGTCAGGCCGCGTTTAGTCTGCTTAAAGACTGGGTCGAGCAGTTCCACAAACTTGAGGTTGCGTTCGATTGGTCGCGTCCCGCCATTGACGTAATATTTGAGTTCGTTGCGATCACTTTGCGGGTACAAAGCGAAGAACGTCTTGAGAAACTTGGTTACGTCATTTGCGGTGTTGCTGACTACCGTGTTATCGGACTGGGTGTCTGGCAGTTTGATCCGAGCTGTTGCCGGTTCGGCCGCGATGGTTGGGTTCCTGGTGACCACCATATCACCGCTGCTATCTTGCATGACGTTAATGGTGTAAGTGCTGGTCACAGATTTCTTGTCTTTGCCTTTGGTGAGGTCTTGCTTCACTGTAAATAGCACGCGGAACGTGTCTTTGGCTGTCTTGCTCACCTCCCAGACCTTGACCTCACTAACCGTTGCCGTGGTTGGAATGTCGCTTCGCACCGTATCCGCGTTCAGTGATTGCAGTTGTTCCACGAGGTACGGCTGCAAGGCTTTCTGACGTTGGTCGAGCGCTTCGTGGTTAGGTTGCCACGAGTAGTAGATTTTGGCGAAGTCGGTGGTGAAGGTTGCCAAGGCGTGCGTGTCGATCACCTTGGTCTTGATTACTTGGACTTCATGGACAGTGTGGGTGTCGATGGCGGTCATGTTCTTGTAAACGCCGAAGCTGGTGCTACCAATCAGTACTGCCCAGCAAATCAGCGTGACCGGACGGCGCAATCCGTGGTGTTTAGTTTTGGGTGGCTTTGGGTCGGCGGGTTCCTTCTTGAACCAGCCGTTCTTTTGGGTTTTGTCTTTACTCAAGGTTCGTTCACCTTGTCCTTTCTAATTTCGTAGCAGCGGTAAAAGTCATCGTAAATATCGAGAAAGCGCACGAACAGGCGTTGCAGCGAGATCCGCTTGTAGCTTGCATAATCAGTTTCGATATACTGACCGAGATCACGGTCGATGTCGAAGTATTCTTCGGCCAAGTAGCGTTCGCGGTCGAGGATATATCTGCGGTCTTCTGGAGCGAAGACCTTGCCCTTGAGCCATCGATCAACGGCCACTTCATGCGCGACGGCTAGGCGATACTCGCGCCGGTGTCCATATTCCATCTCCGGCATTCGATCAACAAAGCGGTCGAGGACATGGCACAGGTCGTCGGTAGTGGGTAGGCGTTGCTTGAAGAACTTGATGCGTTCCCATTCGCCTGACGCAAAGTCTAGTTCCTTATTGCGCAATGCACGGTTGTCACCGAACTTGAGATCGACGTGCGCCTTTTGCAGCGCGTCGTCGTAGGTGTTGGTAATGAGATCCATCCAGTCGAAATAACCGATACCGTTTTGATCCATTAGTTTCACCTACTTCTTCACACGCCCAGCGCCGATCAAGTGGGCTTGCCAATAGCTTGAGTTCAAGTCGGCATAGCCAAGCGGGTCGCCCGCATTGTACATTTTCATGCCGCCGACATAGATTCCAACGTGGGTCACATAGTCGGCTGTGTCATAAGTTGAATGAAAGAACACTAAGTCGCCGGGTTTAGCGTCCTTAATGTTCAGGTGGGCCGTGGCGTCGTATTGTGCTTGGGCGGTGCGGGGAAGTTTGATCCCAGCTTTGCCGTAGCACCAGCTGGTCAGCCCGGAACAGTCAAAGCCTGTTGTTGGCGTTGAGCCACCGAAGACATAGCGGGTGCCTTGGTACTTGAGCGCTTCGGTCATGATGGCTTGCACCGTCTGGTCGTCAAACTTCGCGCCACCAGTAACGAGGTATTGCGATATGACCGACACGTAGTACATGTTTCCATAGGCATAGCGCCAACCGTCTTTGGCTACTGCGTTGGTGTAGGTGACTTTCTTACCACCAGATTTTTCTTTAGCAAAAGATGTTGCCAGCTCAAGCGTGTACTTTTTGCCGTGCTTAGCAACGTAGTCGATAAAGCCGCCACCATAGTTGTAGCTTTGAATCGCAGTGTTGAGATCCACGCCCGCGGCTTTCATGCTTTTCAGCAGCGACGCGAAATATTTCACGCCTTGCTTGATTGACGCTTCGGTATCTAGCGTATTGACCGGTAGTCCCAGCGATTCACTAGCTTGCATCACGTCGCCTCCTTTGCCGCCAGACTCGACCTGCATGAGGGCGAGTATCACCATCACCTGGTCTGAAATGCCGAACTCCTTGCAATACTTTTCGACCGTCAGCTTGTGCTTGTAGACTTCAGCGGATAAGTTCATTGCGTCGGCTGTGATCGTAGAGGTAGGCTGGTCTTCGTCATCATCAGAGGCGATGACTGCAAAGAACAGACCGCCGATCAGTAGTATTGGGAGTGCGGCGAGAGCTAACCAGCGCCAGAGTTTCATCGCTTCTTATGCCCCTTAGCCTTTTTGATCCGCTGTGGCTTTGGGGCGCGTGGCTTGGCTGGCTTTTCGGAAACGAGGGTCAGTGGTTTCTTGGTTTTATCCGTTGGCGGAGTGGGTTCTTGGTGTGCTGTGATGGTGGGTTCTGCTTGCGGCTTCGTGGCTGGGCGTGGAGGCCGAGTTGATGTTGGCTTCGTGGCAGCACGCTTAGGTTGCCCACTGGTATCAGCTTGTTCGGGCTTTGGCTTGGGAGGGGTGGCAGTTGTTGGCTTACGAGTTGGTTCAACCGGCGGCTTGGCAGCCGTTGGTTTTGGCTTTTCAGGATCAGGCTTAGGCTTGATCGCGAGCTTGCGTTCGTGCATTTGCTTACGTCGCTGCTCAAGCTGTTTGTTCCGTTCTTGCTGGTTAGCTGCACGCCGTCCTTTGAAGCTGTCCTTCGCAGTTTCGGCGGCCTCCTTGGTCAGTTGCTTACCACGATGCAGATCGTATAAAACGTTGGTCGGTGCGTCCTTCACCTGATCAAGGCCGCGCTTAGTCTTATCCTTGAGCTTGTTGCCGACATCAGATACATCGGCGAGTTTCTCACCCAGACGTTGGCTGCGTGACTTCTTGGGTTGTTGTGGCTTGGCAGCGTCCGCAGTTTGCTCGCGTTGCGTACCAGCGGGGAGCTGTGGTGTTTGCGGCATTCCGTGACTCTTACCATAGCCTCGCGACAGGAAGCGTCCGGCCATTGCGCCGCCCACTGCACTACCAACGAACTGCCGAAGCATTCGGTTACCACGGCGCGAGAAACGTTGTGCGCCTTGCTGGGCGTCAGAGCTATGCAGCTGCATCATACCCATCAAGTCGCCGAGCTTCATCCAGATTCCGGCGAAGATAGTGACTTGCAGGAAGGCCAAGAGGAAGAACGGCGAGGTAGCCGACAATCCATAGACCATTGCCGATAGCGAGAACGCCATCGTGATCACCAGCGTCACGCCAACCCGTGTCATGATGGTGTTAAACAGCTTCATGATGTTTTGCTTCATCAATCCGTTAAATGACGGTAACATGGCAAGCAAGAATGACACCGGCAAGAATGTTGCGTAGATGATGAATAAGATCTGACTGAAAATCATCATCGCGGTCAGGAAGAAAACAAACAACGTGATCGCGACGTTGAACAGGACAACAAAGGTCGTCGTGCCCAGCCGATTGACCGTCATAGTTGGCGAGAGGTTCTCGTTGTCATTGTCTTCAATTTCAGCTTTCACCACATCGGTGCGAGTTTTACCCTTATCCCCGAACGGGTTGGTTTTCATCAGCTTGTTCACGCGGTCTTTCCCAACGGTATCAGCGTCGCTGTCGCCAAACTGCAAAAGCGTCCACGACTGCTTCACCTGAATTTCAAACAGGGTGTCACGGATCGCATCGACGCCTGATTTGTCGGTGGCGGTATCAGTCCCCATAATCATCTTGGAGCCGGTGTTGAGTGCGCTGGTGCTGATGTCTGAACTGAACTCATTGATTTTGCTCACGTAGTCCGGGGCGTAGGCGATGAAGCTGGCTGACGTGATGAAGATCACTACGAAGTTGATAATCGCCGAAATAGCTTTCGAGGTCTCGCGCTTGATGATACCGGTATACGCAACGTAGATGCCGACCACCAGTGTAATCATCAGGAGCAGTCCGGGGTAAAATCCGTCAGTGGTGAAGCCATCTTTTGACACCCCAGCCAAGAGCTGCATGTTCTTCCCGATCGCGTCAGACGTATCTTTGATGAAGTCCAGCGAGTAGGCTTGCTGAATCAGGTAGCCCGCAGCGTTTGAGAGATAGACCGAGAGCGTCCATAAAAAATTGGTGATGGCATACAGGCCATAGCTCACAGACTTGCCGATGCCATCGCCCCAGTTCCACGGCAGCCAGTCCCAACTCGTATCAACAAAGTAGTCAAGCTGGTAGTGCGACAGCGGATACTTGGAATACTCGTTAGAGCCGCCAGACTGATCGTCTACCAGTCCCGCTGCGTGTACCGGCTGCCCACCGGCAAGCACCAGCACCGACATGAATGCTGCGACAACACCGAGGAACAGCAGTAGCCGCCGACGGTTAGCTTTCGTCATCAGCGATCACCTCCACAGGTTTCGGTGGCCGAGTGTCAAAGGCGTGGTGTAAGTGCTCAAAGATATAGTCGAAGTGCAGTACGCCGACGTGCCCCCAAATGTCTTGGAACAAGCATTCCCCATTATCTAGCGATCGGAGCCGGTTCTGATTGCCTTCGTCTTCGGCATCAAGGCCAAAGAAGTTCAGCGTGTTCTTGATTTCCGTAATGTCGGTACTGCGGAACGCAAACTTCTGGGCGATATTGTTCTTCATCTTTTCATCGAGTAAGTCGTCCGCATTTTGAGTGACGAGGTAGACCCCGGCATTCATCGAGCGACCTTCGCGAATCAATTTCATGGATAACGCCTTACCCTGTGCCACGTTCAAGAAAGCCCAGGCTTCGTCCAAGTCCACAATCTTGAACTGGGCGCGATCTTGGTGAATGAAGTCAATCGCGAACGTACTGATGATCATGAGCATGGCAACGGATAACATTTCCGCAGTGATATATTCTTCCTGCGTCTTGTCGGCGTCTGGCAGCACTAAGTCTGCGATTTGCACAATGTTGATCTTGCGGTCAAGCGCGATTGTCCGCCGCGCCGTTCCGTCAGAGAACAACAATGCCGCAAAATCGTAGTCCGTGAAGGATTCGATGTGATCGGCAATGTTGTGTGCGATTGGGGTATCTTCACGGCGAAGTTCATCAATGACTTTCAACAGTCCCGGTTCGGGAGCTTGCGTTACCGCGCGAATCGCTTTTCGCAGCGTCGGAAAGCGGTCAGCGTCACGGCTTGAGATCCCCGTGAGGAAGGTTAGGGTGTCAACGGCTAACGATTCCGAATCTTTCAAGTTAGACAAGATGATATAAGGATCAAGTAACCCGCAGTTTTGTTCCTCACTGGTCAGGTTGACGATGTTGATTTGATCTTCCATAAAGTCGAGGTTCTCTGCCCAGCCGGTACGTTCCGACTTCGGATCAAGAATCAGTGCCTGTGCCCCATAAAGGACGGCGTAGTAGACAAGTAAGTTGTTGGAGAAGGACTTCCCACCACCTAAGCTGCCAAGAAAGGCGGCGGATAAGGCGTTGGTGACCGTACCCTTGATACCTTGCGCGGCAATATCTGGTTGCAAGTAGACGTTGCGTCCGGTGTCTACGTTATATCCGATGTAGATACCTTCCTTTTCACCCAGGGACTGGGTCGCGCCGAAACCAAGACTGGCGATGAAGTCGCTAGTCACGTACTGGATATAATCGTTGATGTAGCGTTTCGAGGCCGGGATAAACTCACCGTGCAGCCCCAGCATGTCGCCGAATGGGCGCACGAGCTTGATGTTGAGGCTGTCGTAGAAGTCGAGTAGCTGATCGGCGCGGCGTTTCATCTCATCTTCGCTGCGTCCGGCGACACGAATGATGTAGCTGATTTTGTACATTGCGTCCTTAGTCTGGTCAAGGTTGCTTTCAAGTTCATCAACTGAATCTAACGCGTCGTTAACCCCACGCGTCGTCTCGTTGCCAGATTGATAAGCGTGTTCGTCCAAGTCTTTGAGTTCCTTCTTCTTGTTTCTAACTTTCGACAATGCCTTCTTGTTCGTCACAATCTCGACGTTCAGGCTGGTGTCGATGGGAAAATCAAACTGGCTTTGCTGAAAGTAGAAGATCTCGCTGCCGGGAAATTCGAGCTCACCCACGATGTCGGAAAGTGTCAGGTACGTCACGTAACTGCTATCCAGACCGTGGGTAATCTTGATGGAGCGTTGGTGCTGCTCAATCAGTGAGCGGGTTGGCTTGATCAAATCATAGCGTTTGATAATCGTGTCGCGCTTAGACTTCTTTTGGGGTAAGTGGTACTCATAGTCGTCGTAGTCCTGACCCGTCATGCCGTAAAGATGCTCCAGCAAGTAGCCAAAGTCGTTCTTATCGAGCGGACGGACTTTGAACCGGCGTCCAATCTTTTCGGAAAGAAACTTTGCGGACTTTGAGTAGCGTTCTACTTCTGCATTATTCATGGTGAAGAAGTCCCCAGTGAACGTTGTGTTGAACTCGGCGAAGAAGTCTCGAATACCCAAGGACATATCCTTGAAGATAGACTTGGCGGTAACCTCTGCATCGTTCAGCAACAGCTTAAAGCCAATGAAGAATCTGTAGTCGACTTGGTTGTCCCCGACGTTTTCAGTCAATGCCTCGGCTTGGCCGTCGATATGCTGAAAAGCGATGTCTTTCAGCGACCCCTTGACCAACTTCTTCGAGCGGTCGAGGGTGTCCCGAACACTGGCTTCGGTGGCGAGCTGTAATAAATGGAGCTTACCGTCACGGTTCTGGGAAATCAGTTGACGGAAGTTCTCATGGACTTGTTGCTTCTGTTCGGGTGACAGAAAACTGTAATTGTAAGGGACTAGTTCAAAATAGGCGAAACACTCCCCGTCAGTGTTCCAGACGAGATTGTCTTCGATATACTTAATTGGAAATTTCATTGTTGTACCTCCAAACGTAGGTCACAGCGGCGGTTTGTTTGGCCTTTTGCGACTTCACGGGCTTACCAGCATAGGTGAGCTTCGGGGTAATGGCGTAGTTGATCACCGACCGCAAGAATCCCATTGGCTTCTTGTTGTCGAAGGTCTTCTGGCTCATGAACCAAGTTAGTCCGGCCGGGATGCCGACGTACTTGAGAAACGCGCCGTCAATGAATGACAGTGGCGGTAAGTCACCCAGCAGCATGACCGTAAACAGACTGACGATGAACCACGTCATTTGCGTAAACGTAATTGGGAACGGTAGTTGCAGGTCATTGATGGCATACAGCACCTTTTCCACCGACCAGATGCTGGTGTAGGATCTGACTTTCTTCATGTGATCTCCTTTCGTAGTGAGATAAAAAGGCTGACGCCTTTTGCAGCGCCAGCCCCAGTGACTAGTTCAGATATTCGTAGATGCCGTTCTTAGTAGTAATGTACTGACCGTCAGCTTCGAGGTCATCGGCCAGTCGTTGGTAATCGACATACGACTGGATTGCCTCTGGCACTTCGCCGCAGTAATCGCCGTCTTGTACCAGCATGATTGCCAGATCCTGCATAGAATCGACTTGGTAGTGCACAAAATCGTCAATATGCGCGGCTAGCTCAATCACGTCATCAAAGCGTGCGTCCAGCAGTTCCTCTACAACATCACCGAGTTCGGAGTTGTTGAGCTGCTCTAAAGCGGCACCCATCGCATTGATATGGTCGATGCTGTCATATTCGGAAACTGGGAATGGCGCTTCGTAATCGTGAATCGCGTATTCTTCGTACTGTTCGTTCAGGCCGATTTGTTCGGCCATGTCGTCCCAGTTTATCGGTGGCTCGAACCATGCACCGACAGATTCGCCTTCGTTGTACTTACCAAGATTGGCAATCCAAACGCGAAATTCAGCAGCCATATTAAGCTCCCATGACGCGGTTAAACAGGTTCAGCAACACGTCTTTGACCCCAGCGGTGTTGAACACCAACCCGACGGCAATGATCGCGATGACGAGAAAGCCGATGAGCTTAGAGAACTCCCTCTTGAAGCCCAAATAAACACCGATAATGGCAATCGCCATCAGTACCAAGCTCTGGGCGTTGGAGGTGAACCAGTTAAACAAGTTTTGTCCGAAATTCATAATAATCATCCTTTAATTTTTAGTTTTGTGACCAAGTCTCCTTTCAAGATTGCTGCTGTTTTGGCGCGGGCAGCGGCGACCGGATCGTGGTAACGAATCAGAAAAGTTCAGTTTGAGTTGCGTGGTGGTGCTTGATGCGATCAAGGGCACGCCGCCAGTATTCTTCGCTAATTTCATAGCCGATAAAATGGCGGTCAGTGTCCATTGCGGCAATCGCGGTGGTGCCAGACCCCATGCAGTTATCCAGCACGATTTCGCCGGGCTGGGTGTAAGTCTTGATGAGGTAGGCAAAGAGATCGACAGGCTTTTGTGTCGGGTGCCAACCGGTGCGATCAGACTTGTAGTTGAGCACGTCAGACGGGTAGTTTGTCCACTCTTGCGTGTAGCTATCGGGAGCGTTCCACGGGTGCAACTGATTAGAATTCTCATACTTGCGAGAGTTAACGGTTTTGTTATAGGGGAGCAGTCCTTGGGGGAAGTAGTTCATGCCTTTGGTATCGGGGGAGTTACCAAAGTTGGCCGTGCCCGACTTGGAGAAGACGAGAATTTCCTCGAACCGGGATAGCGGACGGTTCTTGGCATTGACGAAGTTGGTGACAGTATTCTTGATCCAGACCCACTTGTAGCGATACAGGGCGGGATTTGATTGTACTAAGTCCGCAGAGAACCGTTCAGTTGCGGTGAGGACGATTGCGCCTTGCGGTTTGATGAGCCGTTCGTATTGACCCCAGAGGTATTCAAAAGGGATCACCTTGTCCCAAGCGTTTGCCGTGGTGCCATACGGCAAGTCGCACAGGATCATGTCGATGGAGGCTGTCGGTAAGTCCGCCATGCCTTCCAGACACTCGCGATTGTAGATGACGTCTAGTTCGATTGCGTTGATACTCCTTTAGTTGAATTTGTGACCATCACTCCTTTTTGAATTGCGATTGTTTTGGCACGGTCAATCGCGACCAGGTGGGCTAATCGAAAAATAGGTCTTCGACTGGCGCAGCGAAAACCGGCCAGCCTGATTCTTCGGCAGTTTGGTAAATTAGCCAGCGCAGCTCACCGTAGTTCAATGCGCGCCCGTCACGACCAATCAGCGCTGCCGGGTGTTCTTGTTGCTGGTGCCGCCAAGCGATGTAGTCTTGTGCCGTGAAGCCAAAGCTATTCATGTCGCAGATACGGCGGTACTTCTTGTGTTCGACCACGCCGACTAGTGCTGCCTTGTAGACGTACACGTTCAGCACACAGTCCTTGAATGCTTTACCGCGCAGCGGGTGGGAAGCCAGCACGTCATTGACCAAACATGTCACCTCCTAATTCCTCGCTAGCAACCGTCTGTTGCTCAATCAGCTTGAGGTGTTTGTCGGTCAGCTCGGCGTCTTTGATCATGAGCTGCAAGTCGGTAGTGCCGAAGTAGTTGTCGATTTCCTTGATGACCTTTAGCGTTGGCATGACTTGTTTTTGGAGCCATGCTTTGGTCTTGTTCAGGTCGAAGGGCTGGGGTGCAGTAGTTAGGCGGATTGGTTGGCGTCCTTTACCAAGGAAATATGCCCAGCGTTCGTTAAGCGGCCACTTGAGGCGGCTTTTGTCCGGAACAACATCCACAAAGCGCATGTAGCGGGTGATAATGCCAAATGCGACCTTTTCGGCGTCACGGGTAATCAGCATGCTCTCAATCGCCTTGATTGCCCGCTCGTTTTTCAAACGAATCTCAAAGCGGTTGATGATCGGGGTGTCGGCAATGGCAATTCCGCGCTTGGCGGCTTGTTCGGCGGCCTTTTCGTATATACAGAAATACACGTCGCTTTTCATCGTGCCAACGTATAGTGTGTTGCCCCGGCCAGCCTCGTCGAGATCCACGAGCTTACCTGATTGCAGCCCTTGGAACGACCGCATGACCGAGATGCACTCATTGTTCAAACACTTATCGACCAGCTCTGGAATACTTAGCAAGCCAACCATGTCGTTAATCGCAATATCGACCCGTTTGAAAATGCCGCCAGCTTCATCGACCCGAAGGAAGTAGTCGTACCAGTTCTCACCGTGGCTAAGCAGAATCCCCTCAAACTCCCTGCAGCCTTGGCCTTTCATTTCGACCAGAGTGCCGAGGTTGGAGCCGACCGGTGCCACCATAATCTGAATGTTAGAGAAGATATACATGGCCGAATAACCGTAGAAGCCGTGTTCCTCAAATATCAGGTGTTCTGGGGTCAGACCGAGAATCTTGGTGATCACGGCCTTGGCGTCATGGGTGGGGAACCGCACGCGCATGTAGTCAAACATCAGCGTCAGTTCTGGCTCATCGTTCCAGTTCTTGAGCAGCCGGTCGATTTCCATTTGCAGTGACGCACTAGGGTTAGTCCGGCCACTTTCAATTTGGCTAAAGTGATGCGAGGTGACGCCCAACCGGCGGGCAACCTGTACTTGGGTCAGCCCCAGTTGTTTTCGGCGTGACCTGACCGTATCTGTCCATTCTTCCATGTACAAATGGCTCACTCCTTTCTTGATAAATAAAAATTGTGGATTGGAGGTGCCATCCACAATTTGCTAATTTTCGTATAAACGCCGTCATGTCAACCTTTCTACCCCGCGTTCAGGCACAGACGTTGTATTTAATACCCCCCTGTTAGAGTACTGGGGGTAAGCGGTCGGCTGGCGCCGACCGCTGCCACTCACGCTTGCGGCTTTCGCGCTGCACGCCGCGCGTGGCGGCAGGGTGAGCAAGCAGAGCTAGGGGTTTTGGTATTCAAGTGTGATAGCCAGCGATAGCATTGTTCAAAGTGATTTATGCTATTCTAGCTGTCATAAAATTGCAGTATCATTGGGTTTAGATAATACATTTAGCCTGGGGGAGTCGCTGTGCCATTCCGTGAAAAAGAGTTATTCCGTAGAACCGCAAGTTCTGAACTAAACCAAACGTTGACAAGAATTGAGCAACTCAGACAAGTATATGGTGAATATCAAAAGACTTTGATTCATTTTCACACTCCGGCATCACACGATTACAAATTCGTTCGTGCTCCTAAGTATTTACGTAAGAATGAATCTGTGAGACTTTTTACGAGTTATGATCAGTCGGAAGTTGATCAGATTGCTATGGATTTTGATTTATTCAAATTAGCAAGGATTACACACGAATATCTGGATAAAATGGTTGAAAAAAATTCGTTGTTTGAGACCGTGAAGGAGCTTGAGGGGTACTTATTGATAGCCCTAAAACTTTATCTAGAATCAATTAGAGTGGCTGTGATAACTGATCATAATACGGTGGCGGGGTATGAACGCCTTAAGGTCGCTATCAATATCATCAAAAAGTGTCTTCCAAATAAACAAGCACCAAGTTTATTATTTGGAGTTGAAATCTCGTGCGGTGATTCATTGCACGTTGTCGGAATTACCGATGATTCTTCAAAGAGCAGAGCATTAGTTGCCGAATTTCTTAATACCAATATTTTGAGCGAAAATTCAGGGACATACCTGCCCTCATGGGAGGTTGTTGAGTGGTTCAAAAAGCAAGGGTTCATCTCGTATGTTGCGCATATCAATACCTCCGATGTATTCAAATTAGAGTATGGTAGTGGGGCGTATAAAAAACGTTTATTCTCTGCGGAAAACATGCAAGTAGTTGGCGTTTCTAAAATCGAAAAACAGCAAGACGTTTTACGACAGTTAAAGAACCACAATGTAACCAGTCCTGTGTTTTTCCTTGATGAAGATTCTCATTGCCTAGAAGACCTAGCTACAAAGACCTTTTGGCTAAAAGGGCAGGAGCTTGATTACAATATGCTTCGCAACGCGATTGAGGATTCTGATGTATCGTTAAAGTTTGATCGTCCTGAACTTCCTGATGTATTTATCAAAAGCGTTTCAATAGATGGGGATGGCTTTCTGGGAAAATCAGACAGTCCGTTTTCTGTTTCATTTTCAACAGCATTGAATTGTGTCATTGGTGGAAGAGGAACTGGAAAAAGTACATTACTAGATTGTGTCAGTTTTGTGCTATCACAACGTGTGCGTGATCTTACGCAGCTAAAGAACATCTGCAAACAAGGTAGAATTTTGTTAACACTCTCGGTTGAAGGCAAAATTTACTATGTTGTCTTTAACCCGGCCATAGATGGGGTTCGTGACGATGCATTCATGCGGGGCTATCTATTTGGTCAGGAGCACCAGCTGCAATATCACGATCGAATGGAAGATACATTTGACGAGGAAAAAGTAACCAAAGCAACCCGAGAAAAAATTCAAATCTTTTCGCTACACGACGATGCCGTCTATGAAGTTATCGAAAAGACAAAGTTTTTTAACCGTGTTTTTCGGTCATCATATTCTGTTAATGAACTGGTGAAGAAGGCATCCGATAGACACATTACGTCGTTTATTGAAAGTCAGTTAAATTCAACCTCTATGAAGGTTGGTAAGATTCGAGCAATATCTATTGAAAATGATGAAGAATTAAGGAAACAAGCGGGGCTGGTGAGCAAGAAACTTGAAGATCATAAATCAAAGATTTTAACCAAAATCCAGCGTATTAACGCTGAATCTAAACGTGTGCGTGTCACGTACACACAGAAAGCACTTAGTTCACAATATTTTGATTGGTTTAGACAAACTGATCGAGATTGGTTTAAGACATCTAAACATTGGTTTCTAAATTACAATATTGATGCTGATGGATTGATGGATTTATTTGAAAAAGGATCGGATGAGTTTGGGGTAATAGAACTCTATCTTCTGTTCAGAAGTGAGGATTTCGAGAAGCTCCGCCCGTTGTTGTTGAGCTATGCTAGTGAAATCAGCACACGTGACATTGACAATTCAGTTGAAAAAATCACGGTCGAAAATGTGGATCAGGTGCTACGGAAAATTAAGGATAAGATTGTTAGGCCATCAAGGTTTTCTGTATATGATCTATTGAATCAGTATTACCGGAACGTTGATCAGTTTGATTTGCAGTTTGACATCAACAGCTTTGAAAATGACAGTCAAATGACGGTGTTTAAATCTATCTCCGAAATATCATTGGGGCAAAAAGTAGTCGCGCTGTTAGACTTTATTTTCATGTTTGGTGCTGTAAGCGGAGATGTAACTCCTCTCCTTCTTGACCAACCAGAGGATAACCTTGATAGCACTTATATTTACCAGCACTTGGTCGAAGCACTACGTAAGCAAAAAGACCATCGCCAAGTGCTTATTGTCACTCATAATTCAACTATCGTGACGAATTCAAAACCGGAGCAAGTGATTTCACTACAATCTGATAATACGCATGGATGGGTTGAAAATACCGGGTATCCAACTGAGGCGGAAGTTGTCTTGCAAATTGTTAATTTGCTTGAGGGGGGAGTAGCTTCGTTCAAACACAAGGAATTTGTATATAGCCCGATTATTGGAAACTTTAGTAATGGTGCGCCCAGTCATGGTAGGTAAGAACCATGCCGCCGCCAGAAATATCAACCGTGAACCAGAAGTACACGGGTTTCCCTGATACGGTGCGATCAGCGGTAAGTTCTAGCCAGTGATCGCCGTCTTCCCACGGCTCGATGTAGTCACAAAGCTCCATTAAGGCGTCTTCGGAATCACTCATTGTTCCAGCTTTGATTGTATTGGCGTAGTCTTCTGTAAACTGCATCTTGTTTCTAAACTGTGGTGCAATCATTCTTCATCACCTTCATCTGCGACATTGGTGTAAGTCATGATCAAGCCACCGTCGTCGCCAATAGTGACGTTGAACCAAAAGCGTTTCGGAAAACGATCGGCTGTCAGTCCGCCGGGAGCGCCCATCCAGATTCGTGAATCCGGGTACTCGTGAGCGTGCATTGCCATCCATTCAAGTTGGTCTTTCGCGTCTTCGTCAGACTGGAAAGGCACGTTCTCGTGAAAGTCGTTGAGAAATTGCGAGCAGTTTTCGATTTTGACATCAGTGCTCATTTGGCACCTCCTGTTCTGTTGGGGTTGCAGGTACGGTATTGGCTGCGGCACCAATTTCGGTGAGGAAATTATAGCCGCGTGGCACTAGTGGTGTGTAAAATTCAGAGATCACGCTGCCGCCAGTATCGACGTAGCCGCGTCCCTTGATTGGTTTTTGAAAGAAGTCTTTGTTGGTTTCGCCGAACATCATGGAATAGCCCAGCTCACTCATGCGCCCAAGCGCCACGCGAAACATAAACTGATCTCTTATCCCATCGCCTAAATATTTTGCGTCAGGCCGCTGGCAAGCCAATACGAGAAAGAAGCCAGCTTGGCGACCCAGCATGACGATCTGTTTGAGCCTAGACATGACTTGCATGGCATCGCGGCCAAGCATATCCATGAAGGCCACGTATTCGTCAAAAATTAGGAAGTGGGCGGGTAGTCCAAGATAGGCGTAATTCTCGCCGGTCTTGTATCCGTCCATTTGCTTCATTTTGTCGTTACGCGCCATCATGTCCTGATAGAAGGTTTCAAGTGCACCCAGCATGGCCTCCCGCTTCGAGTAGACCCCTGGCATCACGTCAGCAAGGTCGGCGAGGTCAGCGTTTTTCGGGTCAAGAATGGTGAGTTTAGCACCGTCTTTCAGTAGTGCTTCAATCAACGTCAAAATAAAGTAGGTCTTACCACCACCAGTGCCACCAGCAATCAGCATGTGGGGCAGCGCGTCATAGTGCCAAGCCACAGTTTCCATGAGCTGCATGGAGCCATGCTCACAAGTGACGTCAGCGATGGTGATACGTTTGCCGATTGTGTCGTAAAGCAAGGTGTATTCGACGTAGGAATCGTGCAGAATCTTGTCTACAAGCTCACAGTACAGACCAGCCTCTAACTTCTTTTCCAAGTGCAGGAGCTGATCTTGATAGGAGGACATGACGATTTCAACGGAAACGTGGATTAGTCCGCCTTTGAGCCGGTAGTAGATTTTGGGAAAGTGCGAGATCTTCTCTTTGATGCGCGTTGAGCCTAAGTCCTTGAAGAAACTCTCACTGCTGGTTTGATCAGTTTGGTACCACTTGTTCTCCATGATCATGCGGGCGAGCTTTTGGCGGTGTTCCATCTGCTTGTAGGAATCCGCAAACCGTGTTCGATATGCCCACAAGCCAGCACCAAAGAGGAGTGCCGTGCATAGACTGGTGATAACCAGCGGTAGCCACGACCAAGGCAGGGCAACCACGTCCGGCCAACTAAAGAATTTCCAGTTGATTTGCTTTAGCAGCGGCCAATAGGCAATCGCAGCACCAGTCACCCACAAGCCAACCACAACGATCATGGCCGTGTTGTAGAGCAGGTTGCGTTGACGCGGATAGACCCGTTTACCGCGATACGTGAGTTTCATTCGTCTATATTCACTCCGTCGTAGCCAATTACAAGGCCAAGTGGGCTACTTGAAACGTTGAAACTAAAGCGCGCGCCTTGGAGATAGGCTTCGGGTTTAGCACATTGCTCGCTGGCTAAAATCAAGTCACAAGCATTCATGCCAGCTTGAACCGCGTGATTAGCTGTGTCGATTAAGTTGATGATGACGTCACCAGTGGGTGATGCCCCGTTGTCAAAATCAGCGATGTGTTCGTAGTGAAGTTGAAAGTCGTCCAAGTTGACGAGGGTTACTTGATCATTCATAGAAATTCTCCTTTGGGCGTTACTTGACGCCAATATATTTAATAGATGGTTGTCGGTCTTCGGTGTCGATGTTGAAGCTGAACTCTTTGGATTCGTGATCGCGGGTACATTTGCTGTCTACCCAAATGGAAAACGGTTCGCCAGCAGTTGCCTGTTCGGCAGCCATTAGTACCATGTCGATCAAAGCGTCTGGGCTAGGATCGTGGAAATTAGGGTCAACTAGCGCGGGGTAGTCTTCCAAGAATCCGTCGATATTCATTGCGGACATTTTCGGTCTCCTTTCATTTATGGGAATACGAAATTCAATCAACACCCATATAAATCACGGTATCTTCAAGCATGTTGAAAATGAATTCCTTTGGTTCGTCATCAATCGTGTTGTCATCAACCCAGATAATGAATTGACCGTCCATTGCCTGTGCTGCGGCATCAGCGACCAATTCCTGTAAAAAGTCAGTGCTTGGGGGAACACCATCCGTTCTGACAAGTCTGGTGTAGTCTTCGATGAATTCGGTGATTTCAAAACTTTGTGGTTGAATCGATCTCGCATTCTTATTCATCACTGACACCTAGATACGAGAGCCGTAAGCCATCTTCACCTTCATATGAAGTGAACGAGAACAGCTTATTCATGCCGTCGTTGGTCTGTTCGCTGCCGATATACAGGTGCTGGTAGGATTCCGGGCTTTCTTCCATGAGTTCCACCATGTCTTGCAGAATCTCGTCTGGATCAAGGCGGTAGCCATTGTCGATTTCTTCGTTATAGTCGTCGATGAACACTTCACGACCAACTACGGTCAATGTGGAAGTCATTATCTGTGATCAACTCCTTTATTGTTAGGCGAATTAGAGAGATAATTGTATTAAGAAAGAAGGCGATTACATGTGGCCTAGAAATCAATATACTGGTGCAGGCGGTGGTAACTACACCGGAGCTGGTGGAGGTTTGTACACTGGTGCTGGTGGTGGCGCATATACCGGACCCGGTGGCGGGCTGTATACCGGTCCTGGGGGCGGAATGTATACTGGCCCGGGTGGCGGGTTATATACCGGTCCCGGAGGTGGAATGTATACCGGCCCAGGCGGTGGATTATATACTGGCCCGGGTGGCGGGATGTACACTGGTCCAGGCGGTGGATTATATACCGGCCCGGGTGGCGGAATGTACACAGGTGCAGATTCACATCCATACATGAGCAACATCCCACCTTGGAAAGTATTCATAAAAGAGCTCCGTCATAGGGGACATGCTTATGAAGCCGATCAGATTGAACGTTACTTGCATTAGCTCTGAAAAGACGATTGTATAATCGTCTTTTTTTTGTCATAGGGCGGCGCGCGGGAGGAATGGGGCAGTGAGCTATTTCTTGTCATTGGTGTTTGGCTTCTCCTGTGGCTTGGTCGGTGCGGTGGCAATCACGAGATCCTTGGCCTTCATGTACCACGAGGTTTCAACTCGGTTGAAGTTCGCGTTTGCCACGGTGTCGATCACTGGGTCGACCAAAGTAACAATCTGGTTGTACTTGAAGTCTTTGACCCCAGCTTCAGCCGGAATGGAAACCTGAATCATCATTCCTTGTTTCATGGACTTCAAGTCATAGGTGCGTTCCTTCACGTCGTCGGTAAGGTTGCCGTCTTCGTCTTGCACGAAGCGTTCGCGGCGCTGGCCGGAGAATTTTAAGACGCCAAAGGTTTCTTCTAAGTCGATTACGATGCCTTCTGCTAATCGCATGTGAGTTCCTCTTTTCTTTTATTTGACTGGGACAATATCGTCGGCATTGCAGACGTAGCGTACAAAGGCTTGCTCACCAATCCGATAGCCAACAGTTGCAATGCGTGGCTTGATGATGGTGACTGGTGCATCAACTTCAATGCTTTCAGCCTTGTCACCTTTCTTCGACGGAATGGTGATCTCGATGTTGTCGGTACGCTGCAAGTCGGAGAACAACTCGTAAGTGCGGGAGACAACCTTGCGATTGTCGCGATCACCCTCTGACAGCTCGCGCTTGAGCGAACCGAAGTACAGGTGGCCGAACGTCTTTTCAATGTTTGGTGCAACAAATTTGAGTTCCATGTTGTAGCCTTCCTTTCGTATTCAAAAAGCCGGGTAGGTGGGCTACTCGGCTGTGGCTTGGTGATAGTATTCGGTTAGTTGTTGAAGTAGATAATCGTAAAACGACTTGGAGACTGGATGAACCGTGCGACCGTCAGCGTATCGTGGAAACTGGATATACCAGCGATACTGACCTTCGATGAGCTTCACGTTTTTCAAGATAAGCACATGATCCAGTACGATGTCGCCTTGGAGCAGCACGTCGCCGCCGGGATCGGGGTACATATTAATAGAAGAAATGCGCATGTTACTTGCCGTCTTTCTTCTTGGCACCACCGATCACAACCATTGCAGCGAGGACGCCGAGCAGCAGTACCACACCGATGACGATGAGCCAGCCGGACGTTGCGTTACCGGTTTGTGGGAGACCTGGCTTAGGCGTCTGCTTGTCGGTCATGACGGCCTTCACGATTTCACCATCCTTAGTGATTTCGAATGGCACGAGGGCTTCGCTAATTTCGTAGCCCTTTGGTGCATCGTATTCTTGGAAGCTGTACTTGCCAGCAGGCAGATTGCCAAAGGAGAAGACCCCGTTCTTGTTAGTGCGACCAGATACGACCGTCTTGCCGTTTTGGTACAGAATGCGGATACCGGTGTTTGGCAGCCGCTTCCCAGTCGCAACGTCGGTCTTGGTCAGTTCGCCCGTGCCCTTGATCAAGTCGTTGGTCAGTTCAAAGGCAATCGCAGTTTCCTTGGCGTCAGCTTTGGTATCCCCAATCTGCTTGTCCTTGCTATCGAAAACCGTCACACCGTCCTTAGTAGACACGAGCTTGAGGGTTTCCTTCGATAAGACAAGGTTGGTGGCGGAAGGCTTGGATTCACGGAGAAAGAAGGTGCCGACTGGTAGGTGCTTGATGGAGCCAGTGGAATCTTTGCCGACGGTGATAGTCTGAATCACCTTTTTGTCAGCGTCAAGCAGTTCAAAAATCGTACCAGTAGCGTTACCAGTCATGGCGTAGGTGTAACCCTTACCTGAAACCAGTGTGGCAACTTCATTGATCTTCTTGAATGACAGTTCGTTTTCGTGGAGCTTGTTGTCGATCACCTTGCCGTCATTGAGGTCAATGTGTTTGATTTCCGTGTTGTCGGTGGTGTGGAAGTGGAAACCGTACATCGTGGTATTCAAGTCGTGCTTCTCACCAGCATCAAGTTCCTTCACGAAGTAGTAGCCTTCTGGCAACTGAATCAATCCAAATTCAGCCTTACCGTCTTTGACCGTCGTGGTGGCGACGAGTGATTCGGAAGGAATCACAGTGTCGCCAATCTTGGTCTCGCCTTGAGTGAACAAGCCGAAGACCTGACCGTTGGCATCGACGTTCTTGATTTTTGGGAGGTTGTCCTTCCAGCCAATAATACTTTCTTCTTGCTTGGTGAGCGAAACGTCGAGCTGCTGGAAGTCGTTCTTGGCTTCAAGTGAGGTGGAGGTCACTGTCACTTCTTGACCGGCATACTTGAGTTCCAAAGCAATCGGATCGGTGTTCATGATGAACCCGTTTGGTGCAGAGATTTCAGTTGCCGTGTACTTACCAAGATAGAGTTCTGGGGTCTGAATCTGACCTTGAGCGTCAGTGGTGCCGGTAGCAACCACGTCACCCTTGTGTGCACGAACCGTGCCGTCAGCAGTCGTAATATCTTCGGCTGCTTTAAACTCGAACTTCGTACCAGCGAGGGCGGTGTAGTCGTAGCGATACTTATACTGATCGCCATATTCAGTTTCAACCTTTTCAACGACGACTGGGGTAGCCCCGGTCTTGGTCAAGGTGGCGACACCCTTTTGGGAGAGGTCAGCAAACTTAATGACCACGATGCCGTCCTTGTCGCTGCCGTCGATGGTGAATTTGGCAGGTTTCTTCGCCAATACATAGCCTTCTGGGGCTTGAACTTCTTCGAGCTGGTACTTGCCGTAGCCAAGCGCTTCGGCGGTGATTAACTCACCGGAGTTGTCAGTAGCAAACTTGTCAGTTGTGCCGGACTTATCAGCAGTTGGCTGGACTTCGTACTTGTTGGTTTGCAGGTTCTTAACACGGAAGATTGCGCCAGCGCGTAGCACGGTCTTCCCGGTTTCGGTATCGACCTTGACCACCCGCAATTTTTCTTCGATTGCCTTGTTTTCGATGCTGTAATGCTGGGACTTTTGGGTGCCGTCAACCGTGACAGTGAACGGCTTGATCCCGTTGTAGCCTGTTGGTGTCTTGGTTTCAGTGACGGTGTAAGTGTCGTAAGGTAGATCTGTGAACTTCACGTAGCCTTGGGCATCGGTGAGGCCGGTACGAACAACCTTGCCAGTGGTCTTACTGGTTACAGTGAACTGGGTGTCCTTGAGCATGACCGACTTAGTGCCTTTGCCTTGCGTTGACCAGTCGTAGTTCCCGTATTTGAGCAAGTCGAGATCACCAGTGATGACTTGTTCCTTGACCGTCGTGGTAGCAGTTGCAGTGGTGACGTTCTGACCAGCGTAAGCCAACTTGAAGGCGTGTTTTTGTAGATCAAGAACGTAGCCGGTCGGCGCCTTGACTTCTTGCCAGTAATAATCGTCAAGTTCCAAGCCGGAAACAGACGCGGTGTTGTTGGCGATCGTCACCGACTTCACGAGCTTGTCATCGGCTGCACGGTGAAGTTCGTAGACAGCACCGTTAAGGCTGGCAGCACCTTGTGGCTGCTTACCCGTAACGGTGTCTTCTTTGATGATCGTGGCAGTGCCGCGTTGTTCTTGATCAGTCGTATCGACGTGAGCAGTGGTGACCGCGACAGTTTGACCAGCATACTTCAATTCAAACGGCAGCTTGGTCGTGTTCAGAACATAGCCAGCAGGGGCTTTTTCTTCCAGTGCGTAGTAGCTACCGAGCTTGAGGTTTTGCAAGGTTCCCTTGCCACTGCCATCGGTCGTGATTGCGCCAACCCGTGTTCCGTTATTGGTGTAGATCCCGTAGACAGCGCCGTTAAGCGAGTAGTAGGCATTGAACATGTCGCTGCCGAACTCACGCCCGATCTTGGCGAGGGTCACATTGCCGAGTTGCTCCTTGTTGCCGAGGACAACTTCAACGGTCTTGCCGGGTTCGATGGTGACTTCCTTGAGTTCGCCTTTGTTGACGTAGCCGTTAGGAGCGGTGACTTCGCTGATTTTGATCTTGGTACCAGCTTTGATCCCGTTCAGGGCAGCATAGCCGTCAGTGCCAGTCGTGACTTCCTTGGTGGTGCCATCGTATTCAAACTTGAGCTTGGCACCCGGTAGCGCCTTGTTGGTATCGGCGTCAACTTTTTGGGCTTTCACGTTACCGTTGAGATTAACTTTAATAGGTAGAGAGAACTCGCCGTTGTTGGACAGCTTGAAGTTGACGAGCTTTTGTTGTGAGCCTTTCGTGTAGACGAAAGAGGTACCCACGTCAGCAGCTTTGGCAATCGCATAAGCCACCTTACCAGATTCCTTCGACTGGGCAGTGGCCGTCAGCGTGAGCTTATTGCCAGACTTCGTAATATTGAGGCTCGCGGTGTTCGCCGTTTGCTGGGCGAAAGCTGCGAGCCGTCCGTTAGTATCAGTCAAGGTGATTGAATCACCGACTGCCAGCGTGATTTGCTTACCGTTGAAAGATGGCTTGCGATCATGCGCAGCAACCTTATCAAGGATTGCTTTCTTTTCAGATTGATAGGTCTTGTTAGGTGTGGTGAGTAACGAATCGCCGAGCGTTTCCCAAATAATCATCTGGGTCACGGCGTAGTTGCGGTTGGTTGGGTTTTGGTAGTAGCCGTAGTAAGCAATCTTGGCTAGTTGATCCTTCTTAGCGTCGGAGTAGGTGCTGGGGTTGTAGCCGGAGCCACTCATATCGAGATCGACCCCGTGCTCCACACAGAAGGCAACTTTGCCGTCCACCTTTTTCATCCACATACCTGTGTCCGTCCAATGTAAGCCATTAAACAGATGCAGGTGCCAAGTGTTGCGCCAGTCGGCGACCTTGGTGTTGGTCATGCTGGCGGCAATCGCCATTGAGGCCGGGATAAAAAGCTGGACGAAGATTGCAATTAGAGCGGCGAATACGGAGGTTCGCCGAACTGCTTTCATCAATGTAATTCCTCCATTCTTATTTTTCAGTAGCAGCGTGTGAACTAAGTGCAACAAAAGTGAAGCTGAATTACGGTTCAGCAACGTAAGCCTGTTATTTTATTTGGAAAATTAACGGGCGACTATTATCGGCAAATAAGTCGGAGACAAATAAAAAACAGGAAATAAAAATAGACCGCTCGGACATTGAGGGTCTACGCTTGCTGTTGATATGAAGTTTTCTCCAATTTGCACCGTGCAACTTTTATGCTGCTTCCAAAGCTGTTTTTTGTGATATAATTGAGCTTATCGAAATTCAAAAGCCTTTAACGGCGCTCATTTGCGTTCATTCGGCTTTTCGGGGCAACAGAATGGGAATAAACCCTAGCGCGAATGAACAGTAAATGCCGGGCTTACCGGTATTTCAGACGAAGTGAAACAAATCGAAATGGGTAGAATTTATTTGATTTTTTACATAAATCCTATCCAACGATAGAGCCAGCTCAGAAAAAATCTGAGCTGGCTTTTATTATCGGAATGACTATTCTTTATGGCACAATGTAATAGGCAACTTTGGATGAACTTATAAAAGAGAATGGGGCTCGAATGAAAATAGTTTGGCATTGATTCGAAAGCAGATGACGAGAAAACTGACTCACTTATTCGTGTGGAGTTCGCCTCCAACCGTTGACAGGTAATTAGCTCGAGTGCTTAATGAGCATGACCGAACAGCAATCGATACGTGTACAGGAGGATTTACAATGATTACAATAAAAAGGGAAAAGCTATACCACTGGATATGGACCAAGGGCTTGGTCAAAAGCGCATCAGAACTAGGCACTACACCAGGAAAACTCAAAAATGTTCTTTTGCAGGCCGACATTCCACTGCCTAATCCTCAATATTGGATGATGCGTCAACGTGAAAACCCTCTGCCCAGGACACCGTTGCCAGAATCTGAGCTCACCGTACTTGAAGTTCCTCAAAAGCAACTCCGTCAGGCAAAAAATCTCTCCACGCCCGAGCCGTCACCGCCATCCAACCATCACTCTTCAGAGACCAAGCTTGAAGCCACTTACCCGCCCATTTTTAAGGAAATTGAGCTCACCAATCGTTCCGCGATTATTTCAGCATATCAACAATTGAGCGTCCCCTCCCAGTTACCCAAGCATCTTCACCCCTTAATCGACCAGGTGTACCGGGTAAAAAAATCTGAACCGGTTTACTATCTCGGTTATTCCCGTCCTGCGCCTATGCTGTGGTTTCATAGCAGGTACGAAAAGAGAACTCCAGCAGGAGCGCTGATCATTGCAGATGCTTTACTGGAAGCACTGGCTTCGGTTGGCGCTACGGTGAAGCTCAAGAACGATGATCATAATTATCGCGGTCGCTATGATGCTGAGTTTGAGCTTGAAGGCGCAGAGTTCGAATTAAGTTGCCATGTTCCAACTCAAAAAGATAACCCTAGTAAGGATCAGTGGGGGCGGCCCACTTTTAGCCTCACCAATGAGCTGCTTAGATTTGCCGTGACCACTTCATTCACTTGGAGTAAAAGCCCAATTACCCATAAATCTGATGAAAGCGAAACTGACTATGTAAAGCGGATCTTTATCAGGATAATCTCGTTAATTCCCAAAGGACGTAGAGAGATTGCCGCAAGAAAAGCACAACAAAAACTGTTTCCTCAATTTTCAAGTCAAGTGCAACGATGATAACGAATTCTTGATAGTGGTCTAGGCTGTTACGCCATGCATCGGTAGTAATCGCATGGGCGAAGATAGTTCAGAATACGTCTGGGACGATGGTT
>NZ_BTTP01000022.1:0-33533 GCF_036246225.1 Lacticaseibacillus salsurivasis
ATGGGTGTACGGACTCATAGCCGAGTTCTCCTTGTAGTTGGTGTTGTGGTGATTCCATTTTACAAGGACTCAGGCTATGAGTCTTTTCTATTTGACTAATTTGTTGCACTTGAATTGTAAATCCGTCTCGTCAAAAAAACCGGCGACTATTTTAGCCGCCGGTGGTTGATTATTTAGTTTTGATGGTGAAATGCAAATCATTCATATTCGTATCCTGAATAATCGTGTTGATGTAGCGTTTCAGCGAGGCGGTTTTGGCGTCCACCTGATAACCGCGAGTTTCCTTGAGGGCTTTGACTTCAGCATCTGAGATGTGATCTTGACCGGTGAAGAAGCGCCAGTTGAGTTCACCCATGAAGTGCATGCCGGCGTCTAAGTCAGCTTCGGTGATGCCAGGGCGGTTGTAGAGGCTTTGGACCGCGAGACCTTCACCATTTTGCAGGAACAGCTTTTTCAAGTAACGCTGGTAGTGCGCCAGTTCCGGGTTCTGCTTTTGCTTAGCCGTCAAGACTGGGGTGAGGTCGGCCTGCTTGCGGGTGTAGGTCAGGTCCTTGCTGGTGAGTTGCACCACGCCATAGCCAGCGGGTGAGATTGAATAAGAGCCATTGACCACTTCGACGGGCTCACCATCACCGCCTGCCATCACGTCTTGGGCGTGGATGTGGCCAGAGAACAGCACCGGCACTTGATAGCGGGTGAGCAATTTGCGCAGCGCTTTGGCATTGTTCAGCACATAGCCCGTCGACACGACATGATTATGTTGGTAAAGGTTGTGGTGCATGAACACCAGGCTGGTGCGACCGGCCTTTTTGCCCGCGGCCAGCTGCGTTTTCAGCCAACTCATGGTGGCTGGTTTCAGTTCACCGCCAGTGTTCGGGTTGCGATTGGACGGCTGAATGGTGTAGATGTTGGAATCCAACATAATCAGTTGATAGTTCGCATTCAGTGCAATCGTGTAGCTCAGCGAAGCCGGATCTTCAGCAATTTCGCTTTGATAGCCATCACTAAAAATGCGGCGCCACTCGGTGGGGCTGATTTGCGGCACCTTGTACTGGTTTTTGCCCTTATATTTGCGGGCCCAGCCGTCGTAGATATCGTGATTGCCAGGGATGGCCAGCACATGAATGCCAGCGGCTTGCAGCGGCGCCAGGCGCTTGGCCAGGTCCTCCGCGCTGGCGCGTTCACCGTTAAAGGTGACATCGCCAGTCAAAATCACGGCGGTAGGCCGCGGCTTTGCGGTTAACGCCGCGTGCACGAGGGCCTTGATGGCGACAGGTTGATGCTGGATATCTTTGCCTGCCGCTGACTGTTTGATTTCCGTGAAGGCCTCGCCTTGATCATGCAACTGCGGGGTGATGAAATGCGAATCCGACAGCACCCACAGCACCGGGGTTTTACTGGTGGTGAGTTCATGGCTAGCGCCTTGCCGATGCGGCGCCGCCACCGTCAGGCCGGCAGCGATGACCGCGAGTAAGATCAACGCGGCGAGTACTTGTCCCAAGCGTTTTAACATCCGACTTCTCCTCTGAACTTGTGGTTAATCTAATTGTACACCAGCAAACGCCGGGTGTAATCGTCCATTCCAAGCAGAAGTTGTCCCTCACTGCTGCGGCGTGAGCGTTAAGATGCCATCTAGTTGCGCCGCGAGCGCTTCGGTCAGGTGGTGGGTGACCATAATCACCGTGACGTCAGGCCAAGTCAAAACCGTTTTGGTGATGGCTTGCACCGAAGCGGGGTCCAGATTGGCCGTCGCTTCATCCAGCAGTAGCACTGAGCGCTTGGCGAGCAGAGCCCTAGCCAAGGCAATGCGCTGGCGTTGACCGCCGGATAAATTGGCACTGGCGTAATCAATCACAGTGTCCAAGCCTTCAGGTAAACTGGCCACTAGCGGGTCCAGCCCAGTCGCCGCTAGCACCGGCCCTAGGTCAGCCCCGCTGTCTGTGGTGTCTAAAGTCAGGTTGAAGCGCAAACTACGATTAAACAGAAGCGGCTGTTGATCAACCACTGCCACCTGTTGATGCAAGGCCATGGGCGCGATGGCGGTGAGATTTTGACCATCAAAGCTAATCGTCCCAGCAGTGGGGGTAAGTTTCCCGGCCAGCAGCGCTAAGAGGGTACTTTTACCAACACCGGAGGGGCCAACGATGGCGTAGCGGCCGCCGGCGGTAAACTGGTAAGTCAGCTGGTTGAGCGTGGCCGGGTGGCCTGGATAAGCAAAGCCAACCTGCTCCAGAGTTAGGGCAGTTTTCAGCGACGTCAGCGGTTGGCCGGCCGCGAGATCCGCGGTTGGGAGCGCCGCAAACTTATCCAGTAGCGGCTGAGCGGTTTGGCGTTCGGCCAGGTTTTCCGTCAGGCCGGTCAAACTGGAAAAAATCGTGCCAGATAAAATCTGACTGGTGGAAAAAACGCCCAGCGGGATTTTGCCCTGAAAATAAAGCCAGCCGGTTAGTGCCAGTATAACGAGTTGGCAAAAGAAGTTGACGGCGATGTTCACCGCGTAAAACCGGCTGCTAGCTTTGGCGTAGGCCACCCGCTTGCTGAGCAGGTGCCGACTCTCTGCCGTGGTTTGACCAGGGAGGTGACGGGTCTGATTGAGCATAAAGAGTTGATCGAAGCCGTTCAGTAAATCAGTGACCACCGTGGTTAACCGCGCATTGGCTTGCGAGACAGCGGCGTTGGCGGCATTCATTTTGCCCACGAACGCCTTTGGCACCAGCAGCATGAGTCCGGTTAATGCCAAGACGGCGACAAACAAGCTCCAGTGGTAATGGAGTAACGTCACGCCGGCAAAGACCACATTCAATGCTTGTTCCAAGGCCAGCCAGGAGTTCTCAAACCCGTATTCAGTAATGGTGGTGAGATCATTGGTCAGCCATGAGGTGTAATCAGGCACCGGGTGGGCATGAAATTGCTTGGTGTTGGTGTGCGCGAGCCGGGTGGTCAAATCGCGCCGGATGTTTAAAGCCATTTGTTCATTGGCTCGCATTTCCGCCACTGGTTCGAAATACCGCTGTGCGGCGTAAACTGTTAAGGCCGCGGTGGTGATACCCAGCCACGTCAGAAAAGTGCCCGTCGCATGTTGACCCAGCGCAGTCAGCGCCCGGCCCAACGCCACGCCGTATGCCGTATTGGCTAAAGCGTTGATGAGGAGCCAGAAGGTCACAGTGAGGCCCAAGCGCCGGGCTTACC
Organism: Lacticaseibacillus salsurivasis; assembly: GCF_036246225.1. Lineage (NCBI taxonomy): Bacteria > Bacillati > Bacillota > Bacilli > Lactobacillales > Lactobacillaceae > Lacticaseibacillus > Lacticaseibacillus salsurivasis. The sequence goes on from NZ_BTTP01000022.1 coordinate 3,190, forward strand.
GAAAATAGTGATTCAAACGAAACGATGGTACTGCTGTATTTTTCAATAAAAGTCCTCCAGGTTGGGTGATGTCAAGAATTTTGGCATCAAAAAAGCCAGTCGCACCTCGACTGGCTACCTGACCTGAATGGATTGCCTCAAACTAGAGGCGTTGGCGGACAAACGACAGTCGACGTGCATTCAATTTAGTTATGAACTTTTTAGATGCCGTCATGCGAAATGTCCTCCTTATCATCGTATTTGAAACTTCTAATTAAACATACCCGCGAATACCATGATTGTCAAATCCAATCTTCATGATTGTTCTGGCCCAGAATTTTTAGCCCGTCGGATTCAAAAAACCTCAAGGACTGGCGTTGAAGCCAGTCCTTGAGGCAATATGCATAGTAACTGTTAAACGAGCCGCTTCCGCAAGGCCCCGGAAAGCCAGTCGGTAGCGGTGACCAGCACGATGATGCCATACAAGATAATGGCAACCCGCGGCCACGACCGGGTTTGAATCGCGAAAATCAGCGGGGTCCCGACCCCGCCGGCTCCGACCATCCCCAAGATGGAAGCAGACCGGATGGCCAGTTCGAAGCGGTAAAGCGTGTTTGAGACGAATTCTGGCAGGAGCTGCGGTAAGCTGGCGAGCATGGTGACATCCAGCGCGCTCCCACCAGCAGCCGTGACGGCTTCACCGGCGCCACCGTTCATGTTTTCGATGGCTTCGGAGAACAGCTTGGCGAGCATGCCGATACTATGGAAGCCCACCGCCAGCACACCGGCAAAGGATCCTGGCCCGACGGCTTTGATGAACATCAAGGCCAAGACGATTTCAGGGAAGGTGCGAATGGCGGTTAAGACGAACTTCCCAGAGCGCGTCACTAGCCAGAACTTGTGCTTGGTGTGCGCCGCCCAAAAGGCAAACGGTAGGGAAATCACCGCGGAGATGAAGGTCCCGAGAATGGCAATCCCCAAGGTCTCCAGCAGGGTGGAGGTCAGATCCTCGCCATCGCCGGTCCAGACATAGGCCCAATCGGGATGAATCAGGCCTTCGCCGATCGATTTGGTGACCATGACGGCGTTGGCTTTGATACTGAACGCCGGCATGCCAGTGAACGCCCAGATGACTAAGCCGACAAAAATCACGGCCGCAAGCACCTTGCCCCAGCGGCGCTGCGCCGGGGGATTAGGGAGTTTCAATTCTGTCATAGGAGCGCCTCCCTTGTTTTACCACTGACATAATCGATGGCTAACACCACCACGAAGATGACCAGCACAATCACGCCGACCCGGTCATAGCGGAACATCGACAGGGCCTGCTGCAGGTAAACCCCAATCCCGCCGGCGCCCATGTAACCCAGCACGGTGCTGGCCCGGACGTTGATTTCAAAGGCATACAGCACATAGCTAACAAAATAGTTGGCAATCTGGGGGAACACCGCGAAGCGGATAATTTCAATGCGGTTGCCGCCAGCGGCGCGCAAGGCTTCAAGCGGCCCAGGATCGATGGTTTCAATCGCTTCGTAAAACAGCTTGCTGACCATGCCAAAGGTGAAAATCGTTAAGGCGAAAATCCCAGCCACTGGCCCGATGCCGACCACCGCCACGAACAAGGCGGCGAGCATCAGGTCAGGAATGGTGCGGACAATGTTGAGGATGAAACGGAACACGCCCACGACGACTTTATTGGTGACAATGTTCCGCGACACCAGCAAGGCGTAAGGAAAGGCCAGGGCCGAGCCCAACAAGGTGCCGATAATCGACATTTTGATGGTTTGCAGCATCGGCTCCAAGGTGTAGCCGGTGTAGGCCCAATCCACATGCGCCATTTCCACAAAGAGTTCGGTGAACTGGCTAAAGTTGGTGAAAAACAAGCCGAGATGCGCATCGGTAATGAAAGCCGACCACACCAGCGCCACCAGCAGCACTGCGGTGAGTGCCCATTTATGCCAGTTGAGTTTTTGTTTTGGCAACAAGTCTTCCATGTTAGCCCTCCGCTTCTGCGCCGTTGTAGATCTCATCGAAGACGGCACTAGTGGCTTCACTGACTGGGCCGTCAAAGACCTTTTCCCCGGCCCGAATACCGATGATGCGGCTGCCATAAGCTTGGGCCAGATCGACTTGGTGCAAGTTGACTAGCACCGTCATACCCAGTTCCTGGTTGATACGTTTGAGGTCATCCATGACGCGGCGGGTGGTTTCTGGGTCCAGGCTGGCGATTGGTTCATCTGCCAGGATCAAGCTTGGCGCTTGGGTCAACGCGCGGGCAATGGAGACGCGCTGCTGCTGACCACCGGAGAGCTGATCGGCGCGGGTGTAGACCTTATCTGCGAGTTCAACGGTTTGCAAGGCCTGATAGGCGCGCTGCTTGTCTTCAGGGGAGAACAGGCCGAACACCATTTTCCAGGTCGGGTAATAGCCGACGCGGCCGGTGAGCACGTTGCGCAGGACAGTGGCCCGGTTGATCAAATTGAAATTCTGAAAAATCATCCCGATTTTTCGGCGAATTTGCCGCAGCTTTTTGCCTTTGGCTTTGGTGATGGAGTCGCCGTCAATCCGAATATCACCTTGGCTGATATCGTGCAGCCGGTTCACAGCGCGCATCAGGGTGCTTTTGCCGGCGCCGCTTAAGCCGACTACCACGACGAATTCGCCGGGCATGATGGTTAAATTGATGTCTTTGAGCCCAACCACGCCGTTTTCATAGATTTTGCTCACGTGATCGAATTCAATGACAGGGGTCGCTTCTTGTTTCATAACTAATTGCCTCCGTGGCCGTCCCACAAAAAAAGCTAGGCGAGCCTAGCTTCTTTGCAAACGCTTCGCATGCTTACTTGTTGTTGGTGATGCTGTCTGAAATCTTGTCGTACTTCCGAACCACATTGAAGTCGCTGTCTTTGGCACTGACATAGCCCTCATGGGAGTAGATTTCAGAGATGATTTGGTGACCTTTCTTGCTCTTCGCCACGGCCTTGAAGGCTTTGGCTAACTTAGTGCGGAAGGCTTTGCTCATATCGGAACGTACCGAAATCGTATCGTTAGGAATCGGCTTCTTGGTGATGTAGATTGGCACCACTTTGTTCATGATGTCAGGCACATCTTTTTGCACGATCGTCCGGGCATCCTCAAAGACGAAGGCGGCATCGGTGTCGCCGTTCAAGACGGACATGACGCCTTGGTCGTGGCCGGTAACGGTGGTCAACTTAGCATCCTTAACCAAGTCGAGGCCTTTTTCTTTGATTTCAGCAATCGGCCAGATGTAGCCGGCAGAACTGGTGACATCTTGCACGGCGATGTTCTTGCCTTTCAAATCCTTCCAGGACTTGATGCTGCTGCCTTTCTTAACCAGGATCATGGAGTTGTAGTAGTTGACCAACTTACCGGTGCTCTTGCCACCAGGCTGCTTGATGCCGTAACGCTGGGCCATGAGAAGCACGTCGGCGGCTTTTTGCTTGTGGGCTTGGACATAACCATCAGGTGGCAGGAAGCCGACATCCACTTGTTTCGATTTCATGGCTTCAACAATGGAATTGTAGTTGGTGGAAACAGAAACTTTAACGGGAATGCCCAGTTGCTTCTTGAGCAGGCCTTCCAGCGGCTTGGCCTTGGCTTCCAAGGTGTTGGCGTTAGATGATGGCACGAATTGAATGTTCAAAGTCTTTGGTGTGTAGCTGTCGCTGCTTTTGGTAGCGGCTTTACTGCCACAAGCGGCCAAGGAAACGGCGGCAATGGCGGCGGTGCTCAACGCGGCAAGTGCTTTCCAGAACTTCATTATTAGTCCCCCACAAAAGTATTAGTGTCCGAGCAGCTCAGCAAGCAAAAACCGAACATTTGCCGAAAAAATCGGCGGCGCTGATCAGGCGTCGATGACCGGCCTTCGCTTTTCAAAATCAGTATAGGAGTCCAAATCGCTAATTTCAAGGATAATTTCGTAAAATGTTCAAACAATGTTCGTGTCTTTATGAACAATGGCAAATTTACGGCATTTTTTCATGGAAACTTTCATTTTTGACCAAAACCCGAACATTAACCCGGTTTGGGCAATTCAGAACCAACCCTTAGCCAACAAAAAAAGGCGCTAGTTAGCGTCTTCAAGTCTGCTGTTTGAAAGGGCATTACGGCGTCAGCGCCTTGATGGCGGCTTCAACGGTGAGGCCAATGCTTTGATCATCTAGTGGCTGCCCAAAATATAAGGCGCCGACTGCCGTTCCGCCAACAATCGACCACAGGCATTTCATAATGGCATGATTGTCCCATTGCACCAGCTGGCCGTGGGCTTTGAGCTGATCCAAGGTCGCGGTGAGTTGCACCCAGTAATCATCGCTAAACCGCTGAATGATCAGCTCGCGAATTTGTTCCTGGCTGAAGAGCTCAGTGACGAAAACTTTGACCACTGCCGTGTTGTCCCGCAACAGATGCAAGCGGCCGGTCACCAGCTCTCGGCAAAAATCGGCGAGGCTGGGGAAGGGGAGGTTGAGCTGATTTTGAATCATTTCCGCCATCGCGTTGGGGAAAATCTGATTGATAATCGGCTTGATCACCGCATTCAAGAGACCCCGCTTACTGCCGAAACGGGCGAAGATATTGCCTTCTGCGACCCCGGCGCGTTTGGCGATTTCATGAGTGCTGGCGCCGGCATAGCCTTTTTCGGCGAACACTGAAATCGCGGCATCAAGAATTTGGCGCTGCTTTTGGGTATAGCCAGCGAGGACATGCGCGGATTCGAATAAGGTTAAATTAGACATGAGCTCCTCTTTCTCGGCGGCACCCGCCAAAGCTTACTGGCGCCAGCCGGCAATATCATCGGGGCTGAAGGTGTAGCTTAGCGGCCGGTGATAGGCACGTTCATAGGCGGCGCATTTTTGCTGATAATCTTGATTCATCATGGCAATGCTGTTGGCCCGCACGCTTTTGGTTGGATTCGGATAAATCGGCTTCAAAATTTCAAGTTGATAGGACACGGCATTGAACGCCGGGGAAACCTGGCGACTGCTGGTGTGTAAGGCCACGAAGCACGAAATAATCGGTACATTGAATTGCGCCGCGTAGTAATAAGCCCCACGCTTCGGCGGCCGCGGTTTGCGGTAGTTGTACCACATTTCTTGCTCGGGATAGATGAGCACATCTCGGCCGGCGGCTAACACCTTTTCCAGCATCGCGGGAAACTCATGCGCGAGGTAATTGACATCCGCCGCAATCGGCAGAATGTCAGCGTTGTTGAAGACATAGCCCAGCGTGCCCGGCATTTTGAGATTAGTGGTTTGGCTGACAATGTACAGCCGTGGTAAGCCCAGGCCTTTGCGCACCACGAGATTTTCCATGGGGCTGAAGTGATTGCTGGTGACAATCGCGCCGCCGTGCACACCAGCCAAATTCGCCTGGCCGGTGATGGTGACGGTGCGGCCAAGCCAGCGGGCGGTCAGGTTCATGCCAGTGCGCACAATCACGTTGTTAACGCGGTGGCGCCAGGTGTGCTGGCGCCGCAAATAATTAGCGATGACATCCTTTTGCTCACTGGCCGGCAAGCTCGGATCGTTCACCTCTACTTTATCATTGAAGCGGCCTTCTTGGACGGCCTGTTCGATATTTTTCACCACGGGTAAGTGCGGATCAACATTGGGCTCAATCATAGTTGCACCTGCTTTCCGGCCGCAGCCATACTAGCGAAGGTCACGGGTTCTGCGTTGGTGGTCACGGCTAGTTGGATTAAATCGGCTTGGTGCTTTTGATCCGCTGCGACCTGCTTGGGCCCGAAGGCTTGTTGCGTGTGGCGCAGGGCTTGCGCCACGGCCGGCATTTGGTCTGCGTATTGCCAAAAATACTGATCATTCGGAACCTTGGCATAATGCCACGGTTTGTCAAAGAGGTTGTAGTGAATCACTTTTGGCTCGGCAATGGGCCGCTCGCCTTGAACATTCCAGCTTTCATCCAGATGCAGCAGCCGGTCACGGGCAATGGCATTGATGTAGTCCTGGTCCGGCGCCAGGCTGTGGAAATGGTAGGTATTCAGCAAGGTCAAAAAGTGCTCAGCAAAATGGCGGTCACGCAGCTGCTGCAGGTCCATCAGGAGCACCCCAGAGTTGCAGTACGCAGCCACATCCACGCCCACGCTTTCCTTGGTGTAGGCGGTGGTTTCGGGATTGGCCGCCATGAAGGGGTCAATCACGGCGCCCAGTAAGGCACCGTTGAGCGGCGTGGCGGTTAACTTGGCAATATCCGTTAACACCACCGTATCGGCGTCGAGATACACCGCGCGGTCGAGGTCAGGATACAGTTCGGCGATGAAAAGCCGGAAGTAGATGGTGAAAGTGAAATAGTCTGCCCGCAGCTTGTTGCCTTTATCGGTAATCTGGGTCTTCAGCCGAGCGACAATCGATTGAAAAGCGACACTGACGTTGGCCGTCGCCTGGGCGCTTAATTGCGCCTTATGCGCCGGGGTCAGGTGCTCGGTTAAGATAATGACCTGATATTGCTTGGCTGGGTCGGCATTTTGCACCAACGAGCGTAGCGAAACGGTCAGCGGGTCGACATAGTGGTCGTCGACAGCATAAAAAATGGTGATGGGTTGCGTCATGAAAAATCATCCTTTTCTGGTAGCTAAAATCGCTTCATATTGGCGATAAAGCGCGGTCGGGGTGGCAGCGCCGAGCAGCGTCTGAGCCGCTTCAACCTGCCAAGGCTTCACAGTGACCGGATGGAACCACGGCCAAAACGACAGGCGGGTGGAAAAATGCATCAGCACGGTATCGGCATGCGGGCCGTGCTGATCATTAAACCGGCGCGGCGCTAGGCGTTTGCCCTGGGCCAGTTTGTTCAGCGCGCTTTGGTCAGGCATGAACATGCGCTGGGTGGTGCAGCGCTGACGGCAGGCGGCAAACAAGCCGGTTTGGCGAATTAGGGCTAGGTTCAATAAGAGCACGCCGGAGTTCATGTAGTCGCGGCCGAGGCGTTGATGAAAGAACCACTGGCCGTAATGATCCAGCACGCCCACACATTCAGTGGTGGTCAGCGGCTGTTCGTAAAAGGCCGTCATCGGCTTGAGGGCCAGCACGTCAGCATCGAGGTAAAGCAACCGGTCTGGCAAGTCTGGTACCAAATCGGCGTACAGCCGCAGCATGCAGTAAGGTGTGAAGCGCGTGTTCCAGTTAGCCTTTGGTGGGGCTTGGTTCACTAGAGTGGTGAGATCGAATAATTGCACGGTATTGCGTGGATCGGCCTCCTGCAACGCGGTTTGCAGTTCAGTCGCAGCCGCCGGCGTCAACGCCCTCTTGCGCTCGCCTTTGACCGTTAAGGCCGCCGTGAAGAGGTAGAGGTGCAGGGGCGCTTGGTGCTGGGCCAACGATAGCGCCGATAGCAAGACCCCATTTTGAACGCTGGCATCGCCGCAATAAAGAATATTCATGGCGTCTGCCTCCGATACTGAATATGTTGATAGGTACTGGCTTGAGCGCGCCGCTGCATGGCGGCGTGCACTTGCTGGGCCAGCTGTTCCCGCCTCGCCCGCAGCGGGAGACTTTCGTCAGGGGTAAAGGGCCCATCGAGGTAAATGGTGACGTGATGGCGCTGATAAGTGGTCGTGAAGCTGAATACCGGCCGGTTAAATTGGACGGGGTAGTGAAAACTCCCTGGTTTAAACGGCCGAATGCCAGTGTAATACGGCCAAACATGGGCTTCAGGGTAAATGGCCACCGGCGTGCCGGCACCCACCACCTTTTTGAGTTGGGTCATAAAGCGCCGCGTTTGGCTAGCTGTTTCTGGTAGCACCAACGCGCCGGCATGCGGCAGCAGCGGCCCCAGCACTGGAACGGTTAAATTCGCCGCGGCGGCTAAAGTCGCCACTGGCCGCGGGCTTAGCACTGCTGGCAAGAACGGGTCACCAAAGGCTTGGGTATGATTGCCATACAGGAAGAAGCTACCGTCAACGTGTTGAAGGAGCGCGAGGTTAACGAAGCGGGCGTGAAGCTTGGCTTGCCAGTAGGTCTTGCCGAGCTGCCGCAGCCGGCGATAGAGCATCGGTCTTTGACGCTGGGCCCAATCGTAATTGGCCGGCAGCGGCTGGGCTTGCCCCCGGGTTTGCACCAGGTCAGCGTCAAAGGCGGTGTAGGTTTGAATTTTTGGTTTCATCTCGCCCCTCCTCGACTTTGAGTGAGCACTCACTTTACCTGCCTTAGTATAATGAAAACGGCCTTCAAGTCAAGCTTGATGCCTGGATGAAAGCACGGCGCAGCGGCTTAAATCATACTTGAAAGCGTCATTTTCTAACTAATGGTGATGAAAGCAGTTTGTTATTTATGCACGAACGGTTGACGCCTTGGCCTAGGCCCTTCACAATGGAAAGCAGTAGTGGCGCAAGGCGCCAACCAGACAAGGAGTGGGTTAATTGATCAAATGGGTGTTTACGGATATGGACGGCACGTTGCTCGATGACGAAGGGCGGGTGACGCCGGCAAATGCGGCGTTGATTGCGCAAAGTCAGTTGCCGCTGACGCTCGTGTCGGCCCGCTCGCCGCGGGAAATGGTCGAGGCCATTGACGTGCTGCACTTGACGGGACCGCAGATTGCTTTTAACGGCGGCATGATTTTTGAACCGACGGCCACCGGCAAACGTATTTTGACCGAAACGGCCATGGCCAGTGATACCGCGCAGGCGATTATTGGGGCGGTATTAGCGCGCTTTCCATCGACGTCGGTGAGTTATTACGATGGGGAAGACTGGTATGCGGAACGGATGGATGAAAACATCGAAGGCGAAATTCGCGTCAGCCGCTTGCACCCGACGATTAAGCCGTATCAAGAGGTCTTTGCCACCGGTGAGCGCCACATTCTCAAAATCATGCTGATTAACTTCGATGAAGCGGTGATGGCCAAGATGCTGGCCTTTTTCGCTGAGGCTGATTATCCGGGCGTTTCTGCGCAACATTCTGGATCTGCTTGGCTAGAAATCACTTCCCAGGACGCCAAAAAGTCGCGCGGCATTGCCTATTTGATGGCGAAAGAAAACCTCAAGCGCGAAGAAACCGCAGCCTTTGGCGATGGGGGCAATGACCTGCCGATGCTGAACATGGTTGGGGTGCCGATTGTCATGGGCAACGCGGCGCCGGAAATTAAGCAAGTTGGCAAGTTCATTACCAAACCTAACACCGAAAACGGCGTGGGGTATGGTATGGTGACGTACCTGAATCAAAACTAGCACAAAAGAAGGCCCTTCGGATTCATGGTGAATCCGAAGGGCCTTACTGTTTCTAAGCTTATTTCTTTGCCGGTTTCTTGGCCGCTTCAATCAGGCCATTATTGATGGTTTGGGCAAACAGCACATCGCCATCGTCATGCCCGCCGAAGTGCACGCCATCGGTGCCTTTGAAGACATGGGGATGCTGCGGGGCGATTTTGCCCCAGTCCGCAATGGTGATCCACTTGTACTTGGCCGGCAGCTGGCGTTCCAGTTCTGCCAGTTTGCTGGAGTTCCAGCTGGGGCTGGCTTGAGCGTTGTAAGGCGTCATGAAGACCAACTTGTGACCGGGTTTGATGCCGGCAATGACCCGGTCCAAAACCTGCGCGTAATCATCCAGCGCGTTGGTCCCGACGCTGAGGACAACGAACTCGCGCAATTGGCCGGCTTGCTGCATCTGCATCATTAGATCATAGGCTTCGTTCATCTTGCGGTCCCCGGCGGCATTGACCTCGGAGTTCGCGACATGCGGGCCTAAGTAATGGGCCGTGCCCAGCGTGACCGAATCGCCAATGATGGTGACCCCAGCCGGAATACCATATTTCGCGGCGGTGCTGTTTTTATTGACCGCGGCATAACTGTCCGGATGCGCCTTGGCAGCAGCCTCGGCGTCTTGCTTAGCCTTGGCCATTAAGTCGGCCTGGGCCGTTTTCTTAGGATCATGCGCCGCCATGATGATTTTTTCATTGGTGTTGTATTGGGCAACGTCTTGCTGAATGCCACCGATCCACAAGGTTTGTTCCAAATGCGATAGTTCTGGCGCCGCTTGCACGCGTTGCACAGTAACCGCGGTGAGGGCTAAGGCAGCCACGATGACTGGGGCGGCCACATAGCGACCAGGCAGCCGGAAGTGAAGAAACTTGCCTTGGCGACCAGCAATCACGGGTTCGATAATGTAGTACGACAACGCTGAGAACGCCCCGCCGACGAGGACGGTCAGACCAGCGGCGAGCGTATTATCCATCCGGTGGGAGAAGATCACGTACAGCGGCCAGTGGTAGAGATATAAGCTGTAAGAAATGTCAGCCAGGAAGGTAATCACCTTAGGTTCGGCAATGGTCGGGGTTTTTTCATGCAAAATCCGCGCTGCCACAATCATGACCCCAGCCAGCAACGTCGCCACCAGCAGGCCATAGTTGTAGGTGGCAATTTGGTCGAAATCAAGCCCAAACCCTAGCGCAATCAGCAGGGCTGCGGCGCCTGCCATCACGGCGGCTGGCACCCAAGCGTTCATACGCTTGAAGCTTTGGGTGAACCAATTCGGCAGCACCGCCACGCCGGTCAAGGTGCCAATCATGGCGCCGACGAAGAATGGAAAGCTGTGGGTGAAACTGGAGAAGTAAACCGGCGAGAAGTCTTTCAGACCTTGCGCCTGCACCACCATCAACAAGTAGGTGACGATGGCGAGGACGCCCGAAACGGCAAACATCGCCATGCGAAAATCGGTGCGGCGGGCCGTGGCGGTTTCAGGCCGCTTTTGGAAGACGCGGCTGAGCAGGTAAGCCACCACGCCCCAGATCAGGTAAAAGTGCATTTCCACCGCTAAAGACCAGGTGTGGACGAATAAGTGCGGGATGAAGTTGTTTTCGTAGGAACCGCCAGTGGCGATTTCAAAGAAGTTGGTCACAAAGCCCACTGCCGCGGCAATCTGCTGACCGATGTTGGTGATAAAGTCGGTGCCCACCAAGAACGTGAAGGGAATCACCACCAGCACGGCTAAGACTAACGGCGGCACAATGCGGTAGAACCGCCGCCGATAAAACGCCAGTAAGCCAAAGGTATGGGTGCGAGCGAATTCATCAATCATCAGGCTGCTGATCAAAAAGCCGGAAAAGGTGAAGAAGATATCAACGCCGATAAAACCGCCAGGGTATTCATTTTGGAAAAAATGATAGGTTAAAACCAACACCAGGCCGGTGACGCGGACAAGACTGAACCATTTGATTCTAATGTGTTTGTGCGTGGTACTGGCCATTTTTGAAGAACCCCCGATATGTCTGATTTTGTTTCGTGGTTAAGGTGCCACTGCCGGTGACGGCGCCGGCCTTAAAGGTGCCGGTATACCGCCAGCCTTCATGCGAAGTGAAGGTGCCTTGACCATTGAAGCGCCCGTCTTTGAAATTGCCCTTATAACGGTCGCCATTTTTCATCGTCAACTGGCCTTGGCCGCTGAACTTATGTTTGAAGACCTGGCCATCATAGGTGATTTGACCAGAATCCAAGGTGTAATGCGCATGGTGCGGTGTTTGCGGCATGAGGGCGATGACCGCGAAAACCACGATCACCAGCACGGTAGCGAGCTCAAGCCCAGCTCTTAAGCGCGATGTTTTCAAGATGATACTCCTCCCTGGTACATACCTTACTATCTTAGAGGAAAGCCCACCGCTTTGAAAGTTGAAATGCACCAGTTTTCAAAGAAAATTGTTGCGGATTTCAAAAAACACCCACCGGTTCCCCAGTGAGTGCGAAGGTGCGTTATCGCCGCGCTTCGAACCAGTGGCGCAGCGGGCGGCGAATGGGCTTAAAGATCGCTTCTGCAATCACAAAACCCACTGCCAGGCCGATGGCGATGCTCAAAGTTTTGACTAAACCCGCTTGCGCCGCTGTTTCGCGCCCGAGGGTAAAATCTTTCATACTCATATAGATAATCGCGCCTGGCACCAGCGACACGAGGCTGGGGATGTACATGACATTGACTGGGGCTTTCACCCAAATCGCGGCAATGTTGGCGAGCAAGCCAATGGTCGTGGCCGCCAGCAGATTCGTTAAAATCAGGTTTGGCGTCTGGCCAGCCACCACCACATACACGACCCAAGCCAAGGCGCCGGTGATCCCAGCTGGTAGTAAAGTGCGCTTGGGAATATTGGTGATGATGCCAAACCCAATCGTGGAGGCAAAAGCGACGACCAGTTCGATTAGTAATCTCATAGCGTGCCTCCCATGAGCAGTGAGATGCAGGCACTGCCGACCACCACGCCGGCGCCAATCGCGCCGGCGACCATGATGGCATCCATCGCTCGCACCAAACCAGAAATGGTGTGGCGGGCAATCAGCTCACGCAGAGAATTGGTGATGGCCACGCCAGGCACTAAGGGCATTAAGGCCGAAATAATAATATTATCGGCGCTGGTCGCGATGCCGAGGCGCTGCAGCAGGGTCGCCAGCAGGCCAATCACCATGCCGCCGAGGCCAATACTGATGTAAGGGGTCGTTGTGCGCCGACCCAACCCTTGCGAAGCGAGGTAGCCGCCAATGCCGACGAAAAAGGCGAGGCCGAGGTCGGCCCAGGTCGCTTGAAACAGGAGCATCGGCGCCACCGACACTAAACCAGCACCGAGGATTTTTTGCGGCCAGGAATAATCGCGGCGCGAGGATTCAATAGTGGTCACGCGGCTTTCAAGGGTGGCGTAATCAATGGTTCCGCTGGTAAACGCCCGGGATAACGAGTTGATGCGATCCACTTGCCGCAGGTTGAAGTCCTTGGTGCGCACCTTAATCAAATGGGTCGCGGTATCGGTGTCGGCGTCGACAAAAATCGCGGTCATTTCGGCGTGACATGAAATGGGCACCCCAGCCGCGGCGCCGATATATTCGACCGTACTTTCCACGCGGCCGGTTTCGGCCCCATTTTCCAATAATATTTTCCCTACCCGGCCACACAAGGCAATGACCTGCTTTTCACTTGGCATCCTGCCACCTCCGACTGCTTTCAAGTTTACGCTGTTAATGAAACGCGAAGCAAGCAAAAACCGGACCGTTTGCACGGTCCGGTTCAATCAAAGCTTGGCTTAAAGCGTGGCGATAAACCGCCCGAAGGCAGCTTGACCCGTTTCATCGCGTTTGAACACCCCGGCGTCTTCCAACACCCGGGCGAACACGCGGCCCACGGCTTCGTTTAGTTGCGCGGTGGCATTGGTTTCCGTCCAGGTGAACTGGGCTTGCAGCTGCTTTGCCCAAGGCATATGAGAAGCCTCAATCTGATTGGGTTGACCAAGCAGATACTTTTTGACTTCAGTCAGCTCATTCGCCAGCCGCGCTGGTAAGACGGCGAGGCCCATGACTTCAATTAAGCCGATGTTTTCGCGCTTGATGTGCTGAACATCTTGGTGCGGGTGGAAAATGCCGTCAGGATATTCAGCCGAGGTTTGATTGTCGCGCAGGACCAGGTCCAGTTGATAAGCATCACCGACGCGGCGGGCAATCGGGGTCACGGTGTGATGCGGCGTGCCATCCGTGAAGGCGCGCACCGCCACACTGTCATCGCTGTAAGTCGCCCAAGTAGCCCGAATGTGTTCCGCTGCTTCAGCGAGCTGTTCACGGTTGGTGGAGGTTAAGCGAATCACACTCATTGGCCAGCGCACAATGCCAGCTTCTACGGCCTCGTAGTTAGGCAAACTGATGGCCTTTTCCACCGGGGCTTTAGCCATGGCGAAAGTATGGTGGCCGCCTTGGTAGTGTTCGTGGCTGAGCATCGAGCCGCCAACAATCGGCAGATCAGCGTTTGAGCCGACGAAATAGGTTGGCAGCATGTGGACAATCGCTAGCAGATTCGTGAACGTGGTGCGGTTGATGTGCATCGGTTCATGCACGCTGTCGAGGAAAATGGCGTGTTCTGGGAAGTAGGCATATGGTGAATACTGGAAGCCCCAGGTTTGGCCATTGAGCTGAAAGCGCACAATGCGGTGGTTGCCCCGGGCCGGATAGTCGGCGCGGCCGCGGTAACCTTCATTTTCCAAGCAGAGCTGGCACAGGGGATAACCCAGCGCCTTCACTTTAGCAGCGGCGGCGATGTCTTTGGGATCCTTTTCCGGTTTGGACAAGTTAATGGTGATTTCGAGTTCACCATAAGGCGTCTGGGCCGGGAATTGGATATTTTTAGCAATCGCTCGGGTTTGAATGTAATTATTCGCCCGCGATAGCTGGTAAAACCAATCCGTCGCTGTGCTGGGACTGGTGGCATAAGCGCCCCAGAATTGGCGGTTGACGGAGCTGGGCAGCGGGGTGGCCAAGGCCATCAGCTCTGATTCCAAAATCTGTTTCGCGGCGGTAGTGTCTTCGCACACGCCGTTTTGCACGGCGGCTTGGACGAGCAGGTCGAGGTTGTCCAGTCCGGCTTCGGCGCCGGCGAGACTTTGCGCTTCATCGCCCACCAAAGCCAAGGTCCGGTTGGTTAAATAAACTTGATCCAGCGCGGTGTAGTCGTGGTTCAGCTCAAGGCACCAGTTGACATGACGTTCAACGGCTTTCACTGGCGATCACCAAAGCCTTCCGGATGATTCTCATGCCAGTTCCAAGCATCGCCGATGATTTTTTCGACATCATCGAATTGCGGCTGCCAGCCCAGGACGCTGCGGGCCTTGTCAGAAGCGGCAATCAGCGTGCTCGGGTCGCCAGGGCGGCGCGGACCGATTTTGGCCGGAATTTCCTGGCCGGTGACTTTGCGGGCGGCGTTGAGAATTTCCAAGTTGGAAAAGCCCGTGGCAGAGCCAATGTTGAAGGCGTCACTGGCATTGCCCGCTCGCAGGTAGTTCAGCGCCAAGATGTGGGCATCCGCTAAGTCCACCACATGGACATAGTCGCGAACGTTGGTGCCGTCTTTGGTCGGGTAATCATCGCCGAAGATTTGCAAATTGTCCCGGGTGCCAGCAGCGGCTTGCAAGATAATCGGAATCAGGTGTGTTTCCGGATGGTGATCTTCCCCGATGCTGCCATCAGGCATGGCGCCAGCCACGTTGAAGTAGCGCAAGGCAACGAAGTGAATGCCATAAGCGACATCGGCCCATTTGATGATTTTTTCCATGGCCAGTTTGGATTCACCATAAGGGTTGGTTGGCACTTGGGGATCGGATTCCTTGATTGGAATCTGTTTGGGTTCGCCGTAAGTCGCAGCGGTGGAGGAGAAGACAATCTTATCGATGCCGAATTGCTTCATCGCTTCCAGCAGCGTGATCATGCCGCCGGTGTTGTTGTCAAAATACTTCAGTGGATCCTGCATGGATTCTGGCACGATGGAGAAGGCGGCAAAGTGGATAATCGCGTCGATTTTTTCGGTGCTAAACACCTGACTCAAGAAATGGTAATCGCGAATGTCACCTTGGTAAAAGCGCGCTTTTTTGTCAATGGCGCGTTCATGGCCGGTGATCAGGTTGTCCAAAACCACCACATCTTCGCCGGCTTTAACCAGTTGAGCGACGGTGTGAGAGCCGATATAGCCGGCCCCGCCTAAAACTGCAATTGTCATATGATAAGATCTCCTTTTTAAGTGATGAATCCATGGAAAGGTAAATGCGTCTGGACTTGGCGCCAGAGCATGGCTTTTAATCGATTACTTTAGGCCCATCGGCAATATTAGCGATATAGAAATCCGCGGCGTACCCAATAGTGTCTTGGTAAACATCCCCAACTGCCTTGGTGAAGGCTGGGACCTGGTCTTTAGCCACCAAAGCGATGGCGCAGCCGCCAAAGCCGGCGCCGGTCATGCGGGCACCAAGGACGCCAGGCTGCTTAACCGCGGTTTGCACTAAGGTGTCAAGTTCCTTGCCGGTCACTTCATAATCATACGCCAGCGACACGCCAGAGGCACTCATCAGCCGGCCAAACGCTGCGAGGTCGCCGGCCTTCAGCGCCGCGGCAGCCTTCAAGGTGCGCTGGTTTTCAAAGACGGCGTGACGCGCGCGGCGAATGAGGATTGGGTCCTCAATCAGGTAGGTGTACTGGTCGAAAGTATCAATATCCAGTTCGCCCAAGGTCTTGATGTCCAGCTTGGCTTGCAGGCGGGCAACGGCTTCTTCGCATTCAGAGCGGCGCTCGTTGTACTTGGAGTCGGCGAGTTCCCGGCGCTTGTTGGTGTTCATGATGACCACCACATTGTCGCCCATGGCCAGTGGCAGCGACTCGTATTCGAGGGTGCTGGCATCTAGCAAGGTGGCGTGGTTGGCGCGGCCCATGCCGATGGCGAACTGGTCCATGATGCCGGAGTTGACGCCGATGAATTCGTTTTCGGTTTTTTGGCCCATTTTGATGAGTTCAAGCATGTCATGACCTAAGTTGAAGGTCGTATTCAAAATGGTCCCAGTCAGCAGCTCCAGTGAGGCAGAAGAGGAGAGGCCGGCGCCGTTTGGCAAGTCGCCTTTGATGTACAGATCTAAGCCCTGGTCGAAAGTGGCGCCGGCTTTGAGCAGTTGCTGGGCCATGCCTTTGAAGTAGTCGCTCCACTTGCCGTCTTTGGCGCCGGTGATTTCAGTCAGCGGCAGGTCGATAATGCCAATGTTTTCGAAGTTAGCAGAATAGAGCCGGAATTTGGCCTCGTCATTCGGGCCAACTGCGGCGTAGGTGCCTAAACTGATGGCACAAGGGAAAACATGACCGCCATTGTAGTCGGTGTGTTCACCGATCAGATTAATGCGGCCTGGCGCAAAATAGACATGGGCGGCGTCGTGCCCGAATACTTGCTTGAAGCCTTGCTTAAGTGCTGCTGTGTCCATGATGAAACCTCCAATATTTTATTTTGCCGTTAACGGCTACTATCGCGCAAAATCAGTTCGGAACTTAAGGTGATGCGAGTTGGCACCGTGAGCAAGCCTGAAAGCTGATCTTGAATCAGCTTAGCCGCGTTGATGCCCATTTGCTGCGTGGCCACTTTGACGGTGGACAAGCTCGGGTTCAAAAAGCGGCCCACTGCCAGATCATTGAAGCCGACGATGCTGACGCGGTCTGGCACGGCGATGTGCTGCTCTTGGAGCGCTTTAATGGCGCCGATGGCCATGGCATCGCTAGCCACGAAGAAGGCATGCGGCAACTGATCACCATATTGATTGATGAGCGCCGTCATCGTGGCATAGCCACCTTCAATGGTGAAAGGCGCATCGGCAATGATAGCGTCTTCCAGCAGGCCTTGATCACGCAGGGTGGCTTCAAAGGCCACCGTGCGCTGATCATCAATGGCTTGGCCGTCGGTGGTTTCTTCGCGGCCAGCGATCATGCCGAGGCGGTGATGGCCTTGCTGCCGGAAATAGGCAATGATTTTACCTACCGGAGCGGCGAAGCTAGTGGTGACACAGGAGATACTTTGATCCAGCGTGTCCTGGTCGACAATCACCAGCGGCTTGTTGAGGGCCTTGAATTGATTGAGCTGGCTTTCACTGTATTTACCAATGGCAATCAGGCCGGCCAAGTTGCCGGCATCGGCCAGTGTATCGTTAGAGAAAAAACGGGCGATGGCAAAGTCGGCGGCCTGCAGCTGGGTTTCAGCACCCCAGCGAATCGCTCGATAATAGAGATCATTGTTTTCTTCCTGCTCGGAGTACCACTGAACGATACCAATGGTGCCCGCGGCAGTTTGCGTTTTATGCTGATGCTTGGTGTAATTCAGCGCCTCTGCTGTGGCAAAAATGCGTTTGCGGGTGGCGGCGGAAACTTGCAATGAGGTGTCCGCGTTGAGTACGCGGGAAACTGTGGCACTGGATACATGCGCGGCGTCAGCAATATCTTTTAAGGTGGCGATACCGGTCCCTCCTTTGCCCAAAATCAGATTTTTGTTATCGTCACGCCTATTTTACTAAAAGGTGGTAAAAAAGTGAACTGATATTTTACCTATTACCGTTTTTTTGCCAAGCTATGGTACACTAGGAGGCGAAATGTGACCGGTTGCTAACCCGAAACAGCGGCAATCGATTAAATTTAGTAAAACTAGGAGGCCGACATGTTTCATTATTCCTTACGCTATACCCTCGATCCCCGCACCAATACGCCGATTAAGGACGATAAGTTATTGGCTTTTTGCCAGAAGGCGCAAGTCGATAACGTCGCATTCTTTATTAATCCAGAAGAGTTGAACGCCAGTCATCTCACCGCCGCCCAAACCGATCAATGGCTCGATGCCATCCGCCCGGTGGCCAAGCGTCTGGCGGACCAAGGCATTACCACGAGTCTTAATCCTTGGACCACCATCATGCACAGTGACCGGGGCAAAGCCATTGATCCCAGCATCGGTTTTGACACTTTAGTCGATATTAACGGCAAAAAAGCCACCTCGATGGGCTGTCCAGCCGATCCGAAGTGGCGCGATTACCTAGCTGACCGCTACGCGCAATACGCAACGCTTAAGCCTAAGCAGTTATGGCTGGAAGACGATTTCCGCCATTACAACCACACGCCACTGAAGCTGGCTTGCTTCTGCGACCGGCACATGGCGATTTACCAGGAAAAATTGGGCCGGAAGATTAGCCGGGCCGACTTTGTCAAAGAAATGCTCCAGCCCGGCGAGCCGACGCCGGCCCGCCAAGTTTATCTGAGTGTGGCGCGGCAGGAAATGATCGACACCGTGCATCAAGTGGAGCAGCGCGTTCATGCCGTGTCACCAGACACGGATTTGGCCTTGATGACGTCCTTCCCGAACTGGCATGCCTTGGAAGGCCGCGATTGGCCAGGCTTGTTTGATGCTTTGCGCGGCGAGGGGCACCCACGCGTGGCGCGCCCGCATTTGCCAGCTTACAACGAAATTGCGCCGCTGAAATACAGCCGCGTGTTTGAGGACTACACCCGCACCACTGCCGCCTATCTAGGCGATGATGCCGAATTGTTCCCAGAACTGGAAAACTATATGTACTCGCCATTCGTGAAGTCGGTGGCGTTTACCCAATTTCAGATTGAAACCGCGGCGCTGGTTGGCGCCCGGGGCATCCTGCTCAATCTCTTTGACATGATCGGCAACGGCATCGACAACGATTACCATTACGCCGAGATGTTGGCCCAAAGCAAGCCGTTCTTGGATCAAATCACGGAGCAGCGTCTGCAAATGAGCCAGACCCGCGGCATCAAAGTGCTGGTGGATCAGAATTCTTCCTTCACGTTGCACACTGCTAAAGGCGTCGACCCGGAAGAATTGCTGCCGCATGAAACCAACTGGGCGGCGCTGCTCAGCACGTTTGGCTTTTCAACGACGATTACGCCGCTGGTCAAGGACAGCCATTTTGAACATGAAATGCTTGCCATCAGCGGCCAACTGCTGCGCAACTTAAGTGATGACGCCATTACCCAGCTGCTCCATGACAACATCACGCTCCTCGATGGGGAGTCCGTTCAGGTGCTGCTTGACCGCGGGTTAGGCGACCTCCTGCACATCACCGCAAGCGCATGGCATGGGGTGCGCACCGGTTATCAATCCTTTGAAGCGGCTGATGGTCACACCGTGGAAGGCATCATGGATCCACGCATCACCATGCTGCAGCATACGGGGGATTATTTGCAGCTGAGTTATGCTGACGATGCTGACGTGGCGATTTGGAGTCATGCCTACAACGAATACGATGAGCAGCTCGGTAATGTGATGGCCTTGATTAATCATCGCACCATTGTGATGCCGATGAATCAAGACCCGAAGTACGGCTGGGAATCGCAATATGTCGGCTTTAAGCAAGGGCTGTATCAGGCGATGCTCAGTTCGATTTTTGACATCGATTACCTGATTGATATGCCCAACACCAAACTGATTGTGTCCACCCAAGCTGGCTTGACCTTGTGGGTGGCTAACTTCACGCTGGATGATTATCAACAAATTTCCTGGCATCCCGCCGAACCAATTATGGCCACGCATGCGACGGTGATTGCCCGCCATGGCGATCAGGTCATCAACAAGCGAGTGGCCTTGCAGCAAGTTGGCGACCGGGTGATTATCCCCATGCCACTGCCGCATTTGAGTATGATTCAAGTTCAAATCGATTAACCATGAAGCCGGGGCAACCCGGCTTTTTTGCTGGCAAAAGAACATCAGCGATCACGATGGCCGCACGCCACTGCCAGAACAGCACGTGTTAACGCGCAACGCTCTAGCGGATAAGCAAAAACAGCCTGCAAAACCTAGCTTCAGGTTTTACAGGCTGTTTGATTGCTCCGCTGGACTAAAAATCAGCCTCAGTGGAAAATGACGTTATTCGCGCCGGTGACATTCAAAATATAAACGAACAGCATAATCGCATTGATGATAAACGAAAAGACAATCACCGCGAACCGCACCGTAAACACATGGCTCCAAGTGCTGAAGTTAAACCACCCAAAGCGCTTGCCTTTGTAAGTAAAGAGCATGATGAGTAAGACCAACGTCAAGCCAGCTTGAATGATGGTGCCGAGCAAATAAAGACCTTGGCTTTGCTGCAACCAGAAGACCCCGGCAGCAATCACGTCGAGCAGTAGGGCAATCAGGGGCATGGTATCCTTCCTCTCTGATGTAAAGTACGCCCAGTATAGCATTAACTGTATGAAGGAGAAAATGGTACCAAAGTCACATGGCGAATCGCCGCAATCGGGACGGTGGCTTCACCAATCACGACTTCATCATCTTCCGTGTAGCCTTGCACCTTGCCGCCCACTGGCGCCGCCAATTGGCCATCAATCGTGCTGGTTTGCAGCTGGACATTGACGCTTTGCCCAGTGCGGTACGCCGTCGCCAGCTGCTGGCGAATCAGCTCGGTGCTTTGCTGCGAAAGCAGCGGCTGGTTTTGCAACTGCATTTTGGCGGCCGCCTGCTGATTAAGCGCCGCCGTGTGATCAGACAAATAGTAGCCTTGCCATTTCACCATGCCGCGGTCGTGGTAATGATGGGCAAAAAAGTCCGCCACAAGCTTCTGGAAGGCTTCCTGGCCAATTTCATCTGCATAAGTCATACCGCTCACCTCTTTATCATTATACAAACATACGTTCGATAATTAAAAGGTTAAGCTTGGTCGTTGTCATTTTGTAACATGACGAAGCTGTCTAGACCGGGCCATAACGAATTCTTAACTATTTTATGTGACGATTTTATTACAAAAAGATTTCAAGCCTGCTATACTGAATTTAACAAAGCAAGGGAGTGGTTGTGATGAAGAAATGGCTGTTAGTGAGTGTCTTGAGTTTAGGCCTGAGCGTCGGTGCGCTGGGTTTGGCTTATACGAATGTTGATCAGGCCAGCACTGCGACGGTTCAAACCGCGGCTAAGTCGACGACCACGAAGTCTGCGAAGAAAACGACGGCCAAGGCGACTAAGGCTGAAACCAGCAGCGAAGCGACTGCCAGCTCGACCAGTAGCGCGGCGACCCAGTCAAGTACCGCGGCCGCAACCACAAGCGCTAAAAAGGCGAGTGCGAGCCAAGCAAGTCGGCCAGCTGCAGCGAGTCAAACCGTGCAGGCGCCGGCCAAAGCGACCAGCACTCAGAGCCAGCCAGTTTCTGGGTTGGCTGCATATTACGGTACTTGGCACAATGTCAACGTGACGGTGACCTTAACCTCATCCACCATGACCGTGGCTTCCGCCGGCCAAGCTGGCAAGACCGTGACCTACACCGCCGTTAAGAGCGGCGCTGGTTATGTCTTCAGCCCAACCACCGGGGATGCCGATGATTTGTACTTTGTCCTCGAAAATGGCCAGTTGAACTGGGTCACTGGGGCGAGTGAGCCACTGGTGTTGACCCGTTAAAGAGGAGTGAATCAAAAAAGCGAAGGCGTGGGCCTTCGCTTTTTTGATTCTTGTGATTATGGGTAGTTATCCGGCTAAAAACGGCGCGCTTCGTAGCCTATGCAGTTGCGCTCAGCGCGCCAACGCCGAAGTGGCTAGCTACGCTTAATGCCTCGCTGGCAAAATCAGCCGGCAATGCCTTAAGCTAGGCTATCCATCCGGCTAAGACCGGCGCGTTTCGCAGCCTATCCAGTCGCGCTCCGCTGGGGCAACGCAGGAGTGAATAGCTACGCACCAAGCCTCGCCGCCAAAAAGCGGCGGCAATGCTTGGCGCTAGGCTATTCATCCAGCTAAAAGCGCCCCAGCTTCGCAGCCTATCGAGTTGCGCTCCGAGTGGCTAACGCCCGAGCAGCTAGCTACGCCTGCGCCTTCGCCGTCAAAGTCCGACGGCAATGTCGCAGGCTAGGCTATCTGTCGGGCTAAAACCAGCCACTCTCCGCAGCCTACCTATGTTTATGTCTTACAAACGTGGCGTAATGCAAAATTCCGGCGAGGAGGACGAAGAAGATGAGGACGAAGCTGGCGTAGCGGGTCCAGAAGTTCATGGTCGTGGCTGGAATCAAGAACTGGATGCCCATGGTCGCTAGGGCCATGATGGCAATCATGCCGAATAAGAGCAAATAGCGTTTCATGGTTTCGTTGTCCCTTCTGACTTTGGCGGGAAGTTTGGCGGCGAGGGCCTGCGCCTGGGCAATTTTGGCCTCGGGTATGGCATGAGTATTCCAAGTCCCAGGCAAAATGAGCTCGCCGGCTTTGCGCAGGCCGGCCGCGGCCATCGCCTTATCCAGCATGGTCAGGCAGGCGTCGGTTTGGTGGGTAAAGGTGTTCTCTAAGCCACTGGCAAAACACGAGGTGATGGTGAGGTAAACCTTGCCTTTGTATTTGCCTGGCAGGGTGTCACCTTGGTGCGTCATCCGCGTTAGGCGCGGGCGCAAGCAGTCCAAGGCTTGCTTAAGGGTACCGGCCACCGTGCCGAAATACGTTGGACTAGCGAGCACCCAGACGTCGGCCGCCGCGAGTTTTTGCTCTAAGGCGTCTAATGCCGGATTAGCTTCACCGCGGCGATCAGGCCGGAGCGTGAGCTGATTGAGGTCGATGAATTCATGGGTGCCTTCGCAGGCTTCCAGCAAGGCGTGGGTCAGTTTGGCGGTCAGGCCTTGCGGGTCTTGACCGCCGAACAGGGCAATGGTGTGCAAATGGGCTCACCTCTCAGTTAGTCGGTTACTTGCAGATGATAGTTGAAAAAGGCCAACGTCCCAGGCAGGGCAAAGGCGGTGTAATCACGGGCATGGCCAGAGCCAGGCACCACATGGACCGCGATGTCGCGCTTGAAGGCGGCGGCCTGCTCTAGGAAGCGGAATACACCTGGTAGCGGCGACAGTTCATCGGTCGCATTGTACATTAAAGTGGGACCCAGCGTGGTCGTGAGATGATTCATGGGATTGACGGCGGTCAGTTTTTCCGGCGTCAGGTCACCTAAGTAGGTTTGAATGAAGTACTTGTAAAAGGCATTGTGAATGGCGTGAATTTCGGTGAGACCCAGTTCTTCGCGCGCATCCAGCGCTGCTTTGACGGTGGGATGCTGCTGGACCCAGTTGGCAAAGTCAACAATCGCCGACCAGGACACCACCGGCTGGCCGGACTGAAGACTTTGCGTGATGGCCATGGTGCCACCGACGCTGGCGCCTAAGAGGCCGACACGCTGGCGGTCAAATGGGTAGTCAGACTGCTCAAACCAAGTCATAAAGCTGGCCAAATCATCCTGCGCCGCTGGGAACAAGTCAGCAGGGGCTAACCGGTAATTTGGCAGGGCCACTAAGTAGCCGGCGTTGGCGAAAGTTTCGCCGATGTCGCTGTCGGCACTTTTATCCCCGCGAATCCAGCCGCCGCCGTGGACAAAGACGATGGCGGCGCCGTTTGGGGTCGCTGGGTAATATAAATCTGCTTTTTGCAAGGCTCCTGGGCCATACGCCACATCTAAATCAGTTTTCATAACGTCCTCCTTTGTTTCACTACTTTAACCTTAGTCAACTTAAGGCGCCGGTGCAAGCTTACCAGGTCAGGGTAAAGGTCAGAGGTTCGCGAATCGAATGTGCCGGTACACTGATGGTGACACCAGTTTCAGTGCGGTTGAGGGGATCGACCACGCGCGGGCCCGGTTGCATTTGCACTGCGATTGGCACCTCGCCGCTTCTAGCTGTGACTTGGGTAGGCGCTGGACCCGCCACAAAGAGCTGGACGGGTACGGCTTCCACTTGGTCGGCAAATTGGCCTTTGGTGGCGTGAATGGTCAGGCTGGCGGTACTTCTGCTACCTTCAGCGGTGATTAAAGTGGTGGCTTGGTCACCTGCTTGATAAGCGAGCGTGGTCCCATCATCTTCGACCAGCGTAAAGGCACTGGCCGGCCCTGGCCAGTAATCCATTAACCGCGTTGCCGACCGCGCCGCAGGATTTTGGTGCGGCAAGGCTAAGGGGATGATGCTCCCGGCTTTGACGTAAATCGGCAACTGATCCAGAGGCACAGTGACATCGCTTAAGGTCTGTTCACCGGCGGTTTTGGCGCCGGTCCAAAAGTCGAACCAGTCGCCATGCGGCAGATAAACACTGGCGCGGGTGGTCTGGCCATCTGGTTGCAGGTGGTAAGGTCGCACGATGGGCGCCACCAGCAAACTCGCCCCGACCATGAATTGATCCGCCAATTCGCCGGCGGCCAAGTCGTCAGGGTCAGCCCAGAAGGTCGGGCGCATAATGGGCGCAGTTTGGGTCGCTAGGCTGTACAGATAAGGTACCAGCATGGTGTGGTACTGCAAAAAGGCGCGGTTGATGGCCACATTCGCCACTTCCATTCCCATCAGCTTCGGCTGTGTGCCCCAGCCATCCATGGCAAAAAAGCTTGGCGTGAAGGCTTTCCACTGCAGGTCGCGGGTTTGAATGATGGGGTCGCCGCCACCATAAATGCCATCCACGTCGCTGGCGATGTGCGGCTGGCCGGCTAATCCAGCCGCCAGATAGCTACCGACATGAGTTTCCAGGTTGCGCCAAGTGCCACCGGTTTGATCGCCAGTCCACACCAGTGCCGCGCGTTGCGTGCCGGCCCAGCCATCCAGCGTCACCGTCAGCGGACGCAGCTGGTGAGCGGCGAAGGTGGCCTGAATTTTCGCGGTGGCATTCACGCCAAAGGTATAGCCTTCACCAATCCAGGCGACATCGGTTTTGACGGCGCGACTACCAGCCTCAATTTCCTGCTGCAAGTCACGCTCGTTTTTCTGTGGTGTGGCAGTTTGCGGGCTGAGCTGGGCCTGCGTCCATAGCCCGACTTGAATACCGTGGGCGTTAGCGTATTGAATGAAGGCTTTCAGATTGGCTAAGTCGCCGGCAAAAGAATTGGTTTGCCCATAGCCTGAGCCATAGCCGTCATTGGGAATCATCCAGCCCAAGGGAAAGCCTTGCTTGGCATAGCGGTCAATCACCGCGCGGCCGGAAAATTGGGCATCGTGCTCGCCATTGAGCGATTCGTGAATCGCGGTTTTCGGCATGCCGTTTTCATCGGCATCAGTGAAGGTGACGTGACCGTCGCCATAGACATTTGGCACTAGGGGCTGATTGTTGACAGTGATGGTGCCTGGCCGATAACCGAGGTTGAACGTCGCCTTGTTCAGCGGTGAATAGGCCTTGTACCAATGGCCATCCGCAAATTGCCGCGCCCCAGCCGAATCAGCCGTCACCGCCACCCAATAATTGCGATTGTAGGCATTGAAGTGCGCGGGGTAAAAGGCGAAAGTCGGCAAGCGCACTGGCTGGCCGGTGAGTTCATAGTAACCGCCGATGAGACTGGTTGGGGTTTGGCCCAAAATCAGATAGGCATCATACACACTGTCTTCATGCGTGAGGTAAGCGCCGTGCAGCGGGTCGCCGAAATCATATTCACCTGGCGTAAAGGAGTTGGCCAAGAAGCCGTAGCCACTGGTCGTCCAATAGAAGGGCACCGGACTGGAAACACTGCCCCGGGTCCAGCGATTTTCGTTTTTGATGGCAATCAGGCGGCCCGTTTGCTCAACTTGCCCGTTTTGCACGCCGCCACCAAAGTAATGGGCGTTCAGGTCAGTTTTGATTCGAGTGGTCCAGGCCTGGGCGGTAAGCTGCGGCAGGGTTTGCGTCAAGAGAGGCTGCGCGCCTTGCTTAATCACCATCTGACCAGCCTGCAGGCTCACGATGTAAGCACCAAGTTTGATTTGGTGGTCATGCAAATTTAGTGGTAGCTGGCCGGTGGCGGTAACAATCGGCGTTTGATACTGTTGCCCACTGCCACCAGTGGCGACGGTTTCGTCGGCGTGTTTGGCGATTTCTGGCGCTTGGGGGATGCTCGGGTACTGCGGCCAAACGCCGGCCGTTACGGTCAGCCGCAGTAAGTGCTCATTCACGGCCATCAGGCGCGCGTGCCAGCCGTGATAATCAAACAGCACCGTGCCATTTGCGGCATGTAAGTGATGAAGTTGATTTGGGTTTTCTACCATATTAGGATGCCTCCGGTTTTCACCAGCATACCGCAACCATGTGAATTCGGGTATAATTTAAATCAGGCTGCGGAGTGAGGCCGCCTTTAGCCTGCCGATTAGCCTAGCCGCGAGCATTGAAGCCGGTCTTAGGCTTCGAGGCTCGCTGCGTAGCTAATCGCGCAGGGGTTGGCCTCACGGAGCGCGACTAAATCAGGCTGCGAGCAACGTCTTTTTGGGAGTTGTTCCAGTGTTCTTGAAACCAGCACCACCCAATCAGGAGGCAAACATGAACTTTTCTTTCCAATATTCAGCTGAACGAGCGACCACGGTCAAGCGTGTCCTGGCCCGGGCCGGGGTGTCACATCGCCTATTGACGCGGCTTTTTAACGAGCAGCTGGTCTGGCGCAACGGCATGGTCACCACCAACCAAGAGGTGATTCACGGCGATAAAATACGCTTTGAACTGCCCCCGAGTGATTTGGTGACCGCAAGTGACGGGTCGCTGCAGGTGGTGCTGGAATTGCCGAACTGGCTGATTGTCGAGAAACCGGCCGGCTTGGCTAGTGTGCCTGGCCCTAGTAATCGTGAGGATTCGCTGTTAAACCGGGCAGCGGGCTATTTGGCGGCGGCTGGCATTGACGGCCCGCAGCCAGCCATCATGACCCGCCTTGATCGCGATACGACTGGATTGGTGCTGATTGCGAAGCACATTTTTGCGCAAGGGAAGCTTGATCAGCAGCAGGATGCTGGCCTGCAAAAAGAATATCGGGCCGTGGTGGTGGGGACACCAGCGCCAGCCAATGGTCAGATTACCCTGCCACTGGGCAAGGCGGCAGATGGCATTCATCGCGAAGTGCAACCGGACGGCCAGTCGGCCATCACCGATTATCAGGTGACTGCCAGCCGAAATGGGTTGAGCCTGGTCACCATTCAGCTGGAGACTGGCCGCACCCACCAAATTCGGGCGCACTTTGCCGCGATTGGCCATTCTGTCGTGGGCGACCCGCTGTATGGTCAAGCGGATGAGCATTATCCGCATCAGCTGCTGCAAGCCAGCCGATTGCAGTTCACTGACCCGTTCACCGGCGAACAGTATGATGAGCAGCTCCCGGTGCCAGCAAATTGGCCAAGTTTTGCCTAAAAAAAGGCAAAAAAATAACCGTCCCGAAATCAGGACGGCGGTTGTCGCTACGGCCGTAAGCGACGACGAATTACTTGCGGACTTCAACGAAGTCAACCCGACGACGCAGTTTTGGAGAATACTTCTTCAAAGTGAGTCGGTCAGGCGTGTTGCGCTTGTTCTTGGAAGTCAAGTAGATCCGTTCGCCGGTTTCGGCGCAAGCAAGAAGAATGTGATCACGCATCTTACAGCACCTCTTTCATAATGATTGAACCTTAATAGCATACCGGAACCAGAAAAAAAGTCAAGGTTTGCTTGCAGGGATGGCATGGCGGTCGGGGGTTCACCGCGGAAAGGAGCACAACTATGCACTTAAAAGGTGACCGCGTTTCAATTCGACCGTTTACGGCGGCTGATGCGCCGGCATACTTGGCCTTGGCCCAAGACCCGCTGGTAGCGGGCCCCGCGGGGATGCGCCCGATTGCCAATTTGGAAGAAGCCAAGGCGCATGTGCTGAAAAATCAAACCACCGAGTTTGCGCTAGTGGTCAACGGCACCGTCGTCGGGGAAGTGGGAATTTATCCGCGCACGGCCGATGCCGCCGCCCCAGAAGCCCGCACCCGAGAAATCGGCTACGCCTTGGCCCAAGCTTATTGGGGGCAGGGGTTGATGCGAGAAGCGCTGCGGCTGGTGATTCGTGAGTTGTTCACTCAGCGGATGACCGCGCTGTGGGCGGCCACTTTTCCCGATAATCAACGCTCGATTGCCTTGCTCGCGCGGTTGGGGTTCGAATATCGCTTTACCGTGCCGCTGCCAGCTGGCCTGCACACCGATGGCCCGCAGTCGGAAGCTTACTTCGAATTAGTCAATCACATTTTGGCGCTTGAAGACGTTGATTGAGTGAAAATCGGCTCTAATAATACTTTTTCATGGTGTAAATTAGAGTTTTCATTTCAAATCGCAAAAGATTTCTCGTGGAGTTGCGCACTTAATGGTATAATGAAACCGACAATTTTAATGGAGGTTTCACAATGAGTGTCCAAACTGATTATGATGAGATCTATGCCAAGCGCTTGGCAGCGATCGAAAAAGATCCTGCCTTAACGATTTTATCTAGTATGGATCAAGCCCGGCCGGAGGGCACAACGAAGGCGACGCAATACATCGTCTACACCGACTACAAAGCAAACAGCTCACAAACCCGTTTCACCATCAGTGTGTATACGCCGTTTGAAAATGTGGACAAATACGGCCACTCAAAAGCTGACTTCCAATCCCAACTGCTGGTTGACGTTAATCGTTGGTCGCAGCGGATGCACATCACCGTACTGGAAACACTTGGTTCCGAAAGCCGCTTAGCGTTTTACGATTTCCAGAACATGGGCCTCGCTCAGTTAGCCTTGAAGGCCTTCGTCAATTTGGCCCGCAAGTCTGAAGCCGGCATCTTGGACGGCAACATCAGCTCCTTTGATAAGGAGAATTTTGCCAAGTTGCAACACATTTTTCCTAAGTTCGGCTTCACCTTCGACGTCCTCGACGCCGACCAAGGCTTGGCTAAGATCGAATTAAAGCTTAAGTAACACCCACAGAAGGAGGCCAAGGCTTCCTTTTTTGATTCCGCTGAGCATTCGCTCCCGCCGTCGACCTAGGTCAAACCGTATTCTACGTTATGCGAGCGATGGCCATTATTTGAGTGAACCGCAGTACTAGGGCCGGCCAGGTGGAGCAGAAAAGGGCTCAGTGGTGAAATTGTTCTTAGCCAGCGGTTTTGGCCGGCTTAGAACAAGCCGCGACTTTGAGACGCAAAGCGGCTCAAAGCGCTGGCCACCACGTTCCAGCCCTTTTCTGCGGAGCCTGGCCGGCCCGGCAGCATTGCGCATGCCTCGCTGCGTAGCCTAGTCGCGCTGCACGAGGCCAACGCCGGAGTGGCTAGCTACGCCTGAAGCCTCACCGCCAAAAAGCGGCGGCAAGGCTTCAAGCTAGGCTACCCATCCGGCTAAGACCGGCCTCGTTCTGCAGCCTGTCGATAAAAATTTGACAGCGTTTTCAAATCCGCCTAGAATACTCCTATGTGGGGAAATGGGGGAAAGTCCATGTTATCACCAGGCGTTAAGGTATTCATGTATATGCTGACCATGTCTGGCTCACCGGAGACGGTGAACGATCCGGTGTGGCATGATCGTTATCGGCTGGAGCCACTGCGGCTGATTCCGCAGCTACTTAATCGCGGTTTGATTGAACCGGTGCCGGCTAAGGCAGGACAAGCCTTTGAGCTGACGCCCAAGGGTCAAGCTGCCTTGGCGGATATCGACAACTGGCTTTGGGTCCATGAGTACTACCTTGCAGATGTGATCGATTTTGCCCATGTCCGTGACCACTGGTGGTCACACCCAAAAGTGGACTATGGCGTGCTCGAACGCTTGCTGCAAGAAGCCAAGGTGCAATATGGCGACGATCCTGCCTACATGGCCATTCTCTTGCGGCATCAGTTGCGCCTTGAGTATGATACGCACCACAATGACGCGGCGGCGCACACCTTGATGGCCTTGATTGATCAAGACCTCGACCCGCAGCCAGATGGCACCGTGCTTGATTATGATACGACTTGGGCCAAAATCACGGAGTTTGAGAAAACAACTTTGAAGACGCTACTGAGTCGGCTGAATTGGACCCTGACCGATTTTGAAATGGCTTTTTCCAATTGGCTGGATACCCAGCCGCGGCATCTCCGCTTGTTTACGCGCTTTGAGTTGATGACCATCGTGATGTATGAGATTGGCAACGATAAAACAAAGCTGCGCGCGCTATATGCGCAAGCTTCCACGCGCACGAACTGTCCGCCGGCGGTGGTCGGCGATAGTGTGCTCAATGGCTGAATCAAAACGACCTCGTTACCGCAATGAAGTGCCCTACAATTGTTAGACAAGAAGTCTAACGATTGTGGGGCATTTCTTGTGACCAAATATAGTAACGAATTAAAGGCAAAAGTGGTTTCTGAATACTTGAAAGGCGGTATTGGTTACA
>NZ_BTTP01000023.1:0-26770 GCF_036246225.1 Lacticaseibacillus salsurivasis
TGTGGATTGGTTTAACAATGTCAGAATTTCGAGAAACAAAAATGGCTTGACCCCAGTTGAGTACCGGGAACAAACCATGATTGCTTAATTCAAAATCTAAATTGTCTAACTTTTCTATTGCACTTCAATCTCGATCAGGGCCTTTCTCGTTAACGTGTGGCGACCAGCCGGTACGGTAATTGCTTGACGAAAGCCTGATAAGCCGCTTCCTCGCCGGTTGAAGCCACTTGCGCACCAG
The DNA here is from genome assembly GCF_036246225.1 of Lacticaseibacillus salsurivasis. Classification (NCBI taxonomy): domain Bacteria; kingdom Bacillati; phylum Bacillota; class Bacilli; order Lactobacillales; family Lactobacillaceae; genus Lacticaseibacillus; species Lacticaseibacillus salsurivasis. The sequence goes on from NZ_BTTP01000023.1 coordinate 239, forward strand.
TGAAATCACCGACAGCCAACGCCGCATCCGGCACGTCGATCAAATCTGTCACCGTCGCATTACCGATCAGTTCGATCCAGTAGGTGCCATTCGCCTCATGCACCACGGTTTGCACCATGCCACCGGGGTTATAGACCGTGTTCAACTGATCGAAAGCGGTTTGATCGGAAGTCAAGGCAAAGGCCAAACTGGTGGCAGCCATCCCTGTTCCGCAAGCGTTGGTGAAGCCCACGCCCCGCTCATAAGTCCGGGCAAACAGGGTGTGCGGGGCTTCAATCGTGGCAAAGGTGACATTGACGCCTTCAGGGAAATACGGATTCGGGGCATTCAGCCGCTGACCAATTGCCCCGATTTTGTCCCCGTTCAGCTCTGATTCTGGCACGAAGGCAATCAAGTGCGGATTTGGCACTGCCACTGCCGTGAAGTGCAACGCCGGGTCGATGGCGGGCAAGACTTGATCGATAATTTTCGTTGTGTTCAGTTCGGCAAAAGGCAGCGCTGCCGAGTCGAAGCTGACAGGCGAGATTTCCACGCTGTACGCCGGCACTTGCGGGGCCAGGTCGGCCTCGCGATGCACGGCCAGCTTGGCTTCTGCGGTTTGAACGGTAAATTGGGTCTGCCCCGTTTTTTCACCTAAGTACCGCGCCACCGTGCGCAGGCCATTCCCACACATTTTGGCGTATGTCCCATCTGCGTTGATTACCGTCATGCGCCCTGCCGCACCAGGGGCATCATCCACTACCAGCACCCCATCGGCGCCGCCTAATAGCCCGGTTTGGCGGTCCGTGATGCGCTGAGTGAAAGCCTTAAGCGTCGCGGCAGGAAGCGGCTGGGCCAGCGTGGTTTGATCGAGTAAAAAGAAACTATTTTCCGAGCCGTGAACCTTGCGCAATTCTGCCATGCTTGACCTCCATGAGAAAAGACTACGTGAATTTTTAACGAATTGTAGCACAACCTGCACAGAGTTGCCATAATAGCCTTGACCCTCAACCGGCAACTAGACTAGACTGCTAGTCAAACGCGCATGTTCTCAAGGAGGAGCTCACATGGACATTACCACTAACGCAGCCGGTCATCTCACCATTGGCGGCTGCGACGCCTTAGCTTTGGCGCAGGAATTCGATACCCCGGCTTACATTTATGACGTCACCGCGATTCGTCAGCAAATTCGGGCCTTTGCCGCCGTGTTCGAACAACGCCAGGTGCCTTATGAAGTCAGCTATGCTAGCAAAGCATTTGCTACAGTAGCGATGTATCAAGTCGCTGCGCAAGAGCATTGCCATGTCGATGTGGTCTCCGGCGGTGAGCTCTACACGGCTTTGAAGGCCAACTTCCCGGCGGCCAACATTTCGTTTCATGGCAACAACAAAAGCGAAGCCGAGCTCAAAGCGGCCCTGGCGGCTGGCGTTGGCACCATCATAGTCGATAATTTCTATGAGTTGGACTTGCTGCAACGCTTGCTGAAGGCGACGCCGCAGCAACAGCAGAATATCCTCCTGCGCTTAACCCCAGGTATTTCCGCCCACACCCATGCTTATGATCAAACCGGGCAAACCGACAGCAAGTTCGGGTTTGACCTTGAATCCGGGCAAGCCGAGCAAGCCGCCAAGCTGGCTTTAGCCGCGCCGCAGCTCAACTTGCTGGGCATTCACGCCCATATTGGCAGTCAGATTTTTGAAGTGGCCGGTTTTCAAGCCGCGGCCAGCAAGCTGCTGTCGGTGCTGAAGGCTTGGCACCAAGACTTTGGCTTCACGCCGCAAGTGCTGAATTTAGGCGGCGGCTTTGGCATTCGCTATACGGATGGTGATGATCCTTTGCCAGCCGCGGACTTCGTTGACGCCATTTTGGCCACCATGCAGGAAACGGCCTTGCCTTTCGCGCGGCCAGCGATTTGGATCGAACCCGGCCGCTCGATTGTCGGACCTGCGGGTTATCAGCTGTACCGGGTCGGCAGTCGCAAGGATGTACCCGGACTGCGGCCTTATGTCGCCGTTGATGGCGGCATGGGCGACAATATTCGCCCGGCGCTTTATCAGGCCCACTACACCGCAGTCAAAGCGGACACTCCCCATGCCGCAGCCACAGAAACTGTCCACCTAGTCGGCAAGTACTGCGAGTCCGGCGATATTTTGATTGATGAAGCGCCGCTCCCGGCGACCCAACCCGGCGATGTGATTGCGGTGCTGGCGACCGGTGCCTACGGCTACTCGATGGCGTCCAACTACAATCGCAACCCGCGCCCAGCCGTGGTTTTTGCCGAAAATGGCCATGCCAAACTGGTGGTCCGCCGCGAAACCTATGCTGATTTGGTGCAAAACGACCTGTCTTATCTGTAGGCTATGGCCGGCGCTTTCCTGGCTGGGCCAATTCCCTTATAATAGGCAATGAAAGGTCGTGCTGAGATGGAACCCTATCCGCAAATGAAACCAGAGGCTGGCGCCCTACCCACTGCCAGTCATGAGCCGCTGTGGCAGGTGCTGCAGGCCAAAGTACCACCGCTGGCTGGCGCCCGGGTGCTAGCGCTACATTGCCATGATGGCGCCTTTTGTCGCGCGGCCATTAACGCTGGCGCCATTGCCGTTTTAGGCGTGGATCATGACGGCACCGCCATCAGCCATGCCCGTGATTTGGCCAGCTCGGATCGGTTGCGGTTTCGGATTATGCCTGATCGCCGGTATGACTTGCTCACAGGTCCGTATGATTTGATTGTCGGCCCCTTTAGCCTACCCACTGATGACCTACGCCGCAGCTCCCATTTGCTGGCCAAATTGCTACGGCCAAACGGGCAAATGCTCCTCGCCGTGTCAGGCGGTCAAAGCGACGGTCAGGTGCGCAGTAAGCTGTCTTCTTGGCTCACAGTCACCGAGTGCTTCCGGCCCAAACAGCCTGAGCTCGCTGGCAGTCTGATCATCATTGCTCAGCGCGCCAAAGCCGCCGGCAACCAGAAGCCCCGCCGGCAACATTAACTCATTATTGAAATAAAAATGAACGCGCCTTAGCGCCGCCAGTTTGGCGGTACCAAGGCGTGATTTTTATTCACCAAGGATGGCTTGAAAGGCCGCAAATGTCCGTCCAGCCGGATCGTAAATCGAGAAAATCACGTCATCAAACGCCCCGGCAAATTCAGGCCGCATCAATTCTTGCCGGAAAATCGTGGCCACTTGGGCGGCTGGATTAGCGAACACCCCAGTCCCAAAGGCGCCTAAAATGATGACCCGCGCACCATTAGCTTTGAACGCGCGCAGGGTTTGGCTGATTTTCAATTGCAGGTCGGGGCCGGTTTGGTCGGTCGTCAAGCGGCGAAACGCGCTGCGATTAGGCGCCGCCACCGTCACCACATCCACGAAATGGTTGGTTAACCGTTGGCCGCTTTCGCCAAACACTTGCCGCACGTGGGCGGAGTAAATCAAACTGGCGCTGAACAGGCCGTGATTGTAATTTTCTCGGTTTGGCGCGTAATACGTGGCTTCAAACTGGCGCAGTTGCGGCAGCAAGTAGGTGCATTTGGCGATGCTTTCTTCCTGGGCCTTGGCGCCATATTCCACCCCACCGCCAGGATTGGTGGGGCTAGCGAAGTTCATCACCCCAGTGTGGCCAGTGGCTTCGCGCATTGTTTGCACCACATCTTCATTCACCAGCCGCCAGCGCACCGGCTGAACGCCAAGGGCTGGAGTGGCCGGCAGGCGCGTCGCAATCAGCTGACTATGCGGCCGGTCAGAATCGGTGGCGTATGCTGCTAAGACTGCTTTTAACATCTGAACTTGATTCATGGGCTCCTCCTGACACGGCTGGCGGATTTTTCGCTGCTTTCACCGCCGCCGCTCATATCCAAACGAAAGATGCTACAATATACCCATACTGAATTGATTGAAATGGGGAATTAGAAAAATGGCAAGTGGCCAAGTCGCCTCTAATTTGCTGGTCATGGTCGTTACCTTTATCTTCGCTGCGTTCTTCGTGGCGGCGGAATTTGCGTTGGTGCAAAGCCGCCCCAGTGCGCTGGAAGAAATGATTGATAACGGCGAAGGCAACCGCGCCAAGCTCAAACGGGCGCTGAATATGGTTCACCGGTTAAATGAGTACCTCTCTACCACCCAAGTTGGCACCTCAGTGTGCGGCATCATTTTGGGTTGGATTGGGGAAGAAACCGTTGAGTTTTTGCTGATCGATTTGATGCAACTCACCCATCTGCAGCTACCACAAGGCGGGCTGCATGCCGCCGGCGCCGTGATTGGCGTGTTGATTTTGACTTACCTAGAAGTCGTCATCACCGAAATCGTGCCGAAGAACATTTCCATTGATATTCCCATCAAAGTGTTAATGCTGATTGTCACGCCGCTGCACTACTTCCACCTTGCATTCTATCCTTTTGTTTGGTTGCTGAACACCTCCGCCAATGGCTTGGTGCGCCTGATGGGCATGAAGCCCGCAGATGAAGGCAACGAAGCCTTTTCCCAAGCGGAAATTCTCAATCTCTCCAAAGCCGCCGTCACCACTGGCGACATGGACCAAAACGACGTCACCTACATGCAGCGCGCCTTTGATCTAAATGACAAAACCGCCCATGACATCATGGTTGACCGGACGTCTTTGGTGGTCATTAACATCGAAGCCACGGTGCACGAGGTCATCCGCGACTACCTGCAAGAAGGTTATAGCCGCTTCCCTGTCGTGGCCGATGGCGACAAGGATAAGGTACTGGGTTACGTCTACATCTACGACCTGGTCAAGCAGGCGCAGGTCGACGACACCGTGCGCGTCTCCAAACTGCTGCGGGCGATGATTACCGTGCCAGAAGCGACCCCGATTCACAACATCTTGCAACAAATGATCAAAAAGCAGACCCCCATCGTCGTGGTGGTCGATGAGTATGGTGGTACGTCCGGGATTGTCACGGATAAGGATATCTATGAAGAATTGTTCGGGACCGTCAAAGATGAAATCGATGACGTTTCCGATGAATACATCATCAAAACCGACCAGCCAAATGTCTACAAAATCTCCGGTAAAACCACGCTTTACGACTTTGAACGGTTCTTCCACACGAACCTGCGCCAGTTTCAGGAATCGGATATTGTCACCATCGCCGGCTTTTTGATGGAGGAACATCCGGATCTGCGCCGCAACGATTCAGTGGTGATTGACCGCTTCAACTTAACGGTCACCGATTACAGCCGCGGCTTTGCCAATTGGTTTGAAGTCACCGTGGGGCCAGAAATTCCTCGCACCATGGATGTGGATGGTGACGGCGAAGAAGAAGATTTGCCGCAACAATAACTACCAAGCAAGGACGCTGACAAGCGTCCTTTTACTATGCGAAAATAAACATGAAAATAGCCATGAAAGCTTACTGATAGCGATTTTCATTTTGGCGGACTGGCCTTGAACCAGTCTTGGGTAAAAACTAGCCCAGCCCCGTCAAATCAGGCTCACCTGCTGGTAGCCCACTAGCCCTCACTAAAAATAAGTGCTAGAATAATTCTTTGTAATTTCATAATGAAAGGACTGAAAATGTGAATCAGCCAACAGATGTTAACGGTAAACCGTATAACCGCAACTTGTTGGTGATCACCATGCTGATTGGGACGTTTACGACTTTTCTGACGCAAACGATTCTGACCACTGCGTTTCCCACTTTGATGCGTGACTTTAACATCAATGCCAGCGCAGTCCAATGGTTGACCACCGGCTTTATGCTGGTGATGGGAATTATGATTCCTGTTTCCGCGTGGTTGCTGAGTAAATTCAATGTCAAATATCTTTATATGACAGCGATCACGATCTTTTTCTTAGGGACCTTGCTGTCACGCTTTGCGACCAGCTTCCCGATGCTTTTGACCGGGCGCCTCATACAGGCTATGGGGGTCGGCATGTCGGCGCCGACCTTCCAAACCGTCATGTACTCTATTTTCCCGCCGAGCCAGCGCGGTTCGGCGATGGGGATTGCCGGTATCGTCATCGGCCTCGCCCCAGCGGTGGGGCCAACGCTTTCTGGCTGGGTGCTGCTTAATCACAGCTGGCGCTCCTTGTTCTCGGTGATTTTGCCGATTGCGGCCCTAGTGCTCTTGTTGTCTGCGTATAGTATGCGCAAAGTACTGCCCACCACCAATCCCAAAATCGATTTCTTATCGGTCGTCGAATCCACCTTGGGCTTTGGCTCGCTGCTGTACGGGTTCTCCAGTGTCGGTGATGCCGGCTGGGGTTCCCCGCTGGTGCTAGGCACCTTGCTCTTCGGGGCGATTGTCGTTGGTTTGTTCGTCCGGCGGCAATTGCACCTCGAAAAACCGCTCCTAGAGCTGCGGGTGTTCCAAAGCAAATCGTTTACCCTGTCCGTGATTTTGACTGCGGTGGCGTTCATGTCCATGGTCGGCGTTGAAATGGTGCTACCGATGTACATTCAAACCATCCGCGGCCAAAGTGCCTTCCACTCGGGGCTGATTTTGCTCCCTGGGGCCATCATGATGGGGATCATGAGCCCGGTCACTGGCCGAATTTTTGACCGCATCGGCGCCAAGCGCCTGGCCACTTGTGGTTTGTTCTTGCTCTTGGTAGGCACCTTCCCGTTGATCACGTTGACCGCTGACACCCCGATTTTGTTCGTCACGGTGCTGTACACCGTGCGGATGTTCGGCATCACCATGGTCACCATGCCGGTTACCACCGCTGGCATGAACAGCCTGCCGAATAACCTGATTAACCACGGCACTGCCGTGAACAACACCATTCGCCAAGTTGCGGCTTCCATTGGCACTGCGATTTTGGTTTCCGTGTTGTCGACCGTCACCAAAGGCCAAACCCCAGCCAGTGCCTTGGCTAAAACTGACCCGATTGCCTTTGCCCGCGCCATGAACAATGCCACCGTGGCCGGTTATCGCGCCGCCTTCGTGGTGTCGCTGATTCTCGCAGCGCTAGGGTTCGCCTTGTCCTTCATGCTGAAGAAGGACCCCATCGATCAGGGAGGTGATGCGCAGTGATTCTCGTTATTCTGGTGCTCGCCGCCTTTTGTTTCTTCCTGGTCGCGGTGCTCGCCCCGCGCGGCCGCGCTCGCAGCGGCTGGATGGGGGCGCTGGCACTGATCTTGATTGCCAGCGTGCTCGCGATTGCCGCTAATGACCTCAGCCATTTTGGGCTGAAAACTGTCACAACCTCAGCGACTCAGCGCATTGCCGGCGTCAAAGCCAACACGCTGTTGGTGAAGCCGATTGGGACGAACGGTAAAAACCAGGTCGTGGTGTATCGGCCTAACCCGCTGAGTAGCAAAACCGTCGCCGCCAAGCCTGGCGTCACCACGACCGTTCAAGTCAAACGCGGTCAAACGGCCACGTTGACCATCAAAACCAAACAGTTACGTTATCAAAACACGTTCTTCGCCTTTTTGTTTGCCTGGTCTGGGCAAAACCAGCAGACGCTGCACCGTGCTTATCAGTTCACGGTGCCGGCTAGCTGGCAACTCGTGCAGCAGTAACGCAAAAGCTCTCCCTGCCAGCGGCAAGGAGAGCTTTTTGTTTACCGGTTAGGCTGGCTGAGTTGCCAGCGCTGGCCTTTTTTCCCAGGTGAATTCACGCTTAGCGAGGCGCAGCACGCCGTCGCATTGCGCGGCCACGGTGGGTTCATGGGTGACGATGATCACACATTTTTGCTGCTCATGAGCGATCTGGTTGAACAAGGCAATGACTTCATCGGTGTTGCCCTCGTCTAGGTTGCCGGTGGGTTCGTCGGCAACCACCAGCGGGGCATCGCACACCATGGTGCGGGCGATGGCGACGCGTTGCTGCTGGCCCCCGGACAGGCGCTGGACGTTTTGGGTCATTTGCTGGTCGGTCAACCCGAGTTTGCGCAGCATCCCTTTGGCGTACTCGCGGTCGCCGCGGTGCTCGGCTTTCGTAATGGCCATGGCAGTCATCAAGTTCTCCAACGCCGACATATATGTGAACAGGTTGTACGCCTGGAACACGATGCTGACTTTGCTTTGCCGGTACTGAGTCAGGCCTATGTTGCGAATATCGACGCCTTCAATCAGAATTTTGCCGGCCTTGGGCGTATCCAGCCCGGCCAATAACGACACCATGGTCGTTTTGCCGGAACCCGACTGACCCACAATGGCGTAGGAGTGCCCAGCGGTGAATTGCAAGTTCACGTCTTTGAACAGGTAGTCTTCTTCAACGGTGTACCAGTAACTTAAATTTTCAGTCGTTAACATAGTTGGCTCCCTTCTACGCTTATTGAATCAGAATGGTCTTCGGTTGCAGGCGCAAAATCCCGGCGGCGGCAATCAAAATCGCAATCAAGATAATCGCCAGCCCTAAGCCGAACAACAGGAGAATAGCCTGCGGTGTCACTTTCACGGCCAGCTGGGTTTGTTTCTGCTGAGCGGCTTGCGTCCGCCCTGGCATCTGCCCTGGCGTGCCGCTCTTGCTGGTGCCTGTGCCACTGCCGCCAGGTTGCCCACCAGGCCCTTGCATCCCTTGGGTGCTGGTCGTCGTGGTTTGACTGCTGATGACTTGCGCCGCGAGTTTGTCCCCGACGAATTTACCGCCGGCGCTGGCAATGCCGACACCAACCAGCAAGATGACCAACAATTCAACGAAGAACTGAGCGATGATTTTGAAGCGGCGTTCCCCTAAGGACAGCAGGATACCAATTTCATAGCGGCGCTCTCTGATCATCAAGATGACAATCAGAGCTAAAATGATGGTCCCGGCAATCGCGACCAGCCACACGATTTTATCCGCAAAGCTAGTGACGGATTGCATCGATGCTTTTACCATCTGATAATTCTGATCATCAGCACTCAGGCTGAACTTACTGGAAATTAGCTTGGAAGCCGTCTTCTTCACGCTAGCCACCTTACTTGGGGTGCTGACGGTGAAGACCACCGAATCAGCCGTGTTGGCATACTTGGTGCCTTTAATCGTGTTGGCCAAGGTGTAGCTGGTGTAAATCGTATTCGCCGGGTCGCTGGCCATCGGCCCCATCGAGGCCGTGGCGCTACTCTTGGCTTTGTAGATGCCGACAATTTTCAACTTGTAGGTGCCGCTACCACTGGTCTTTTTGACCGTAATGGTATCGCCAACACTGAGGCTATCGGCCTTAGCCAGTTCACTTTCAATGACGACATTTTGGGTGCCTTCATCGGCAGTGGTTAAGCCACGGCCTTTGGTGATGGTGTAGTTGCCTTGGCTAAATTCACTGCTGCTGGCAGTGCTGGAGACCCCAGCCACCGTGATGTCCCCGCGGCTGCTAGCCTGGCCCCCCGGCCCCTGACTGGAGCTGGTGGTGCTGACCGCGTCAAAGCTCTTGGCATTGACCGAGGTCGAAACACTGACAGTGTAACTTTCCACACCTTGCAACGCCGCAATTTTCTTAGCGGTACTGAGTTTAACCGGACTCATGGATAAGGACGGCTTTTGGCCGCTGGTTCCTGACGGCGGCGTGCCGCTACTGCTGCGCATCGCCTTAAACGCTGCCTCCCGGTTGGCGCTCAGGGTTAAGGTCGCCCCGATACTGGCTTTGGCATTGGTCGTGGCTTGATCGGCGGCGGCTTTAATCAGCAGCCCCGCCATGACGAATAACATAATGGCAGACGTCACCAAGACCAATAATAGCGTGCGGCCTTTCTTGGCAATCAAGTTCAACCATGCACGTTTCACAAAATTCATCGCTTTCGCTCCCATCTGAACTATTTGTCACAATGACTAAGTTCAGGGTACGGAGCAAATGTGAGAAAGTTATGAAGTGATTAGGTTGAAAAAACGGGTAATTCTAGACCTTTATCGCCGGCGCATGGTCCAGGTCAACAGCAACCAGGCAATCACCGCCAAGCCCAGTAGGAACCACAGCGCCCACTGACTGCCCAGCATCGTGCCGCTAATTTGGCTGCGGCCCGCTTGTCCGCCGGCCACGATGGCTGAGGCAATGGCTGTCCCCAGGGCCGCGGTGAACTGCTGCAGGGTATTCATAATCGCATTGCCATCGGCTTGTTGCTGCTTGGGGAGCTGCGCCAAGGTTGTGGTCAAAATGTTACCAAAGGCTAAGCCCACGCCGAACATGAACAGCACATAACATCCCAGCACTTGCGCATCGCTGAGCGGCATGCCGCTGATGACGAACACCAGCATTCCCAGCAGCACCACCGACACGCCGCTGATAATTGGACGCTTTGGGCCAAAATGATCGTACAGGCGCCCACTGATTGGCGCGAGCACGGCCCCAATCGCCGCCCCAGGCAGCACAATCAACCCGGCGGCCAAGGCCGAGGCTTGGTTAACCAACTGCAGGTAATTAGGGAGCACAAACGACAGCCCCAAAGCCATCATTTGAAAACAAACGAAGGCAATGGCAAATTGGGCGAACTTCTTTTGCTTGAAGGGTGACAAATCCAAAATGGGCTGGGCCTGGTGCCTTGAGCGCAGCGCAAAGGCACTCAGCGCCAGCGCCCCAATCACAATCGCCAGCACGCTGACCAGGACGTTTTCGCCACTGATGGTGCTAACACCATAGATCAACCCGGCAAAAGCCAGCACCAGTAGGCCCACGCCGAGTTTGTCCAGACGGCTCGGGGCCAAGGCACTCTTCTGCAGAATGCAGGTCCAGCCCAGGCCGAGGGAAATCAGTAGCACTGGCAACAGGAAGACAAAAATATACCGCCAGCTTAAATAGGTGGTGATCAACCCACCAAACGTGGGACCAATCGCCGGCGCAATCCCGGTGATCAAGGTGCCAACCCCCATCATCATGCCAATTTTAGCCGGAGCGACTTGTTCCAAAATAATGTTGAACATTAACGGTAGCGCAATCCCGGTGCCAAGTCCCTGCACCGCGCGCCCAAGGAGGAGCACCCAAAACGCCGGCGCCGTAGCATCCAAAATCAGGCCTAGCATAAAGAGCAAGTTGGCCACCAAGAACAGCTGGCGCATTTTAAACCGCCGCTTCAAAAACGCCGACAAAGGAATGACCGTGGCCACAATCAACAGATACAGCGTGGTCAGCCACTGCACCGTACTTGTCCCGACATTAAATTCACGCATCACGGTAGGAAACGTGATGTTCATCGCGGTTTCCACAATTACCCCGCTGAAAGACAACAAACCGGTGGCAAAAATCGCCCCCATGACTTTACGTTCGTTACTCACTTTATTCGCTCACCTTTCGCCAATATGCCAACATTTCACTGAATTGGGCCCGCGCCGCCGGCGAAAATGCTTCGACGAACGCCGCCTGCGAACGCTGAATGTAGGCCGAGGTGGCTTCCTGCAACTTTTGGCCTTTCGCCGTCAACGTCACTTGCTTCTGCCGGGTATCGCCGGCATAGCGCTGTTCCACAATCAAGTCGCGCGCCGCCATGCGCTTGAGCAGCCCAGTGGCAGTGGAACGCCGAATGGCAAATTCGGCTTCAATATCCCGCTGCAGGCAGACTGCCGGCGCGTGGACAATAAAATCGAGGATCGACATCTGCGTGCCGGTCAAGTCAAATTGCTGGGCGTAGGCATCCATGTTTTGAGTCATATGATTGGCCGCCAGTTTAATGCTGCGGCCGTAGTTTTCTGTCATGTTTATCCTTCTTTCGTTAGCACACTAACGTTTAGTCTAACACGATTTTCAGAAAATGGTTGAAAAACTTTCGCCAAACCGGTATGATAAACACTCGTTGGGCATCTGCCCGAAACAGAACAAATCGCAGCGTCATTCCGCCTATTATGGTGCTGCCAAGTCCCTATGGCCAAGCCATGGGGACTTTTTTTATCCCGGCGCGGCCGGTTCTGTCATCATTAAACGTAAGGAGTTTTTACACTATGGAGTTATCACAATCATTACCTAAAGCGCGAGTGCAAATTGCCCATCCCGCTTTAGCCATGCTCGGTCTGATGATCGGGTCATTCGTCGGCATGTTTTCCGAAACTGCCTTGAACATCGCACTGCCTAGCCTGATGGCGGCTTTGAATGTGTCGCAAGGCACCATCCAATGGCTGGTCACCGGCTACATGCTGGTTATCGGCATCTGCATGCCGCTGTCGAGCTTGTTGTCCAAGCGCTTTGCCACCAAGAAAATCGTCTTATTCGCGCTTGGGGCCTTCGCCTTGGGTGCCATCATCTCCGCCACGGCTAGCGTCTTTCCAGTCGTCTTGATTGGTCGGATGATGCAGGGCATCGGCACCGGCTTGATTTTGCCACTGATGTTTTCAGTCGCGATGCAAATCTTCCCACCGCAACGCCTCGGCACTGTCATGGGCCTCGCCGCCTTGGTGATCATGTTCGCCCCTGCCATTGGTCCCACGGTTACCGGCATTTTGCTTGGCGTCGCTTCTTGGCACGCGATTTTCTGGTTGTTCGTCCCCTTCTTGGTGGTCGCCTTCATCTTAGCTGCCATTGCGATGGACACCGCCTTTGAACAAAAAGCGGTCCCGGTCGACTGGCTGTCAATTCTGCTGTCAACCATCGGCTTTGCCGGCATCGTGGTCGGCACTTCCATGGCCAGTGACGCCGGCTGGTTGTCGGCCCGCGTGCTGCTGGCTTTAGTCGTCGGCATTGCCGCTTTGGCGGTTTATGCCACCCGCCAGTTGCATGACCAGGCGCCCATGCTGAACCTGCATGTTTTCCAAAACCGCGCCTTCACCACCGGCACCTTGCTGGTGATGCTCGACTTCGGCGTGATCTTGGCTTCCATGTACCTCCTGCCTCAATACCTACAGCGGGTCATGAACTTGCCGGTGGCCATGGTCGGGATTGCCATGCTGCCAGGGGGCGTCGTCAACGCCTTGGTCTCCGCGGTGGCAGGTCGCATGTATGACCGCTTCGGCGCCAAATGGTTGACCCGCGGCGGCTTCATTATCGCCATGCTAGGCGTGTTGATTTTACTGATGACCAACGCTGACAGCTCATTAGGGCAGGTCATTGCTGGTCATATCGTCTTGATGATTGGTGCGCCTTTGGCCATGTCGCCAGCCCAAACTTACGGCCTGAACTCATTAAACGGGGCTGAAAGTGCTGACGGCAGTGCGGTGCTCAACACTCTGCAACAAATCGTCGGCGCCGTCGCGACTGCGGTGGCCACGAGCATGCTGGCCGTTGGCGGCCGGCAAGCTGCTGGCGCCGCCGGTTGGACGGTCGGCGCTCACTACGGCTTCATCTTTGTTTTGATCATTGCCGCTGTCGCGTTTGTCATTTCCTTTGGCGTTCGCGGCAAAGTGAAGAGCCAGGATGTACCCGTTAAATAAGCTTGAAAAGCGGTGGTAGCACCGCTTTTTTTATTACCTAAAAGCCCTTGTTCCTGTCCATGAAAACGCTTAGACTGAAGCTAATCACGGAAAAAGGAAGGTCACTATGTCGCCTTATGCCATTTTTATGGACATCGACAACACCATTGTCGGGCCCAGTCAGTATCCCTCTAAACGCACGGTGGACACCATTGCCAAGTACCGCGCGCAAGGGCATCGCTTCTTCATCGCCAGCGGCCGGCCGCTGTTTTCTGCCACCGAAATGGCGGATCGCATCGGCCCGGATTTGGACATCATTTGCTCCAACGGCACCATCAGCCGCGTGGATGAAAAGCTGGACGTGCAGCATCTCACCCCTCGGGCGCTGGAAGGTATTTACCGGGTAGCACATGAATATCAGCTACCGCAATACTTTTTCACCCAATCCCAGGTGCTGTATCTGCGGCCGATGACCAAAGGCATCTCTGAAGATAGTCAGGTGCGCATTGCTGGCGAAGACCCGAACCATTACGTCGCCATTGACTCGGTGGAGCAGCTTAAACGCTGGGCCGATCGGATTATCAACGCAATTGCCTTCGATCAAGACCCGGCTAACTTAGCCAAGGCCCGCGTGGCCATGGCGCAGGTGCAAGATATCGATACCTCCAGCTCATCGCCGGACAACATCGAAATTACCGGCCATGGCATCAATAAAGCGACCGCCATTTTGCGGGTCTGCGAGCGGCTTAATCAGCCCATGGCGCGCACGATGGCCTTTGGCGACGGCAGCAACGACTTGGAAATGTTGACCACGGTGCATTACGGGGTCGCCATGGGCAACGCCAACGCCGAAGTCAAAGCCGCGACCAAGTTCCATACCCTCGACATCGATCATGATGGCGTGGCAGCCTTTCTCGATGACTTCTTCGGCGGTAAAGCCTAGTTCCGCCTGACGCAAACAGCGCTTCGCTCATAGTGCGAGCGAAGCGCTGTTGCGATTCTAATGGCTTTTCCTTAAACTTCGTGCCGTTCAAATGGTTGGTCGGAGATCCCTCGGCTGAGAATCAACTTGGCCCATTCCTTAGCGGAAAAAAGGCTGTGATCCTTGTAGTTCCCGCAGGACTCGATGGTGGTCCCTGGTACATCCGCCCAAGTGATATCGTTGGCAATCGCCTCAAGACTCGATTTCAAGGCCTTCGCGACCTCGGTGGTGCTATGCGTGCCCCAGGTAATCAAATGAAAACCGGTGCGGCAGCCAAAGGGTGAACAGTCAATCACACCATCCAGCCGGTCGCGCAACAAGCTCGCCAGCAAATGTTCGATGGTGTGCAAGCCAGCTGTATCGATGGCTGCCTGGTTGGGCTGGACCAACCGCAAGTCATAATTGGAAATGACATCCCCTTGGGGTCCGTGTTCCTCGGTAATCAGCCGCACATAAGGGGCCTTCACTTTCGTGTGATCCAACGTAAAACTTTCAACTTTTGCCATGTGAAAATTCCTCCTTATTCTCTCGTTTCTTCTAGTGTAACGCTACTTGGCCCAAACCTCGGCGGCAATTTCTTGCACTAATTTGAGCTTGGCCCATTGCTGGGCTTCGGTTACCTTGTTACCTTCGGCCGTTGAGGCAAAGCCGCACTGGGTGGATAAAGCGAGATGATCCAGCGGCACAAAAGCCGTGGCGGCCTGAATGCGCGCCTTAATTGCCGCCGGGTCTTCCAACTCAGCAAACTTGGAGGTGACTAGCCCGAGCACGATGCGCTTGTGGTCATCGTGGTTCCACAGCTTAGCCAGCGGCGTAAAGTCCCCGGCGCGGTCATTGTCATACTCTAGGAACAAGCCGGCGTATGGCAAGTCCTTAATGTAATCCGCCACGTACTGATACCCACCGGCAAACAGGTAAGTCGACTGGAAGTTGCCGCGGCAAATATGCGACGTCACGGTCAAATCCTTTGGCAGCTGTGGCAAAATCGCCGCCAGCACCCGATGCGCGCGCTTCGCCAGTTCCACATAAGGCTGTTTGGCGGCTTCATCATGCTCGTTTTCGCGCAGGTTTTGAATCAGAAACGCCCAGTTTGTATCATCAATTTGCAAGTAGCGGCAGCCCAGGTCATAAAAATGCTGAATGGTCGCTACATAAGCGGCCACCACGGCGGCTTCGTAATCGGCAATCGTGGCGTAATACTTGGCCCAGTTGTCGCTGCGGTGATCGCGGAACAACAATGCCGGACTGGGAATGGTTTGCTTGGCTAACACCCCTGCCGGCACAATCGATTGCAGGTAACTGAAGGCGGCAAAGAACGGATGGTCTGGGTTGAAGCTGAGTTTACCAGTTAAGGTCACATTCGCTGCGGCGTTGATATCTCCCTTGAAGTTATGCTCATACGTGGCATGCTGGATTTCATCGATGCCATTGAGCCCCCACAAGAAGTCTAGGTGCCAATATTGACGTGAAAATTCGCCATCGGTGACGGCTTTAAAGCCTAAGGCCACCTGCTGATCAACAATGCGTTTGATTTCTTGATGCTGCACGGCTATGGCTTCGGCGGCCGTGATGTCGCCGGCGGCCAAGGCAGCTTGGGCGTCTTTGAGGGTTTGCGGGCGCAGTAGTGAGCCGACTAAATCGGCAGTGAATGGAATGGTATCTGTTTGTGCAGTCATGATGATTTCCTCCTTGATGAACCACGTGCTGGCATGAAAAAAGCCCCTTGATTCGGCGAAATGCCAAATCAAGGGGCGAAAAGTCGCGGTGCCACCCTTGTTCCCGAGCCCAGCTCGGCTTAAGTACCTGTTGATACTCGGCGGGGTAACGACCGCAATCGGACCGGCAGCGTGAACTGGCGGTCAGCTATTTGGAGCTCATTTTCACCAATTAACGACGGCCCCTTTCTCACCAACCGGGTTCTCTGTCCGTCGCGCCATGGCTCTCTTCTCCGCAAAGCACGTGATATGAATAAGGTCATCTTATGGCCTTATTCTCATAATGTCAACAGACTTTTTTAATTTGCAGCTGGCGTGCGCTTCTCACGCAGCCGCAGCAGCTGCCCCAAACCGGCCATCGCGAGACCCACAATCGCCACAATCCCGGCAACATGCTGCCACACTGGCACAAACTGGGCCTGCATTTGGAGAATAACCGGCGTGCCAACGCCGCTGAGCTTAATGTAAGGCGCAAACGCTGGGATTCCCGCGAGCAAGGCTCCCAGCCCAGCCAGCAACGCCACCAGGTATGTGATCCGACCACTGACCCGCAGCCACCGCGCCCAGCTGTGACTGACGGCCAGCATGACCAGCAGCACCGCCGCCGCCAAAATGCCGCCAACAATCGCCGCGGTTTGGGTAAATAGCGCGAACATGGGATAGGCTAACCCAATCCCATGCGCCATCATGGTATCCAAAATGACCTTGTCAAAATGTTCCTGCACCGCGGCCTTCACCTGGGTTCGAATCGCGGCAGGATAGGCCTGTCCTTGCTTTGACAGCGAGGCGGCGGTCCGCTGATCGATTTCTTTTAACATGGGGGCTAAGGTCAGTTTGCTGGCCGAATCCGGATTGGTACTGATAAACGACCAATCAATCGCTTTGCTCTTTTGTGGCACTTGGCCAAAGTTGGCGCTGACCGCCAGCCCGGTGCGCAAGCCGCGGGCCAGCGTCGTCTTCGTCACGAGGTTGCCTTTTGGCGCCACCGGCAAATCAGCGCCGGTGGCCACTTTGACCGCCGAAGCCGTAATGGTCTGCTGAAAGCTGGTCAGACTCGCCGAGTTGGTCAGCGCTTGCCGCATCTGACTTTCGCGGCCAAAAGTCAGCGCAAAGCTGAGCCCCACCCCAAATACAATCAGAAGCACCGTATAGATTAAACTGAATAACCCCAGCCAGCCGCGACTGACGCCTGTGTATTTTCCTCGCATGTGTGTGCCTCCGTTCCTTCCATTATACCCGAACCACCGCGATTCTGCGACCGAACGGCGTACTGCATCTGGTATCTCCAAGCTAAAACGCCACTACCAGTAGTAGCTAGTTTCGTGGTACAGTTAGCATAACGAAAAGCGGCAGTCGCAATCGACCGCCGCCGCAAAGGAGTCCCCTTCATGATCAACTTACTGTACATTTCAATTTCTGGTAACACCCGCGCCTTCGCCCAGCGTTTGACTCATTATGCTGAAGCACAGCATGAGGCCGATTCCGCGCAACCGCTGATTCACTTAACGGAAATTTCCGACGCCTCGCAGGCTGAAGGCGAAACTGCGCCTTATTTTGTGATGATTCCCACCTACCTGGATGGCGGCAATGGCATCGATAATGGCTTCAATGAACTGATGACCACCGCCATGGGTGATTACATGCGCGAGCCCGGCAACGCCGCCTGGTGCCGCGGCATCATCGGCTCCGGCAATCGCAACTTCAACGAGCAATACTGCTTAACGGCCAAAGAATACTGCCGGGAATTCGACGTGCCATTTTTAGCGGACTATGAACTGCGGGGCAACGATGCGGATGCTAAGCGCATCTATGAAATCTTAGTCCAAACCAGTCGGGCCAATCAGGCGAAATAACGATCAATCCAGCCAATCACGCGCTGGCGATACTCGGCGGGCGCTTTGGCCAAGCTCTGGGCATGTCCGGCTTTAGGGACCACCCAGAGCTTTTTTGGTGCGCTGGTAGCCGCATACTCACGCTGCACCATCGCGGTCGGGACGAAGTTGTCTTGGGCGCCATGAATGAAGAAAATCGGCCGGGTGTTGTGATGCAAAGCCGCAATCGTCGACGCCTGAAACACGTTGTATTTTGCCTTCAGACTAGCCGTCAAAGCGACGGTTGGCACTAGTGGATAGCGCGGCAGGTTATACATTGCTTTGGCTTGCGCGGCCAGCTCATCCATGATGCTGGTATAGCCGCAGTCTTCAACAATGACTTTGACCTGACTGGGCAGCTTTTCGCCGCTGAGGTACATCACCGTGGCCCCGCCCATCGATTCGCCATACAAGGCGATTTGGCTACGAGTGCCTACGCACTTAATGACTTGGTTTAGCCAACGCAGATAGTCGCCGCGGTCCTGGTAGCCGTAGCCGATGGTGTTGCCTGCCGACTGGCCATGGCCGCGGTCGTCTGGGGCCAGCACATTAAAGCCAGCCTCATGAAAGAGCTTTATTTGGCGGGCCATTTTTTCTTTGGTGCCCATGTAGCCATGCGCCACCACCACTGTTTTCAGCGTCGGCTTGGCCGCTGGGACGAAATCCGCCACTAACTTTAAGCCGTCTGGCGTCGTTTGCCGCCAGGTGGTTTTGCTTGTCTGCGCCAGCCAGTGCTGGGCCTTCGCCACTGCGGGACTGGTGGTGTGACTCAAAAAGGTCTTACGACTCGGCACAAAGGCGAATTGGTAGAAATAAAGCGAAGCGCCAGCCAAGCCGGCACAAATGACCATCCCTAAAGTGGTTAAGATGATTGTCCATTTTCGTTTCAAATTTCGGCCCCCTATTTTATCTATATTGGCACGGGAAAGGTTTGGCGTCTATCGTTATTTGAGATAGACTAACGGTATCGAGACAATAAGGAGCATGGGTATGGAAGAACAAAGACTACGCCGCGAGTTCATTAATATTTACTTCACGACGATCAAACATATCGAAACTGAAATTTCCAAACCGTTGATCCAATTTCGGTTATCTTTTGAACAATACCAGATTCTGAACGATTTGGCGACTCATGAGGTAGCCACGCTCACTGATATTGTGGCCAAGCGGCATGTCACCAAGCCTGCCATCGCCCGCCAGTTGCGGGTACTGCGCGACTTAGGGTATGTGACCCAGGCCTCTGACAATGGCGATCACCGCCGCCGGCTGCTCCAACTGACCCCACTGGGCAAACGGGTCGAAGCCCAAGCCAGCGCCTTGAGCAAAGCCGAATTTGATCGTTGGGTGGCGATCATGGGCGAACAGAAGCTTTTGGACCTGCTGACAATGCTTCAAACTGCCAGCGAGTTACTGTTAGATACGCCGGCGCAAACCACCAAATGAGCAACGAAAGCCGCATCCTGTTTGTGAGGATGCGGCTTTTGTTTGGTCTAGGCGAGCAGTTGGGCGACTCCTGCCGGTAATTCGCTCGGACTGGCGACCAGCGCCATGGCGTGGGCGCCGTTGAGCTCCTGCGCGTCGCCGAAACCATAGGTGACGCCTAGCGTTTTAACGTGATTGTTCTCGCCGCCGATCATATCGGTATCGCGGTCGCCAATCATCACACTATGTGCCGGGTCGGCGTTCGCAGAGGCAATGGCGTATTCCAGGACCGCGGTTTTCGAGGAGCGAATGCGCTCATCCAGCGTTGCCCCGTATAGCCCGGAGAAATATTGATTTAAATCAAAGTGCTCGGCGATTCGTTTGATCATGGGCTCTGGCTTGGCGGAAGCAACATTCAGCTGATAACCCGCCAGCCGCAGTTGATCCAGCGCCTGAGTCACGCCCGGATAAAGGCTGAGCTCAAAGATGCCCTCAACCTGATAGTGTTCCTGGTAATAGCCAATCGTGCGCGTCACTTCCGCGGCGCTCAAGGCTGGGTAGTATTTGTTCATACTGGTGGTGAGCGACGGGCCAATAAAGTTGCGGTACGTTGCATCATCGAGTTGCGGCAAGTGCATGGCATCAATCATGTAGTGAATGCTATCGATAATCCCTTTTTCGGAATTCGCAATCGTACCATCAAAATCAAAAAACAGGGACTTCATTCATCAATCTCCTTTGCTTGCCGCTTCAACGAAGCTTTCAACATGAATGGGGCAATCAACGTCGTCAGCACAATCACAATGATCACGCTGGAATAAAAATCGCGATGGAGCAAGTGGGCATCAAAGCCAATTTGAGCGACAATCAAGGCCATTTCACCGCGACTGACCATGCCGCTACCGATGATGTTGGCATCTGACCAAGCCATGCCAGCGAACTTGGCGCCAGCGCCGCAGCCCAACCATTTGGTGAGTAAGGCCAACACCGTCAAAATCACAATGAACCAGAAATCGTGCAGCACCCCATCGAACCGCATGTTCAGGCCGATCGACACGAAGAACACCGGAATGAACACGCCGTAGCCAATCGCCTCCAGCGCTTGGTCCACTTCAGCCTGATACTTAGTTTCGCTCACGGCAACCCCGGCGAAAAACGCACCAATCACCGCTGACAGCCCCAGCAAATCCGCTAGATACGCCATCCCTAGACAAAGCAGCAGCGACCCTAACGTCACTGAAGCCACCGGCAGCAAGTGCTGAGCCAGGTGCATCACCAGCGGCGCGAGCCATTTAACCACCAGATATATCAAGCCAAAATACAGCACCTGCTCAATCAGCGTCAACCACAGCGGCACCGTGGCCTTAGCGCCAGTGCCAAAGACCCCGACTGCCACACTTAAGATGATCACCGTCAAAATATCATCCACCACCGCCGCGCCTAAAATGGTGGCGCCGCTTTTGCTATCGAGGGCGTTGAGCTCTTTGAGCACTTCAACGGAAATCGAAACCGAAGTGGCGGCATAGGTGATCCCCAGAAAAGCAGCCGCGACATAGGAAAAGCCCCAAGCCGAGGCGAAGGCAAAAATCACGCCGGTGGGGACGATGACCCCAATTACGGCGACGAGCACTGCCGGGCGGAAATATTTCTTGAGCATCGTCAGGTCGCTTTCCAGCCCGGCGATGAACATCAGGACAATCACGCCGATTTCGCTGAATTCGCTAATCATATGGCTGGGCTGAATCCAATTCAGTAGCGCCGGCCCAAACACAATCCCGGCCACCAGCTCGCCGATTACTGCGGGAATGCCAATTTTTAAACTAAAGTGACTGAGCAGCAGCGTTGCTAACAAAATCAACGCCAACACGCCTAAATACCCCATCGCCGCTCCCTTCTGCGTCGATTCCTACTTCAATAACAACTGATACGCGTTTCGTTCTGGGACCGGCTCATCCAGGTAGACAATACCGCGATACTCAAACCCGTTGCCTAAAATCACATGCTGCATGATTTCGTTTTGGGCATGGGTGTCGATGCGCAGGTCGTAAAACCCGCTCTTGTAGGCCTCAGTGATGAGATTGGACATAAACAACTTACTGAGGTGTTGACCGCGAATCTTGGCCGACACAGCAAAGCGATGAATCATCATGTAAGGCGCAGCACCGACCCAACCCGGCCCATCGATTTTGCCGTAGAACGGATCTGGGCCTTCCAGCAAGCTGGCGTTACCAGCCACCTGGCCATCCACAATCAGCAGACGGTTGGTGCCTTTCGCCAAGTCCGCTTCAACTGCTGGCTGATCCGGATAGGTGCCTTGCCACTGGTTGATGCCTTGGGCGTGTAAAAACGCGCGGGCGTCATCAATGATGCCCATAATTGCCGGAATGTCCGCCGGTGTGCCTTGCCGCATATAAATTGTTGCCATGCTGTGCCTCCACTAAAAGATAGTGCTCTTATTGTCGCGCAAAAACGCGCTTTTGGCAATTAAGGCAGCGGCCAAGGGATTCTATCAAATGGCTGGGCCGGGCAGCCTCCGCTGGGAGGGGCTGGAACGTGGTGGCCAGCGCTTTGAGCCTCGCTTTGCGAGGCTCAAAGGCGCGGCTTGTTCTAAGCCAGCCAAATCCGCTGGCTAAGAACAATTTCACCACTGAGCCCCTCCCCGCTCCGGTTGCCCTCAACAGGCTACAAAGAAGGCTGTGGAGTGAGGCCGCACTTAGTCTGACAATCAGACGCGCAAACACCCCTAGGCAACTTCGAATTCAAGTTACCTAGGGGTGTCCGTGATGCCAGAATAGCCTTTACACTTCTGGCTTGGCCAGTTTGTGCATGTGCGGCTTGAGGCCGTGGTGCCGGCAGCCATGGTGCAGCATTGCCTTAAGTCTGATTTGCTTGGTGCGTTCTTTTTCCGCCCGTAGTTTTTGGTGCCCGATGATGATCTGGGTGGTGCCGATAATCATCAGCGCAACTGGTACGGTGTGAATAATGGCCAAGGGAATCACAAGTTCTGGGTCATCCTTCAGCATATTATCAAACGTGTGAATGGGTTCTTGTGCCGTTTCGACGAACTGTTTTGCAATTGCTTTCGTTTCTTTGAACATGGCCATCCCTCCTTTCTCTATCATACCAATTCAGCGTCAAATTGCGAGGGAAAACGCTATCTTTGTTGAGGCGACAAGGCCTTTTCATCCCCTTGACGCGGCTAGATATGGTACAACAAAGACAGAAAGGATGTGGCGAACATGACAGAACGCATTTTGGTGGCCTACGATGGATCGCCAGCGGCAGGCCAAGCAGTCAAGACGGCGCAGGCGATTGCGACGCGAGAAGACGTGGTGATTGATCTGCTCTACGTCATCGATACCCGTTCCTATCACGTGGGTCTTTATCAACAACCTGACGTCGACGGGACGATTTTATACAACGCCGAAACGCGCGCCGAGCTTGAGCTGGATGAGCAAGCCAAAAAGCTGCAGGCTCAAGGTCTGACCGTGGCGTATCATTTGCGGTTCGGTAATCCGCGAACGGTGATCGCGCTTGACTTCCCACAAGAATACCATTCCAGCCTGATTATTCTGGGCCGGGCGACCAAACATGCCGCCGCCCGCATGTTCATGGGCTCGGTGGCCAGTTTCGTCACGGAAAATGCGCCTTGTGACGTGCTTATTGTCACCGCGTCAGAAACGCCAGTTGATTCTGGATAGCACTCGTTTGCCCAGCACTTCCTGGAGCAGCAAGTACACGGGCAGGCTGGACAGCAGCATCGGCACATAAACCAAGGCCCGGTCCCACTGCCACAAGTTGGCCAGTGAGAACACGCCATTCACCACAAAGAACACGCCGAAAAAAGCCACTAGCAAAAGCGCCAGCATGAGCGTTTTGAACCGATTGAACGGCCGCGACACTAGACCCACCACATGTAGTTCGATGACGCCAATCATGAACACCACCAGCGTCGAAGTGAACGCAAAATCCCAGTGCCACAAGTACTCAAAGCGCGTCAGCAGCAACGTGTACCCGACGATGGCGATGGCCGCCGGCGCGGCGATGGTCATCACTTTTTGGAAGAATTGGCCGGTGACGCGCTGGAAGTTCGGCTCCAAGGTCAAGAAGAACGACGGAATGGCCACGGCAATCGCAGACACCGGGGTCAGGTTAATCGGGGTAATCGGATAATCCAAGGGCAGAAAGACAAAAATCGCAGTTAAAATCACCGAGAAAATGGTTTTGACCAGGTACATCGACGCCACCCGCTCGATGTTGTTGATGACCCGGCGCCCTTCGTTTAAGACGCCGGTCATCGCATCGAAGTTGGAATCTAGCAAGGTAAAATCGGCAATCGACTTCGCCGCCTCGGCGCCAGAAGCCATGGCAATCGCGCAATCCGACTGCCGCAGTGCCAGCACATCGTTGACCCCATCACCGGTCATCGCCACGGTATGGCCGTTTTGTTGAAGCGCCTGAATCAGGTGCTTTTTTTGCGTCGGCGTGACCCGGCCAAACACGGTATAGTCCTGCACCAGCTGGTTGAAATCCGCCTCGTCAGGCACCGTTTGCATGTCTACCCAGTGGTCGGCCTGGGTCAGGCCGGCCTGCTGCGCCACGTTAGCGACGGTCAGAGGATTGTCGCCGGAGATAATCTTCAGCGTCACGTCTTGGGTTTCGAAAAACGCCAATGTCTCAGCGGCAGCGGGCCGCACTTCATCGCTGATGGTGAGATAACCCAGCAGTTGCATGCCAGCCAGCGGCATTGCCAGGCCTTGCTGGGTCTCGGCTACAGCGAGCACGCGGTACCCCGCGCGAGTCGCCTTGGCGATGGTTTGACTGACGGTTTGCGGCAAGCCGGCAGGAAAGATAAACTCCGGTGCCCCAATCACAACGCTGGTACCATCGCTGAAGCTGGCCCCAGACCATTTTCGCGCCGACGAAAACGGCACGGTATTCACCACGGTGACGCTCGGTTGCTGCGGCCAGGCCTGTTTGATGGCCAGCGCGGTTTCATTATCATCATTTAACGCGTACACTACCGCGGTGGCCGCCTTGATCACGGCGTCTTCACTGCTCGTTGCCGCTGGATACACGCCGCTGATGCGCAATTTGCCAGAGGTAATGGTGCCGGTTTTATCCAAGCACATCACATCGACCCGCGCCAAGGCCTCAATCGCCGGTAGCGCCCGCACCAGCACGCGCCGCTTGGCCAAGTTGCGCGACGAAACCGCCAGCGCGACGTTGGTCAGCAGCACCAAGCCTTCGGGAATCATCCCAATCATGGCGGCACTAGTCGACAAAATCGCCCGGTTGTAATTACCACGCCGCACCATGGAGACGATGAATAACGCGGCCCCCAGCGGAATCAGCACATAAGTCAGCACCTGAATAATGCGGTTAATGGTGGCCAGCAATTGACTTTGGGTTTGCGGCCCCGCCTTGGCTTCATTGGCCAACTTGGCGGCAAAAGTGGTTGACCCTACGGCGGTGGCCTGCATCACCACTTGTCCGGCGACCAGAAAACTGCCGGAGTATAGCGGATCATCGACCTGTTTACTGATGGGATTGGCTTCCCCAGTCAGCGGGCTTTCGTCCACTTCCACGCCGCTAGTTTCGCGGACCACCCCATCGACTGGAATTTGATCGCCGCGTTTAAGCACCAGCAGGTCGCCCAACACAATGGCGGTTTGCGCAATGGTGTGCAAAGCGCCGTCCCGCCGGACTTGGGCCGGCGTCTCCGCTAAAATCCGCATTTTGTCGATTTGAATCTTGGCCCGAATCTCCTGGAACGTCCCAATCGCGGTGTTGATAATCGCCACGAACAAAAACAGCAGATTTTTGTAACTACCAGTGGTGGCAATCAGGACCCCTAAGGCCAAGTTCACGAAATTGAACAACGTAAACGTATTGCCGCTGATAATCTGGCCGATTGAAGGCGTCAGCGCTGCCGGTTGGGTGTTGACTTGGCCCGCCTGCTCACGCTTGGCCACTTCTTCATTGGTTAACCCACTTGCATTTGTGGACTGCTCTGCCATCTGGCCACCTTCCTTCTATTCTCATTCTAGCCGATAGCCGCCGTAAAATGCCGGCGCACGCCTTGAATTAAGAGATTTTTAGGTGCCTGCGCGGTAGAATAAGGCATACAACAATGAGGTGAGACAATGAAAACAGCAAAAAACGGTACCCATTTTGTCACCTTGGCCAATGGCTACCATCTGTGGACGCAAACTCGCGGCAATGGCCCCATTCAGCTGATGACGCTGCATGGCGGGCCTGGTGGCACCAATGAAGTCTTTGAAAACTTCGGTGAACGCCTCGCCCCTTATGGCGTCACTGCCACCCGCTATGACCAACTCGGCTCCTGGTACTCGGACCAACCAGACTGGACCGATCCTGCCATTCGCGAACAATTTTTGAATATTGACTACTACGTCAATGAAGTCGAAGAAGTGCGTCAAAAGCTCGGCCTCGACCACTTTTTCTTGTTAGGCCAAAGTTGGGGCGGCGTGCTCGCCATCGAATACGCCTTGCGGTACGGTGAACACCTCAAAGGCCTGATTCTCAGCTCGATGATCGACAATTTGGATGAATACATCGTCAACATCAATGCGATTCGCGAAAGCATGTCCACGCCCGACCAGGTCGCTTACATGAAGCAAATCGAAGCCGACCACGCCTTCACGGATGCCAAGTATCAAGCGCTGGTGGCTGAGCTGGGCGAACATTACCTGCATCACCAAAGCGACCCCCAGCCGCGGCACCTGATCTCGGTGATGGGTACGCCAGTTTATAACTACTTCCAAGGCGACAACGAATTCGTCATGGTGGGCGCCTTGAAAGACTGGGACCGGCGCGCCGACATTCACAAGATCACTGTGCCCACCTACCTGACTTTTGGCGGCCACGAAACCATGCCGTTAACCGCTGCGCGGCGGATGGCTGCCACCATCCCCAATGCCACCTTGCACATCACCCCTGGCGCTGGCCACGGGCAGATGTTGGATAATCCTGATGATTATTTCAAGCATCTGGGTGAATGGCTAAGTGCTCAGCAGTAACTAGCGCTGCCGCCGAAAAGCGCCACTCACTTTCAGCTACTCGCTTGTCACTGGCCAAACAAACATCATTCGCTGGTGAAGGACTACCATCCCCGAATTATCTTCTGTTATCCAGCGGGTGCGGGCGGGGTGGCGGAGGGGCGTGGCCGGCCAGCAGTGAAACGAAAAATAGGGTGAGACTGCACTTGGCCCTGTCAAGTTGACAGATGAAATAATATAAAGTTTTGTCTGTTTCTAAACGGCTTCACTCCAGTATTCATCAGGGGTGAGGCCGTTTCTTTGTGCTGAGCGATTGTGGTGATTGAA
>NZ_BTTP01000024.1:0-25176 GCF_036246225.1 Lacticaseibacillus salsurivasis
CTTCAATCACCACAATCGCTCAGCACAAAGAAACGGCCTCACCCCTGATGAATACTGGAGTGAAGCCGTTTAGAAACAGACAAAACTTTATATTATTTCATCTGTCAACTTGACAGGGCCAAGTGCAAGCGCCGCCTCGTTTTTGCATCCAGCATCTTTACCGGACAATAATCACTGACGCGTCGGCTTCCCGCGCAATTTCACCAGCGACATGACCCAAGCGTGAACGCCCGCGCCGTTCATGCGAACCTAGAATAATCAGATCTGGCTTGAACGCTGGTACAATTTCATCCAAAATCACGCCGGCAGGCTTGCCTTCCCCAATCAACGGTTGCACGTTTTGCGCGCCAAAGGCCTTAGCCTTCTCCACGTACGTGTTGAGGTGAGCGGCCATTTGACCGCGCCGTTCGCTCAGTAAATCTGGTGACAGCGATTGATAGATATTTAAGTCCCCGGTTTCAAGCACCGAAACGATGCCCAGCGGGATGTTGTAGATCTTGGCTAAGGTTGACGCGTAGTTGAACGCTTTGCGTGATGATTCATCATCATCGTCATCAACCGCGAGCAACAAGCGGTTGTAATGCATCGACTCTACTTCAAAATCGTCTTCTGTTGCCATTGGAATGCCTCCTGCTTTTAGGCTTACCTAACAATGCTTATTATACACGTTTTGCTGCCCAAAACCAGGGCGGGCGAAATCATTAATGCTATTATACCATGAAGTGCGATGACGCCGCGCTGGAACCACTCGTAGCCACACAAATAGGCTTCAAATCGGATCTTGCACTAATCACGATTCGAAGCCCTTAGGAGTTGAGGCTGTTCTCGGTGTCTTGGTTTCGTTCATCTTGCTTAACTCTGATACTGCGACACCTCTATATCTATATTCACTTGTACGATCTGACGGCGAGAGGAACTTTGGTGCGGCCAGATAACTTGGCGTTGTTTGTTGTTATTCAATCAACCGATATGCACCCTAATCACGCTGTCATGCCGCTTGGATTACTGAGTCTTGTTATTAGACTCACACCTCCATTGTGCTGCTGATTTTGTTGGTAAGGTTCGGGTAATTCTTAAAACACTGGGTGGCACAGTACATACTGTACCTGGACTCTTCGCTGCTCGGTGTTGGACAACCTCTCAGTTAATGAGCCGGTCTCTTGTGGATGGATCTTCCGAGAACCTCCCTTAACTCCACCTATAATATAGCACGGGTTGCTATTTTGTGCAAGCGCTTACGCGTTATTTATTTAATTGAGTTGTTCAACTGAACGGCTAATATTCAAACTGCCGCAGTGGGCTCGCGGCCCCGTAGCCAAAGAGTTTCAGGCGCCGGCTTTGCGGTTCCACTGCCACCACATACCCGCTGTACTCACTCGGCGTGTTGATCAACCGATTCCATTTGCGGTTATAATTCGTCGTCAACCCGTGCAGGCGGCCCATCAAGGCACTGCAGTTCAGCAGGCTGTAATGAATACCATTAATACGAAAATCCTCTTCCGTATGCCAATGCCCGGCTACCGCGGCAATAATCGTGCCGTTCGTCTGCGTAAAGTCAAAGGTCGCCTGGCCGCCGAAATCGCCGTGCTCGCCAAACTGCACCTGTCCGGCCAACTTCGCATTAAAGGCGCGCAGCACTTCATGCACCTGCTTGCCGTTATAGCGCAGACCTGGTTTGCCGCTGCGTGTCATCACTGGGGCATGACTCATAATCAAGACATCGCGACTGCCAGCGGTTTGCAAGGCGTCAATCAATTCTTGAATCTGGCCAGCGGTCATGGCCAGTGTTTTTTTCAAATCGTAGTTCTTGCGGCCACTCACCCAGCGGACGGGCACATCAGAGGTATTCATGACGATCACGCGCACATTGGCCCAGTCAAAGTACGACAGGCCGTGGCGACTAATGGTCGGGCCGCCCACTTGCAAGCCCATCGGCCGCAGTACCGTTTCGTTGAAGACCCAGGGGTGGAAGCTCCCGGCAAAGCGCCGATTGCGTTCGGCGTATTTGTCATTGTCGTCGTGGTTCCCTTTGGCAATCACATAAGGCAGGCTGTCGGCCTCATAGTCCGCGACGATATTGCGTAGCCGCCACAAGGTCAAAAACGACGGCTCCGAGCCATCTACCAAATCGCCGAGGTGAATGCGCCAGTCAATCGGCAACTCTCCCGCCAGCCAGTGCTGCTCTTGAACATGCCAGTAGCCATTCGGGCCGTAAAAGGTGCGCGAGAAAGCCGTGCGATCATGGGTATCGGTGATGACCGCCATGTTCAGCCCGGACTTGCTCAGCTGCGGCCGCACCCAGTCGGCAAAGGCCGTGAGATCTTTTTTGGCAAAATGGCGAATCGAGATATTTTGGTGACGCAACATGGCAATTCCTCCTCAAGGGCTACCGCCCGCTTAAATATGGGTCCACACGCCTAAGCCTACCGCTACGACCAGCGCCAAGGTGGTCAGCAGCAAGTTCTTCACGGCTAATTTGAACGTTTTTTGTTTGTCGGGATTGGCTTCAAACCCGCGCACATTTTTGATGACCACTGGCGCCGTCAAAATGGCCAGCAGCGCCAATTTTGGCAAGGCCTGCGCCGCCACCGCCAGCAACAGCAAAATATAGCCAGCGGTATACAACGCCTTAAAGAGCAACAAGCTCTTTTGGCGGCCCAAGTAATACACAATGGTGCGCCGGCCCAGCGCCTTGTCCTCCGCCTCATCGGCGATGTTATTCGCCAACAGGAGCGCGGCAATCGCGGCTTGCGCCAGCCCAGAAGCCAGAAACACCGGCCAAGCAAACGCCGATAGCGGGGCTTGACTAAAGGCATTCACATACACGGCAATCAAGGTGATCACAAACCCCATGGTAAAGCCGCTGAAAAACTCCCCGAAAGGCGTGGTTGAAATCGGCCGCGGCCCGCCGGCATAGCCATAGCCCACGGCAAAGCTAAACAAGCCCAGCCAGAGCAGCGGCCAACCCGTGCGACTCACCATCCACAGCCCCAAAATGGCGCTCACGGTCATCATCCCGGCAATGAGCCAGCCAATGGCGCTGGGATTGAGCTGCTCTCTGCCAATGATATTCGTTTTTTCCCGAAAGGCCAAGGCTTGGGTTTTCGTGGCCCGCCGGTAGTCCTGATAATTGTCATTGGCATCCACCGCCATGTTGAATAGCAGCATCGCAATGAAAAAAATGATCAGTTCGGGCAGATGGAGCACATGATAATGATACCAAGCATACAAGGTCCCAAGCAAAAACGGAAACACCGAGGCAGTCTTGGCCTTCAGTTCCACAAGTTCAAAAAACACCGCTGGTCGCATGAAACGCTCCTTTTTGGCGGCGGCTTGACTTGCCCCCGCGACTTTTTTTAGCTAAAGTTAAATTATATTCATTTCAATGGAGGCCCATCATGGTCAAAGCCGCTTGGCTGCGTTACCCGGAAATCTATCCAAAGCTCACTGCCGTGCAGGCGCGGCTTAAAATTGCCAGCCAGTTGCGCGTGCCTGCCGTCAACGCCCGGGTGCAGGCCCAAATCAATGCCGGCGGCAAAATGCTCCGTAGCGGCCTCCTGTTTATGCTAGCGCGTTTTCACGACCTTGACAATCCATCGCTGGTCGCAGCCGGCGCCGCGATCGAAACGCTGCATCTGGCCACGCTGATTCACGATGACGTGCTGGATCATGCCGACCGCCGCCGCGGGCAAACCACCATTCAGCAGGAATCCGGCAACCAAGCGGCGATTTACGCCGGTGACTACCTGTTTGCGGTATACTTTCAGCTGCTAGCGGAAGCTGCGCCAGACGTGGCCAATGTCGGCCGCAACGCACGGGTGATGCGCCGCCTTTTGCTCGGGGAGCTGGATCAAAATGCTGTGCGCCGCGACCACTCCATCACGATTCACCAATACCTGCGGCAAATCAGTGGTAAAACCGCGGCGTTATTTGAGCTAGCAGCCTGGCAAGGCGCCACGCTGAGCGGAGCTACTGCGGCCGAATGCCACGCCGCTGCGCGTTACGGCCATGCAGTGGGCATGGCCTTTCAGATGACCGACGACTTACTGGATTACACCACGGCTGCCGGCAAACCGGGTCTCGAAGACTTGCAGAACGGCATTGACACGTTGCCCGTCTTGTACGCCTTGGCCCAGGCGCCTGAACTGCAGCCGTTGATCTTGGCCGCCCAAACCGATCCAGCCGCTAGAGCCGAAGCGGCGGCGCAGATTCGCCAGCTGGGCCTGCCACAAGCGCAACACCTGGCTGCGCGCTATACCGACAAGGCCTTAGCGGCGCTGCAGACTTTCCCCGCTGGTCAGTCGCGTTCGGACCTGATGAACTTAACCCAGGCCTTGCTCACGCGGCAGCAGTAACATTCAACTCACCAAGCGCAAACAAAGCCAGTCGGCCCGCCTTAAATGGTGGTCGGCTGGCTTTGTTTCGGTTAGTCCGCCTTGAGGCCCCAGCGGCTGCCGGCTTGCGGCGTCAAATAGTAGACCGTGGTTTCAATTTGAAACCCGGCTTTTTGATAGACATGTAAGGCAGCAGGATTAGTGTTCTCAACCCCTAATTTCAAAGCCCGCCTGCGCGAGTGCGCCAACGTCACCATCAGCTGAGCCAAAAAGCGCTGGCCTAAACCTTGGCCGCGAAACGGTGCCGCGATAAACAGCCCGAACAAATAATCATAAGCGCCGTAATCGACCCCACAGTAGCCGATAATTTGGCCCTGATAGTGGCCAACATATGGGGCGTTGTGTTCGGAATGCAGATTGGTCTCAAGGTAGCGGCGCGCCTCAACTTCAGCCACCTCAGGAAAGGCTTCACAATATGCTGGCAGTAAGGCCGCAATTTCGGCCGGTTGCAGCTTGGCCACCGCGATGGCCGGGTCGACCGGTTCTGGCCGCTGCGCCGGAGCCGCTAATTGATATTCAAACTCGGCCTCGCGCTGCAACTGATTATGGGTGGCAAACGCTGGGGCCTGAGCCAAAAAGCCTTGCTCGGTCATGAATTCTACTTGGTCGTAACCGGCTCGCCTCAGTACCTCGGCCGCCGCTTGCCACAACTGTCTAGCAATGCCGCGTCGGCGCCAGTTTGGATGCACATTAATCGTCACATCCACTAAGCCGCCTGGCGCCTCATCGGCATAAAGCGTCACCAGCCCCACTAAGGCAGCGTCTGCATACGCCAAGAAAAACGCCGGTATGTTTAAGTCGACGTTGAACTGATTACTCAAATAAGGATCTCTGGCACTGCCATCGGCCGCCTGCACCGCCGCCAGTAGCGTCTGGGCTGCTGTCATTTGGCCTGGGCTAAGCTGCGTGGTTTGCTCAATTTGCATTGCTGATGCCTCCAAAATTCAATTGCGCTTAGTGTACCATTAAATCTCCCCAGCATCTAAGGCATACAAATGGCGATACCGCGCATTGGTTGCCAGCAGCTCTTGCGGGCGGCCTTGCAACGTCAGGTGCCCATCCTCAAGAAACAGCACCTGATCACAGCGGTCAACGCCTTGCAAGTGATGGGTCACCCAGAGGACCGTTTTATCTTTCAGCACCGCAAACATCGTGGCCACCAGCGCCTGTTCCGTAATGGGATCAAGCCCCACGGTTGGCTCATCGAGCAGCACGATTGGTGCATCCTGCAGTAAAATTCGGGCCAGCGCCAAGCGCTGGCGCTGCCCGCCGGAGAAAGCAAACCCCGCCTCTTCTACCGGGGTGTCCGCGCCTTGCGGTAAGCTGGCCACCAATTGATCGAGCTGGACGGCTTTCAGTGCGGCCCAGACTTCTTCATCGGTGGCGGTTTCGTTGCCTAACCGCACGTTGTTGGCCACTGAGGTATTAAACAAAAACGGGCTTTGATCCAGCACGGCAAATAGTTGCGGCCGCACGTTTTGATATTGCAAGACCGATTGGCCGTCCAGCAGCACTTGGCCACTGGTGGCAGTGAGGTCACCTAGCACCAGCTGGAGCAAGGTGGTTTTGCCCATCCCGCTGGGCCCAAGCAGTGCGATTTTCTCGCCGCGCTTCATCGTTAGATCAACGCCGCTGATGAGCTCTGGCGCCGCGTCATTGTAGCGAAAATGCACGCCTGCCAACGTTAACGCCTGCACTTGCGTGGGCGCGGCTAATTGTGCTGGCAACGGCCGCTGGCTGGGTGTCAACGCATTCAAGTGCTGCAGCGCCCCTTGGTAAGTGGGCCATTCGCCTACGCCCTGGGCCACGCTGGAAAAGGCCATCGCCAGCGGGAACATCACCAGGGCAAAACTGCCAATCCAATTGGCCGTCACCTGACCGCTGCCGAACTGGACCGCGGACCACCACAGCAGCGCCGCTGGTATCAGCCCAAAGGCCAGGTCACCGCAGAAATCGCGCAACCATTGGAACTTGCGACTGGTATGGGTAGACGCTGCTAACGCCGTGGCCGCCTGCGTGGCCTGCTGAAGAAAGGCCTGCTCATGATGGGTAATCGTCCAATCACTCAGGCCCAAGGTGGCATCGGTCAAATCGCCATACGCCTGCTGGGTCAACGCTTTTTGGCGTTGCTTACGCTTTTTCTCCACCACCAGACCCCACCAAGGAATCAGAATCAGCTGGACTAACAAGAGCACCAAAATCCACAGCGCAAAGCCCCAATCAAAAATCCCCAGTCCCAGGGTGATCAGCAAGCTCAGTCCGCCGGCCACCACGGTGGGAAAAATCGCGCGTAAGTATAAATTCTGAATGTGACCAATATCATCCGCCAGCAAACTCAGCAAGTCGCCCGTGCGCCGATGTTCCTGCCAAAAAGCGGCATCGGTTTCCAGCACCTGATACAGCTTGCGCCGCATGTGACTGGTCACGCGTAGCACCCAGTTATGGCTGGTTAAGCGCTCAAGGTACTGAAACACCGGCCGGCCGATCCCAAACGCCCGCGTCAGCACCACTGGCACGTAAATCGCCGCAAACAGCGGCTGCCGCGCGGAAAAGTCAATTAAGTAACCGGAAGTAAACATCAACGCCCCGGCGCAGACAAACGTTAAAATTCCCAGCGTCAGCGACCAAAACAAGAGCCGCCGATACCGTTTCAAATCGGGTTTCACCCAGTGATCATGCTTGAACATGTGCTTCCCCCTTCATCTGCGCCACCAAAGCCTGGTAAGCGGCGGAATGGTCCGCCAAGTCCGCTGGCGCCCCTTGGGCCACGATTTGGCCATGAGCAAGCACGATGACCCAATCCATCTGATTGAGCCAGTGCAGTCGGTGGGTGGCAAAAATCACCAGCCGGCCCTCAAACAGTGGTAGCATCGTTGCTTTGAGTTCGGATTCAGTTTCAATATCCAAATGCGCCGTTGGTTCATCAAACAGCCAAATGCGCCGCTCCTTGGCCAGCAGCGTGCGCGCTAAGGCGATACGCTGGGCTTGACCGCCTGAAACACCGCAGCCGCCTTCGCCAATGCGAGTCGCTAAGCCCTCAGGCAGCGTCCTTAGCCAATCACCGAGGCCGGCTTCGCTCGCCGCTTGCTGCACTGCCGCATCGCTTGCTTCAGGTTGATAAAAGCGAATGTTTGCCGCTATTGTGTTGGCAAACAAATAGGGATTTTGCGGAATGTAGGACAGATGCTCCTGCCACGCTGGCTGAGCCAAATGAGCAAGCTTCGTACCATTCAGGGTAAAGGGCTCACCGGTGGGCTGCAAGAAGCCACCAATTAGATTCAGTAAGGTCGACTTACCGGAGCCACTGGCGCCAATAATTGCCACCTTTTGGCCTTCATGCAAGGTAAAGCTAGCCTGCTTGATGCCCTCGGCGCGATCCGGGTACTGAAAAGTCAGGTCACTGGCGGTTAACGTCAGCGGGCCGGCCAATTCTGGTTGCTGCGTAGCCGGTTGCGGTACCGGCAGCGCCAGCAATTGCCAAATCGCGGTCAAGGCGTTTTTCCCATTCAAAGTAGCGTGATAGTCACTACCAAATTCGCGAATCGGCATGAAATACTCCGGCGCCAGAATCAAGGCCACCAGTGCTGGGTACAAGCTCAACTTACCATTCAGCAAGTCAATGCCCATAAACACCGCAATCACCGCAATCGACAGGGTGGCAAAAAAGTCCATTGCAAAGCTCGACAGCATCGCAATGCGCAGCACCTTCATGGTTTGCTTGCGGTAATCTTCTGAGACGGTGTAGACATTCTGGGCGTACTGCTTGCTAATGCCCATCAGCTGCAGAGTCTTCAGTCCGCGTAGCGAGTCGATGAAGTGATTGCTCATGCGCTGAAAGCCGGCATACTGGCGCTCGGATTCATCTCGCGCGGCCATGCCCAAAATCACCATAAACAAAATAATAACGGGAAACATGATAAGCAGCGCAATGCCGGCGAGGTGCTGCTGCATAAAGATGTACCCCACTAACACCCAAGGAATGATCATCATGCTCAGCACTTTATTCAAAATGAGTTCAATATAATTTTGCGTTTCACTCACGCCGTCCAGCGCCATGGTCACCAAATTGCCGGTACCTTCCTGCGCCACCGCCTGCGGCCCCAGCGCATACACCTGGGCCAAGAGGCGGGTTTGTAGGTCACTGGCCGCGCGCCGCGCATAATGCTCCGCTAAGGCGTTGCGCCCCCAGGTAATCGCCTGGCGCCCGGCATAGGCCAGACCAAAGCCTAGGATATAAGGCACTAGCCCCGCCATGGGGAGCAAATGCCAAGCGTGAACTATCCCTGCTGCAAGAAAATGCCCTTGGCCTAAAATAACAAATGCCTGCCCCAGCGTAAGCGCGGCAAGCATCAGCATAATTTTTCGGATTCCAGGCAGCTGCAACAATCGTTTATCGATCATGCGAGCCTCCTTAAAAATGTTATTCGTTCAAGCTTACTTGGCCGCCACGCGCTTGTGGAACACGACATAGCTCCAAATGAAGTAGCCCAGTGCAATCGGCAACAAAATGCAGGTCACCACGGTCATGATGGTCAGCGTCAACGGACTCGCCGAAGCATCCTGAATCAAAATGGAATGGGCCGGATTAACCCCAATCATCACCCGCGGGAACAAGCCATTGAAAATCAACGCTACAACCAAGGCTAAGCCGGCGCCACTGCTAATAAAGGACAGCAGCTCGCGGTCTTTCACAGCGCCGTAATGCGCCAGTGCGGCGGCAACCACAATCAAGATCACAATCAAGGTGGTGGACACAGGCCGCGCCTTAAAGAAATCGGTCATGAAGAAGACCAGGGCCGCAAACACCACTTCACCGGCATACAGGACCCAGGCCAATTTGGCGTTCAACGCCCGTGCGCGCTGGCGCAGCGGGCCTTCGGTTTTGAGGCGGATAAAGTTGAGCCCATGCATCAGGCACATCAGCACCACGGCCACCCCACCAACAATCGTCAGCAAGTTGATCTGGTTGCCAAAAGTAGCAAACACATTGCCTGCCTGGTCGATGGGCAGCGGCTGAATAATCGCGGTGAAAATCATCCCCAAGAAAAACGGCGGGATAATACTACCAAAGAACAGCGCCCACCGCCAAATGCTGCGACCGCGTTCGGTTTCTGCATGAGCGGCAAACTCGAACGCCACCCCACGAATGATCAAACCAACCAGCACAATAAAGAACAGCAGGTAGAAGCCAGAAAACAAGCTAGCATACCATAACGGATAGGAGGCAAACATCGCCCCACCGGCGGTGATCAACCACACTTCATTGCCATCCCAATGCGGGCCGATGGTGCTGACCAGTTGCGTGCGTTCTGCTTCGTCATGGGCTAACAGGCGGGTGGCCATCCCCACCCCAAAGTCGAAGCCGTCAAGGAAGAAGAAGCCGATAAACAGCACGGCGAGCAGTAAAAACCATAACAATTGCAACGCTGTCATTTAGCAAACGCCTCCTTTGCAAAGGGATCGCTGGTGCCATAGTCCGTATCCAGTGGTCCGCCTGGTCCTTGCTTCAAGACCCGGCGGCAGTAGTAAATCATGACCCCACCCAGCATTGTGAACAACAAGAAGTAAACGATGTTGGTAATCAGCAGCTGTGGCACGGTTGTGGTTGGCGACACGGCGTCGGCAATCGTATAAAGGCCGTAAACCACCCATGGATAGCGACCCAGTTCGGTAATGAACCAGCCCGCCGTATTGATGATGAACGGCAACCACAGCGCCAGTCCTAGTAGATAAAGCAGCCACCGCTGATTGAGCAAAGTGTCCTTCTTCTTGCGGGAGAACCACAGCCCCAGCACGGCGAGCAATGCCAGTAGCACCCCGCCGCCAGCCATCACGCGAAATGACCAAAACAGGGTCTTGACCGGGACATAGTAATCCTTATCCTTGCCATACTTTTGCTGCAGCTCAGCATTGACCGTGTCCATACCTTTCACGCTACCGTTAGCTTTATGGTACGACAGCAAACTCAGCAAATACGGAATTTCGATGTTGCCTTTAACCGTATGCTTTTTAGTATCAATCAATTCCACCAAGGTCCAAGCCGCCGGATCGCCGGTGTCCTTGTAAATGCCTTCAGTGGCGGCAAACTTCATCGGTTGGTCCTTGATGATGAACTGGGTCTGGGTATCGCCCACGCCAATCGCACCCACGACGGATACCAAACCGACAATCAAGCCCACGCGCAGGGACTTTTGGAAAAAGTCAACGTCGCGCTTTTTCAGCAGTTGCCAAGCCGCCATCCCGACCACCGCAAAGCTGGCCGTGGTGAAGGCGCCAAAAATGACATGCGGGAATTCAACCCACAGTTGCGGGTTCAAAATCACGGCCCCAAAGTCCACCAGCTTCACCCGTCCCGTGGCGGGATTAATGGCAAACCCAGTGGGGTGTTGCATGAACGAATTCGCACTTAAAATCCAAATCGCACTCAGCGTCGTGCCGAGCCAGACGAACCAAATCAGCGCCGCATGGACCGCTGGTTTGAACCGGTCCCACGTAAACATCCACAGGCCGATAAAGGTGGACTCCATGAAGAACGCCAGCAGCGCTTCAATCGCCAGTGGTGCCCCGAAGATATCGCCCATGAACCGCGAATAATTCGACCAGTTCATCCCAAACTGAAATTCTTGGATGATCCCAGTGACCACCCCGACAGCAAAACTCAAAAGAAAAATCCGACCCCAAAACTTGGCCATTTTTAAATAGACGGCCTGCTTTTTGCGGACATACAGTGTTTCCATAATGGCAGTTAACAGCGCCATGCCGATGGAAAACGGCACGAAGAAGAAATGAAACACTGTGGTCATGGCA
Source organism: Lacticaseibacillus salsurivasis (assembly GCF_036246225.1). Classification (NCBI taxonomy): domain Bacteria; kingdom Bacillati; phylum Bacillota; class Bacilli; order Lactobacillales; family Lactobacillaceae; genus Lacticaseibacillus; species Lacticaseibacillus salsurivasis. The sequence goes on from NZ_BTTP01000024.1 coordinate 11,202, forward strand.
AATTGAAAGCGGGCTAGGTCGAGCACGGTTAAACCTGCAAGCATGCTTAAACCCCCTCCTTGACTCCAATAATTAGCGCAATCGTTTTCACACTAATCATAGTATAGCGCCAGCCACAGGCGCGGCGGGCACCGGAACTGAAAAGAAACCTTTGCTAAATCTGGTTTTAGCAAAGATTTCTTCGTGAAAACTAGTTTTGAGGCAAGATTTTCTGAATCAGTGGCCGCTTGGCTGGTGCCTGGTCGCCAATGGTGAACGCCGCTTGCACCTGCTGAGCCACCGCGGTCACAGTTGGCTGACTGGCGTGAATCATGGCCAATGTTTCGCCTTCAGCCACTGGGGTGCCCACTTTCTTGTGCAGCACCAGCCCCACCGCCAGATCCAAGACATCATCTTTCTTGGCTCGTCCACCGCCGAGCTGCATCACCGCAAGACCGAGGGCGTTGGTGTCAATCGCAGTGACATACCCCGCGGTCGCGGCGGTCACGGGAATTTTGTATTCAGCTTGCGGCAGTAGCTTTGGGTTGTCGACCACCCTCGGGTCGCCGCCCTGCGCGGCAATCAGTTGTTTGAACGCCGCTAAGGCCCGGCCGTCGCGCAACGCATCTTCAGCCATCCCAATAGCGGTTTCGAGGTCTGGTGCTTTGCCGCCCAGCACCAGCATGTGGGCGGCTTCGGTGATGGTCAAAGTCCGCACATCTTTAGGACCGCGGTCTTTCAAAATGGCAATGGATTCGGCGATTTCCAAGCTATTACCAATGGTGACGCCAAGCGGTTGATTCATATCGGTTAAAAGTGCCACGGCCTTCACGCCGGCCTGTTTGGCAATCGCCACCAAAGCCTGCGCCAACTTTTCAGCTTGCTCAGCAGTCTTCATAAAGGCGCCGTTGCCGACTTTAACATCAAAGACCAAGGCGTTGGTGCCGCTAGCGATTTTTTTGCTCATGATCGAGCTGGCAATCAACGGAATCGACTCCACTGTGGCCGTGACATCCCGCAAGGCGTAAATGCGGCGGTCTGCTGGGGCCAAATCACCGCTGGCCGACACAATCGCCTGCTTAATGCTTTTGACTTGGGCGCGAAAGGCCGATTCGCTTAAGTTGACATTAAACCCCGGGATGCTTTCCAGCTTGTCCAAGGTGCCGCCGGTGTGGCCCAAGCCGCGGCCGGAAATCATCGGTACCGGCACCCCTAAGCAAGCCACCAGCGGCGTCAAGGGAATACTGATTTTATCGCCGACGCCACCGGTGCTGTGCTTGTCGACTTTGATGCCGGGAATCTCGCTGAGATCCAGGCGGTCGCCGGAATTGAGCATCGCAAAAGCCAGCGCCGCCTGTTCCTCATCGGTCATGCCTTGGAAGTAGGTCGCCATCAAAAAGGCGCTCATTTGATAATCCGGCACCTCGTCCTTGACATAGGCCGTAATCAGCCAATCAATCTCCTGTTTGGTTAAAGTGCCCCCGTCACGCTTTTTGGCAATTAAGTCCACCATCCGCATTACAATCCCAGCTTTCTATATGTTCTGCCTTCATTGTACCAGAATCTGTAGCGCTTTCCCGGCTCAAGGCAAATCGATGTGCTACACTCAAAGCAGAAGACTAAAGGAGCGATTAGCATGGATGAACACACGCTGCACCAGTTAGGCAAAGTTGAATTGCATTGCCACTTGGATGGCTCATTAAGTTTGGAAATGATCAGAAAGCTCGCCGCTCGTATCAACTTAACCCTGCCAGCCAGCGATGAGGCTCTGCGGCAGCTCGTCACCGCACCGCCTGACGCCACCGACCTGATGGACTATCTTAAGCCCTTCGATTTCATCAGGCCGCTACTCCAAACCAAAGAAGCCTTGAGCATGGCCGCCTATGATGTGGTGGCCCAAGCTGCCGCCGAAAACGTCCGGTACATCGAAGTCCGCTTCGCGCCGATTCTGTCGATGGATGAGGGTCTGTCCGCCGCAGACACGATTGAGGCCGTGATCGATGGCTTACATCGCGGCATGGCCCAATTCGACATCATTGCTCGCGCCTTGGTCTGTGGCATGCGGCAGTTCCCTGCGGCCAGCAATGACGCGATGTTTAAGCAAGCCGCCCCACTGCTCGGCCACGGTTTGGTGGGCGGTGACTTTGCCGGCAACGAAGCCGACTTCCCGCCGGCGGTGCTGCAAACCAGCATTCAAAAAGCGCAACGACTCGGGATTCCGCTCACGCTGCATGCCGGGGAATGCCACTGCGCCGAAAATATTTACCTGGCTTTGCAACTTGGCATCCAGCGCATCGGTCACGCCACCGCCCTCACGCATGAACCAAAAGTCATTCAAGCCTTTGTGGCCCGCGGCGCCACGGCGGAATTATGCCTGACCTCGAATCTACAAACTCGCGCCGCCACCAGCCTGGCTGATTTTCCCTATCAGGCCTTGCGCGCAGCCGGGGCTAAGGTCACCATCAACACCGATAACCGCACGGTGTCCAACACGACCTTAACCCGCGAGTATTGGTTATTTGCTCAGAATTTTGGCGTCACCATTGCCGATTTGTTGCAGTTTAATCACGATGCCGTGGCCGCTGCCTTTTGCACCGAGGCGCAAAAAGCCGTGCTTCACCAGCGACTCGATGCCGATTATCGGCCTTATCTCTAGCCACCAAAAATGCCACCCATGCGGATGGCATTTTTTATTTTTATTCGTTCAGGGCCGTGTGTTGCCGCCGAGCAATCATCGGTAAAATCAAGCCTAACGCCAAGAAAATCAGTGGCGTGATGATGTTCAGAGCCATCTGGAACCACCAGGTGCTTGGATCGGCGCTGTAGGAAATCTTTGGCAGCATCCCCATCACACAGGCAAAGGCGGTGAAGAAGAAACACCAGCCGCCAATGACCATGCCGACCTTGCGATTTTTGACGAATTCATACTCAGACTGAAATTTCTCCAAATGCTTGTTGAGCATGATGTAAGCCAGGAACACCCATAGATACCGCAGTGGCATCACCACTGAGTTCAGGTTCAATAACCAGTTGTACAACATGTTCATGTTGCCGATACCAAGGCTCGGCACCACAATCAAGAGGCTGACCAAAATCCCAGTCATCCAGTACCCCTTGATTGGCGTCCCTTTGGCGTTGAGTTTCCGCAAGCCTTTTGGCACAAATTCAGGATCCGCATCGCCAAGCAAAATCTTCAGCGGCGCATCAATGGAAAAGGCCAGCGCGGAAATCTGGGCCATCGCTTGGGCCAATGCGTACAAAATCACGAAGACGTTACCGACATGGTAGTAGCCGCCCAATTTGGCAAAGGCCAAGTAGGCACCGTTAGCCATCAGGTCTTGAGGAATGTGGCTGGAGTTAAACAGCATCCCCATCCCAAAGCTCCCTAAAATCGCGCACAAGGCGACCATCCCGGCGAGCACCAACATGCCCATTGGGAATTCTTTAGCGGCGTTTTTGGTGTTGTTGACATAAGGCGAGATTTTTTCCGCGCCGCCAACCGCAAACACCAACATCGAAAGCGTGGTGAAGTAGTTCAAGTTAAAGTTCGGCAGGTAGGTGCTGAGGCGATCCATGTGCGGGGTGGCAATAGTGGCCCCTTTGGTCATGAACGGCGCCGATACCGCCAAAATAATGAACAGAATCGACATAATGAACATCGCCGTCCCTGCCACTGAGCCGATTCGGTTCAACGTGGCCAGACCGCGGGAAGATAGCCACAGAAAGGCCAAGAATAAAGCTAAGCAAATCAGGGACACAGTCACAGAATTCACTTCTTTGACGAAGTTCCCGTTGCCCTTGAATAGCCAGCTGAGGGAAATCAAAATCCCCTGCGGCTTTTGGGCTAAGTAAGGCACATGCACCACCCAGTATGTCCAAGCGGCATAATATGCCAACCGCTTAGTGGAGGTGCGCTTGATCCAGGATGACACACCGCCGTTTTCATCTTTGAACGCGGAGCCCAGCTGGCCCACGATCAGGGCATACGGCACGAAGTACAGCAGCATGATGAGCACCCATGAGGTGATTACAGATAAACCTTGCTGCGCATAGTTGTTGACGACATTGCCTAGGCCCCATACGGCGACGAAAGCTATTAACGCCACATTGTACCAGCGCAATTGTTTCTTGCTATCAGCCATTCCAATTCCCCCAAATTCTCGCATCAGTAATCAATAAGTAATTAGCATTGATTTTAGCTGACAAAGCCGAGGGTTTTGGTGAGGGTGTTGGCAAAATCCGATTAAAAGCTTGTGAATATACTCTCAAAAACCGCTTATTTTTAGACAGAAATGATTAAACTATAAAAACCCGGCACAAAAACAAATATTTGTGTCGGGTTCGATAATTTTATTTTTCTAATGGTTGGGGCGAGAGGCCTTTCATCAAGAACTGAACGCATTGATCAACCATCACCGGCACATCCGGCTGCGATTGAGCGGTAATAAAGACCATCACACCTTGACTCAGCAACGTGCCGGCAATCATGCTGATAATTTCCAGCGGCGGCCAAGCCACCAACTGGCCGGCCTGTTGGTAATGTTCAATCACTGGGACAAAGCGCTCGGTGAACAACTGCTTTAACCGGTCGGTGACCTGGCGGGCCAGATCTGGCCGCTGCAGCATTTCACTAACAATGATTTTGACCACGCGGTAATTATCCATCGCAAAGTGGAGTCGGTCCAAGAGGATGGTGCGGAGCAACGTTTCAAACTTTGCCGGTACTTGATTCATCGTGTTGTCGACGAACTCGCCGGCGATTTGCGGGATAATTTCGTCCACAAACGGCGCCAGTAGCGCCTGCAAAATCGCGTCTTTGGTTTTGAAGCGTTTGTACACAGTCCCTTCCGATACGCCGGCCGCCTGGGCAATGTCGCTGGTGCTGGTGCGATCGAAGCCTTGGGTGGCGAATAAATCTAAACTGGCACGCAACACCGCCTTTTGTTTAGCTGACAGCTCACTTTTGGCGAGGCTTTCCTCAAACAGTTTATCAACGTTATGAACGACCATGTTGCGCTCCTTTCTTTACACTTGCCGATATTTCTTCATGGTTTGCACATTCAGCAGCAAGAAGAACGCCGCAAACGCCAACATGATAAGCAAATCCGACCAAATTGCACTCAGGCCAGCGCCTTTTTCCACCACTTGGCTCATCGCGCCGGCGCCGTAATACAGCGGCATGATGTGGGCGATGGCTTGCAGCCAACCTGGCATCGTCGCCACGGGAATGATCCCGGAGAAGAAAATCTGGGGAATCACCACTACGGGGATGAACTGCACCATCTGGAATTCACTGCCGGCAAAGGTCGAGATGAACAGGCCCATGGTCAGCGCCAGCATCGCCAGCAGCAGATTGATCAAAATCACCAGCCAAATCGAGCCCAGGATTTGAATCTTGAAGGCGTACATCGTGAATACCACAATCAGCAGGGTTTGAATCACGGCAAACAAGCCATACCCGGTCAGATAGCCGGTAATGATTTCCCCGCGCCGCACCGGCGTTGCCAGCAGCCGATACAAGGTACCCGTGGTGCGCTCGCGCAGCAGCGCAATGCCGGAGATTAAGAAAACAAAGAAGAACACGATAAAGCTCATCAAAATCGGCAGCAACGTATCAAAGAAGGTGGAGTCCTTGTTCCCATATAAATAATGGGTCTTGGTTTGATACGTCGTGCTCCCAGCGGCCTGTGCGATGCCGGTTTGCGCCGGCGGTGCGGTGATCCCGGCCGCCTTGGTGGCCGCCGCCAGCGCAGTCGACAACTGTTTAATGGCTTTCGCCTGGGCCTGCAGTGCGGCGCCAGCAGCCTTGGTCTTCAGCTTGATTTGGGCCGCCTGCAGGCTGGACTTGATGATCGTCGCTTTGGTGGGGTCATCATTGGCCAGCGTCAACGTCAACTTGTCACCGCTTTGCACCAGCATCCCGGCATAATCGTGCTGCCGAATAATCTGCTTGGCCGAATCATCACTGGTGGTGGCCTTTAGTTTTAGATTATCGTTTTTCAGCGCGGTCTGCAAAGTGGAATCCACATTTTTCACCGCCAGCGTAGCCGTGGTATTGCCACTGGATTGAAACAAAAAGTAAATCAACGTCAAAATCAATAGCGGTGCCACAAACATCAAGGCCAAGGTCCGCTTATCGCGGAGCATTTCGGTCATAACGCGTTTAATCATTCCGCGTGTGCGCATCTTGAGCCCTCCCTGCTTTTAAGAACACTTCTTCGATGGTTGGCACTTGATACTCAGCCAGCAATTTGGCTGGCGTGCCTTGGGCGATGGCCACGCCGCCTCTAATCATCATCAGTTCGTCGGCCTCTTCGGCATCTTCCATCACATGGGTGGTCAGCAAAATGGTTTTGCCCGCATCAGCCAGCCGGTGTAACTCCTGCCAAATCTGCTGCCGCAGCTCGGGATCAATGCCGACCGTTGGTTCATCCAAAATCAGCAGCGGTGGATCAGCCAGCAGGGCAATCGCGAGGGATAAGCGCCGCTTCATGCCGCCAGAGTAATCAGCAACGGCTTTGTCGAGGTCGTGATCAAGATTAACGACCGCCGCCGCATGGGCCATCTGCTGGTCCTGTTGCGCTCGCGGGACGCCCATCATCGTGCCAAAAAAATGTAAGTTTTCCCGCGCCGTCAACGTCGTGTACAAGGCATCGGTTTGGGCCATGTAGCCAATTTTGGCCAGCAGCGCACGATTAGGCACGGCGGTGTCGAGCACCCGCACCGTGCCTGACTTGGGCCGGAGCATGCCCATGATGGTGCTGACTAGGGTGGTTTTCCCAGCGCCACTTGGCCCAATCAAAGCCAAGATTTCACCGGCCTTCACCGTTAAATTGATGTCTGAGAGCACGGTGGTTTTGCCGTAACCCTGTTTTAAGTCTGTCACTTGAATGGTTGTTGCCATTATTCTGAACCTCGCTTTCGGCTCACCGCTTCGGTAAGTGAGTACTCACTCATTATAGCTTCACGCTAACCAGTGTCAACTAAATTTGAATGACTGCCAAATAAAAAGCCTCGATTCGCTTGGAATCGAGGCTGATGGCTAAAAATAATCGTACAGCTGCGTTTGCCGCTGGAGGAAGGCTTCCCCCACACTGGCAATGGTGAACGGATCGCCATCCACTAAGCCTAGCGTGTAAGCGGCGCGCAGCGAACGCACGCCAAATGTGGCTTTCACCAGTTGCTGAATGGACAACGAAATCTGCGGCTCGCCAGTGGCGCGGGTGAAGCTCGCTTGGCCATCACTAATCGCCAGTTGCCACAGGCCAGCATTTTCCGGAATGTAATCATCCTGGATGGCGATTAAGGTCGGCGCCAAATCGCTGACCTGGTAGGGATAGCGCTGCATGAAGTCAGCCACATCGACAATGCGGGCCATCATATACGCACGCACCGAAGTTTGCAGCTCACTGGGATCCGGGAGTAAATCATGAATGGATTCCGGATTGCCGGTGGTGAACACATATTGCTGATAAGCCGAGCGATGGCCGCCGGTGAAGCGAGCCAAGGCCAACAGCGCATCCAAGTCGTCATGGAACAGCTCAAAAATCCGGAACGTGTCGCCGTCGCGTTGGTACACCATGTAGCCCGTTGGCCGCTCCCCCATCATCGCCACAGCTACTTCGCGGTCAGGGTAATGATCCGCCAGATTTAACCACCACCAATCGGCGCGCCGCAGCCCGCCGCGCGTAGCGTCTTTGCTGCGGCCATAGACAGCCGCCATGGCGCTGATGGCTGCCCGAAACGGCACCCGCACCACGGTCACGCCGCTTTCGCGCTTTGGCACTTTGGGAAAAGCATGGGTCGGCAAGACATGCGTCACCTGATCAAAGGCCCCTTCATAGCCAAAGCGGCGGTAAAAGGTCGATGAAAACGGCGCCAGGTAGGATAAGGTTTCGCCCTTAGCCCGCATCGCTTGAAAGGCGGTCCGCATGATATCCCCGATGCCGCCTTGACCCGCGGCTTCTGGGTATGACGCCACATAACCAATCCCGCTCATGCCGAAGCCCACACCGGCAAAATCCACCTCAAAGTGTGTCCCCAGCACCCCGCTGGCTAAAGGTTCCCCGACGCCCCAGGCCGCTGAATGCGCGTAAAGGCTAGCAAATGCGCGGTCGCGCGTTTCACTGGTCGGTTTGTTGAACGCATACCGGGCCAAGGCATAGTAGCTGGCTTCATCTTGCGGCGTAAGTTGCTTCACAGTCGTCATCATGTTCCTCCTCTAAACAGGCTTTGCTTTCAGTATACCTTACGGCGCCAGCGCGCGGCAGTCTGCTCGCCATTTCGCCTTATGATTTTCTTATGCTCAAAATCAAACTTTAACCACATTCCGACCATAGTTTAGCCCCACCCCCTGGGTAAACTGAACTTATTCGAAAGGATGATCACTATGCAACTCAATCAAACGAATGTTATCACCGCTCAGTTGGAACAAATCAGTTATCCGCAAATCATTGCCCGCGACGAACACGGCCGGGCCTTCATGGTGGAAACGAATCAAAAACAGCGCGACGACCCCGCCTTTTGGGAAGTCATCAGCGCCATTTTGAAAGCCCAGCTGTGGGTGCCGGTTTCAACCCGGCTCCATGAATTATTCGATACCGATTGGCTCATGCCGGCGGAAGCCTAAGCTTCTTGCCATTGGCGGAACCGCGCCGAAGCGACGACCAGCGTCACCACCGCGTCTTTGGACAAAGCGGCGGTCACGGTTTGTAAATGACCCGTGGTGGCCACCGCTCCAATCACTTCCAACCCAAACTTGACAATATTCAGGTCTTTCTTCGGTTGGTAGCCGCCTTCAAAGACCGGCTCATGGTTGTAGGTGAAATTAATCTGATCTTCGGTGATGGAGCCATCGACATGGTTGACCATGATGCGATCTTCCACCGCCGCTAGCGGCTGTTCATCGGCCAGCAAGTTCAACTTGTGATCAGATTCATCTTGGTCATAAGCCCCTTGCTTGCGATCCAGATAAGACTTAGCTGGGGCGGCGAGGACTTGCAGGTAGTCGACTGCTGCCTGCACCTTGGCCACTGGCATCAATTCCGCCTTATCTAACAGCTGATCGTGATGGGCTTCCAGCCAATCCGCCAGTTCACTGATTTCAAATTGATCCATCTGTATCCTCCTATGCGCACTAAGCTTAACTGGCAAACCGCCAGTTGAACGAAACTATCCTTGATATTGTATCATTTTTCCGTGGCCTGACCAAAGGCAAAAAAGCCGGCGCGCCACCATCCTTTGACAACCCAATGCCCCTTGCCAACGATGCTACAATGGAGTTAAGGAGGTCTTGACTATGCCTACCATCAAACAACCGCAACTGCCGGTGTTTGATGCGCAAGGGCACCCGCTCAAGCTCAAGCTCCAAATCACGTACAAACTGCGCGTGAAAAACGGCTATATCTTAGCGCTGAGACCCGATCAACATCAAACTCGGCTGCCGAATTTAGCAGCACCCCATTCACATCAATAATGAGCAATCACGCAGGCCGCCTGCGTGATTTTTTGATTTCTGGCGCCGTAGCCACTGCTGGTTTAACCTTCGGCGCTTTAGGCCCGGCCACCGCCATTAGGCACACGGTGGCGATAATCAGCGCGCCGCCCAGCAGTTCCGGTCCGCCAAGGTGCAGGTGAAACATCAGCACCGACACCACCGTCGCGCCTAGTGGTTCAAAAGCATCCAGCAAACTGGCCGCCGTGGCGGAAATATACTGCAAACTAGCGAGGTAAACCAGGTAAGCGATTAACGTGCCGAACAAGACAACAAAGGCATACGCCGCGATGCCGGTGTGATCAAGGTGCGGCGGATTTTGCCACACTGGTCGATATAGGGTCATCACCAGCCCGCCCAGCAATTGGGCCCACGCCGTCACCACCAACGGCGAATGCCGCCGCAGTAGCCCAGCTGGTAGCATCGTGTACATCGCCGCGGCCAGCGCCGCCAAGAGGCCCCAAAGCAAGGCCCGCGGACCAATCGCCAGCTGGGTCAAGTGTCCTTTGGTAACCACCATCAATGTCCCGAACATGGCCAGGGCAATGATGAGCACATCTTGCCGCCGCGGCAGGGTGCGCGCCATGAACGCTGACAGCACCAGAATGACCACCGGCGCCAAGTACTGCAGAATCGTTGCCGTCGGGGCATTGCCCACGGCCACCGCTTTAAAGTAGATGAACTGCATGGTAATCATGCCGAATAAAATGAAAATCACCATTTGGCCAGCATCGCGCCGGTTGCGCCAAGGCGCTAGCACCGCTTGCGGTGCCTTCACCAAGGCCAACAACATGGTCAGCACCCCAGCAATCAGCATTTTTGAACTGATAAGCCAAGCCACATCAACGCCTTGGGCAAATAAAAGCTCACTCGCCGGGCCAGACACACCCCACAAGCAAGCACCGAACATCGCTAAGCCAATTCCCAGTAATCGTTTCTTTTGCATTTTAATTTTCCCTACTGCGCCAAGTGATCATCGATGACGCCGGCGCCTTGCAAAAAGCTATACGCCGTCACCGGCCCCATCATGGTGATACCGTGTTTTTTCATACTGGTGGCCACCTGCTTGGAGAGCGGGCTTTGCGCTGGCACCGCCGCCCAGGTTAGCGGGCGATTGATGATTTGCTGACCAGCGGTGAAATGCCAAACATAAGCATCAAAACTGCCATATTCCTTTTGAATGGCCTGCACTGCCTGGGCATTATGGGGAATAGATTCCAGCTTGCGGCGGTTGCGAATCAGCCGCGTGTCCTGCATCAGGGCTTCAATCTCAGCAGCTGGCATCGCCGCCACCTGATCAATCTCAAAACGATGAAAAGCTTCATTAAAGGCAGCCCGCTTGTTGAGCACCAGTTCCCAATTCAAGCCGATTTGGAGACTTTCCAAGCTCATCAATTCAAACAACGCCTGATCATCATGCGTGGGCTGGCCCCATTCTTGTTCGTAGTACGCCTTAAGGATCGCACTTTTCTCCCACCATGCTGGTGCTTGCTCTGCCATCGCCTTGACCACCTTTCAGATTAATAGCCACGTGCAAAGCTACCTGCAAATCCGGTAAATGTCAATCGCTTGGCGACCATTTTGGCAGAAAAATCGGCGCAAAAAAGCCCACTACTTCACAAGGAAGTCGTGAGCTCGCTGAAAGGCTTAAGCGGTTTTGACAATCAACACATCGCAAGGCGCGGTGCGATTAACATATTCGGTGACCGAGCCAACCAGCACCCGCTCCACCGCGTTCAAACCGGTGGCGCCGATCATGATCAAATCCGTGTTGTGGTCATGCGGAAAATCCGTCGCAATGACCGTCTTGGGATTACCGAAGCGCACGTGGATGTCAACATCGTCTAGGCCTGCCGCCTTGGCGCGATCTTGCAAACCCGTGAGATACTGTTCCGCATCTTGGGTGAGCTGGTAAATCGCGTCGCCGGAAATCATCCCACCATAGCCGCCAATGAACTGCTTCGTATCAAGCACATTCAGCAGATCGAGATGCGCATGATTGGTTTCCGCGACCTTGACCGCCTTCGAAAAAGCCAGTTCTGCTTCGTCAGAGCCATCAACTGGAACCAAAATGGTGTTATATTCCTGATCCATATGATCACATCCTTCTCATTTACTTAAGCGTAAATCATCCCCGCCCTAAAAACAAGCAGGACCATTTTTCAAGTGTCCAAAAATGTACAATCCGGTTAAGTTATCGCCGTGTGCTTACCACTCTAATCGATAATGAATACATTTTAGCCTTATTGTCAGCTTGATAATAAATGAATCAGTAAAATTGTTTAATCAACGTTGCATTACCGTTTTGAAACGGCTACATTAGATAACGTGCAGAGCGTAAAAACTCGAATGATTGAAATTAATAGAAATGTGGTGACATAGATGACTGAAACCGTTGGTAGTGCCCTTCGTCAGATTCGCAAGAGTCGCGGCGAGTCCATCGTGGAAGTGGCCAAGGCCACACATACTTCTCCTGCAAGCTTCACCAAATGGGAGAACGATCAAACCGTCCCTAGCGAGCGCAGCATTCGCAAGTTGGCTGAATACTACGATACTGAAGCCGTTGATATCTTGGCGCTGGCTTACCCTGACAAGTACGCCAAAGACAAGTCCAACATTGACCTGAGTGAATACAACGTGATTCGCGTGGAAGATCTGCTTTCTGACAAAACGGTGTTGACGTACAACAACGACCGCTTGCCGCAAACCAAAAAAGACCTCGTTGCTTCTTTCACCGCCGGTTTGATTATCGGCAGTGCTCAAGAAGAGAACTAAGCTTTATCCCCAAAAGTCGCTGCGGCGGCTTTTTTTCTTGGCCAACTTTGATATACTGAAACCGAATTCACGAAGGAGGACATTGCTTTGACACCCAAGGAATTACCGATTCACCACGGCTTCAACTTTCGCGACCTCGGCGGCTACCAAACCAAAGCCGGCCAAACCGTCGCTTCAAACCGCCTGATTCGCTCCGGCCGGCTGAACGAATTGTCGCCGCGCGACCAAGCGTTTTTGGCGGACTACGGTTTGAAAGTCGATGTCGACTTCCGCTCGCCAGAAGAGCGGGCCGACTCGCCTGACCGCTTACCAGCCGGCGTCGACTACCAATTCACCCCGGTGTTTCCCACCGATGAAACCAAAGTCACCAAATCGCAGGAAGAAAAGCACACGGAATTGGCCCAGGATCCCTTGGCCGGTTTTCGCAGCATGGTCAAAACCTATGCCGCCATTGTGCAACTGCCTAGCGCCAAAAAAGCCTACCGCCAGTTCTTTGACCTGCTGCTCGGCATGCCCAGCGATGGGGCCTTGCTGTTTCACTGTAGCGCGGGCAAAGACCGCACCGGCATGGGCGCTGTGTACCTCCTCACCGCGCTAGGCGTCGACCCCGTTACGATTCGCCAAGACTACCTCGCCTCCAACCTGTTCCTGGTCGGTGAAAGTCAGCGTCTGGTCAACGAAATCAAAGCCCAAGGCGGCTCACCGGCGCTTCAGGCCTCTTACCGCTCCCTCGGCGGCGTGGCCAATGAATACTTGGACTCCGCCTTGTTCACCATCAACCGCGAGTACGGCAGCTTGAATGACTACCTGACCAACGAACTCCTGCTGACCAACAGCCAGCGTCAGGACTTGCGGGCCCTGTACCTCAAATAACATATGCATACCTGCCACTAGCTGTGCAACCACGCCGCCAAGTCATCGCCAGACTAGACGGCGTGTTTCGATCTTTTGGCTTCGTCGCGCTGTATGGTAAATCAATAGCACACTAGGGCCGGCCAGCCGGAGCAAGCAGGGGCTCAGTGGTGAAATTGTTCTTAGCCGGTGGTTTTTACCGGCTTAGAACAAGCCGCGACTTTGAGACTCGCAGAGGCTCAAAGCGCTGGCCACCACGTTCCAGCCCCTGCCGGCGGAGGCTGGCCGACCCGGCAGCCTCACTCATGCAGCCTGCGGAAAAACGCGTTATACTATAGAAAAAAGGGAGTGAAAACAATGAAACTTTATCAAGGGTTAACTCAGGTTCAAGTCAACGATACACTGGCGGATGATGTGCCGAACTTCACGATCAAAACCGAATTGGACCGGCCATTGAATTTCGCTCCAGCGACGCTTTATCACTACATCGACAGCGTGCTTAAACCAGGTAGCCGCCACGATGAAAACAACTTGCGCTACGTCACGGACGCCGCCTTTATCGGCGAGAACTTTGACTTCACTAGCATTCCCGAAACGAAGGATTACACTGACTTCGAAGATAAAATGAAATTCACTCGCAACTTGGTGGCCGATCTCAACCGCCACGTTGCCGTCAACATTGACACCAAAGCCAATGAATTCCAATTGGTCTTCGTCGACTAATGGCATGCTAAAAGGCCCTGATCATCTGAAGTGCCCTACAATTGTTAGACAAGAAGTCTAACGATTGTGGGGCATTTCTTGTGACCAAATATAGTAACGAATTAAAGGCAAAAGTGGTTTCTGAATACTTGAAAGGCGGTATTGGTTACAGAG
>NZ_BTTP01000025.1:0-23492 GCF_036246225.1 Lacticaseibacillus salsurivasis
TAGTTGGTGGGTGACTGCCTGCGAGGGTAGGAAGCTGCCGCGCTTTGTTTTTATTCCGGATTAGCTCAGTTGGTAGAGCACCTGACTGTTAATCAGGTTGTCGTCAGTTCGAGCCTGACATCCGGAGCTAAATAACCAGTCCAAGCGGGCTGGTTTTTTTGTATGATCAGGCCTATTTTTGCGAGACAGTTGTGGTTACGACGTTGAGGCTATTCGGATTGGAGTAATAAAATAGGTCCCGCTAATTGACATTAGCAGGACCTATTTGTGAAAGATGCCGTCTAAAGGATTCGAACCTTCGACCCTCGGTTTACGATACCGATGCTCTGCCAGCTGAGCTAAGACGGCATGATGTGTTTCATCACAACAAACGTAATTATACAGGAGGGAAAAGCCGGTGTAAACCCCTTTTTAGGCAAAACAACAGGCCGCGCCAGGGGCGTTTTCAAATCATCAAAATGATGCCCAATGCTGTCGAGATAGCCCAATCAACAAAAAACAGTGCGCCGGAACCACACTGTTAGCTCATGCCTGAGAAGTATATTTACTCGATTTCAATAACCATAATTGGCTGGAGCATTACCGAAATCTTCAATCTTTACGACTAAAACGTCCGGTACTGTGATCGTGGCACCCATAGTAGACTCATATGACGTTGTGCCAAAGCTAGTACCATAGAAGGTTATCTTGTCGCCCTCTAGCACCCGTGAACCTGCCATGATTCCAGGATCGTATTCAACTAAAACCACATCAGAGTATTTACCGTTGATGCCAACACGAAGGTTATTTACCTCATCACCTTCCATGACTTGAAGTACCTTGCCTGTCATTTGAAACTTCCGGTACTTGTACTCGTCCGGAGTACGGGCAAGGTTTTCAAAAGTAATTCCGGTGCTATAGTCCGCTGCGTTAAACGATTCTGATGAAGATGTGTCATCTTCAGAGTCATACTCCGATTCATCTTCAAAAGAATCATCGGTTGAAGTGTCAAAATCGGTCTCATCATCAACGCTTTCAGTTTCGTCCTCTGCTGGTTCTTTAAGGCCCGCTCCTTTAAGTGCGAGGGTGTCAACCGATTCTACCAAGCTAAAAGCGTCGCCGTACTCGTATTGTTTGATTGTGGCGAGCAGTTTTACGGTCGGTTTACCGTAAATGTAATCTGTATAAGTGACAATGTGATCGCTATTGGCCTTCAGTGATTTTTGGACGTAGCCATCATAATAGACTGTGAGATACTTCGCTTCCACAGGTAGTTTGACACTCACTTTGGCGTTATAGGTTGCGCCATTGTATTTTACAAAGACATCGTTAGCTGTAACCCCAGATTCAATTTGCATTTTGTCCTTGTTGCATGCTGATAATATTAGGATAGTAAACAAACCAAACACGACCCAAAACTTTTTCATGTTGTCGTCCTCCTTTTCCCTTCTCGCCAGGCGTCTGCCTTGAATCGAAAATCAGCATACACAACGCCTCTCAACAAAAAAGTGGTATCAAATCGAAAAGCGATGTGCAGTGAACAATGACCCAAGCAATAGATATTTCGCTTGAAAGAGGAAAAGTCCTCAGAGCTCTAATCAATTTAGGTTCTATGGTTAAACCCCGGCACTGCTTGCGAAGTATTGTTATACTGGACAGATGAGCAATTAACCAAGGGGGAAACAAAATGGCAAAGCGGAGGCGGCAGCAGTACCGCTCGTTGGGCGTGGTTGTGGCGGTGCTGATTGCCTTAGTCGGCTGGGGCGCTAATCAACTAGGCGTGCTGCAGCAAAAAGGTGAGGCAGGCACCACCATTCAGGCGCCGGCGGCTAGTGGCGTGCAAGCCAAGCTGGAAGGGCTGGATTACAAAAATGATTCCGCCCCGGTGGTCACGGTGGATCACAATCAATCAGGGTTGAATATGCGGCAATGGCAAGGACCACAGATTATCTATGGCAACTTGGACAGTCTCAATCGCACGACGACCAATACCGGGTATCTGAACAAGCAGACCTTGATCCAGTCGGCGGGGCGGCCGAGCCAGCAGTTTGAGCCCACTGGGTGGCACAATCGGTATACCTTAGTGAATGGCAAGCGGGTCAATCGTCAAAATCGCGGGCATCTGATTGCCTACACGCTGTCCGGGAACTTGGATGTGGATGGTAAGTTCCAGCAAGGTGAGCTCGGCTCTAGTGACAATCCGAAGAACCTGGCGACCCAAACGGAATATGCTAACCAGGTATTGATGCAGCCATATGAGCAGCAGGTGCGCGATGCGATTGCCAATGGCCAAAAAGTCATCTATAAGGTCACTACGATTTTCCGCGGTGATGAGCTGATGCCGCGCGGCTACTGGCTACGCGCCAAGTCGGATGGTAATCTGGATTTTAATGTCTATATTTTCAACGTCCAAGCCGGCATCAAGTATGATTACGCGACCGGACGCAGCGTGGTC
Organism: Lacticaseibacillus salsurivasis; assembly: GCF_036246225.1. NCBI lineage: Bacteria > Bacillati > Bacillota > Bacilli > Lactobacillales > Lactobacillaceae > Lacticaseibacillus > Lacticaseibacillus salsurivasis. Next base: position 2,435 of record NZ_BTTP01000025.1, read on the forward strand.
GACCAAAGCGTTAAAGTGCCGCAGCAGTAACTTAAAAATGCCTACCCTGACTTGAGCCAGAGTAGGCATTTTGCATTCGTTAGTCATCATCGCGGAAACGCAGTTCTTCCTTGTCTTCTGGTGGCGCCACAATGGGTGAGCCTTGCCAAAAGACGATATCAAGGCTGTTGTCAGGGTAGCGCTGGTATGTGATGTCCAATTCATCAAACGTTTTTTGCATGATGGCAAAATAGACTGACAGCGGGGCAGTTTCCAGCCGCCCGGATAACACCATCAGATACTTGACCATCTCTTCAAACAGGGCCTGAGTCAAGCCAATGGGCTGGGTGAAGGCCAGGTCGATATAGAGCAAGTCCTCTGTGTCCCGGACGATGCCGACCTTTTTCAAGGGAAAGCCGCCAAAGGTTCCAGCATCTTGGAGGGTGTAAACGATGTGCTTGGCTTGGCCCTTGGTGAAGGCCGGTTTTTTGAACATTAAATGCCACATGGCCATGGCGCTGGCCTCCTTTAAACCGTGATCTTTCATTTCGAGTATAGCACACTGCGGTGAGGTGGTTTGGTTCGACTCATTTGAATAATTATTAAGTTCTAATTGAAAGCGCTGCGCCACTCATAAATCACACATTTTAAGACAAAAGTCGGCATTCTGAATGAGTCCCTAGTAAATAGGCTTTTCGAGACGATACAAGGTATAAAATGTGAAACTTACAAAGAGTCTCATGAGAGTTTTTCGGTGCCCTTTTTTTCATATTGAGAGCATAATCATTCACGCTTATAATGTTTCTTTGTATTCTCAGCGAAATCGATTCAACGTATTCACGAGATGAGAGGAAGTATTATTTTCGATGAAAGAAAAATCTAAAGACCGCGCCTTTATGGGGCATCCGCGGGGGCTGCTCACCTTATCCATGACGGAATTCTGGGAACGCTTCTCGTATTATGGGATGCGCGCGATTCTCATTTATTACATGTACTATTCCGTCGCTAAAGGTGGGCTGGGCTTTGATCAAGGCACCGCCCTGTCGGTGATGTCCATTTATGGCTCCTTGGTCTACCTGAGTTCGACCATTGGCGGCTTTATTTCCGACCGGTTGCTTGGCGCGCGGCGCACCGTCTTTTGGGGCGGGGTGCTGATCATGTTTGGTCATATTGTGCTGAGCCTGCCGTTTGGCGCCGGCGCTTTGTTTGCCTCGATTGTCCTGATTGTGATTGGGACCGGCCTACTTAAGCCCAACGTGTCTGAAATGGTCGGAAATTTGTACGGAGAAAAGGATCTTCGCCGCGATTCCGGCTTCAGTATTTTCGTCATGGGGATCAACTTGGGTTCCTTGATTGCGCCGCTCATCGTCAACTGGGCGCAGGTGAAGTTCAATTTCCATGTCGGCTTTTCGCTCGCAGCCTTCGGGATGGCGATTGGGCTGATTGTCTATGCCATCGATAGCCGCAGGTATATCGGCGAACAGGATAACCAGGCCCCAGATCCGCTCAAGCCTAGCGAGCTCAAGCCCTTGCTGATCAAAGTGGCTGGCGGGCTGGCCGCTGCCATCATCGTGCTGGGCATCATGGCGGCCACCGGCAATTTGACGATTGCTAATGTCATTATGCTACTGACGATTATTGCCATCGCGGTGCCAATCACTTATTTTGTGATGATGCTGACGAGCAAGAAAGTCACCAAAGTGGAGCGCTCGCGGGTGTGGGCTTATGTACCGCTGTTCATCGCCGCGGTGATTTTCTGGGCGATTGAAGAATCTGGCTCCAGTGTGCTGGCGGTGTTCGCCGCGAACCAAACCCAGCTGACCTTTGGCAGTTTCAAAATCCTGCCAGGCTGGTTCCAGATGCTTAATCCGCTGTTTATTTTGCTGTATGGGCCGGTGTTTGCCACCTTATGGGTGAAACTGGGCAAAAAGCAGCCGAGTTCACCGAAGAAGTTTGCTTACGGACTGCTGTTTACCGGGGTGTCTTACCTAGTGATGATGCTACCGCTGATGCTGGCGGGTACTGACGCGCGGTTCTCGCCGCTGTGGCTGGTATTGTCATGGGCGATTGTTGAAATTGGGGAAATGCTGATTTCTCCAGTGGGCTTGTCTGTGACCACCCGGCTGGCGCCTAAGGCTTTTGCTTCCCAGATGATGAGCATGTGGTTCTTGGCTGATGCGGCGGCGCAGGCGGTTAACGCCCAGATCGTGCGGCTGTACACGCCAAGCACCGAGTTGGCTTACTTCGGGATTTTCGGCGGCCTGACCATTTTGTTCGGGCTGGTGATGTTCCTGATTGTGCCTCGGATCGAAAAGCTGATGCAAGGGGTCAACTAACCTGACGGCCGCGAGAAGCGGCGGTGGGCTCCACTTGGGGCGCGCAGCCTGCTGTGCGGCCGGTTGGAGCTACAAAGCGGTCTCCAACCTAGTTTCGAAGCCGCAGTCGCTACGCTCCGATGCGTCTTCAAAACTGCCGCGAAAATCAGCCTTTAGCCTGCCCAGAACGCAGGTTAAAGGCTGATTTTCGATTCACGGCAGGCAACGCACCCCAAGCTCCGTTGACCGCCGCTTCCCGCTTGTTAGGACGAGCCCGGTGCCATAAGCGTTGCGCCAGATCGGTGGCTGGCATCATGGTATTGGCGGCGTTCAGCCAACAAACACTTGTAAAAGCCGCTTTTCTTCTATTCTTCAGTTGCAGTTGTTGGTTCGCTAGTAAAGCGCCGCATCCAAGCGGCTAACAGGGTGATCAGAACCGCACACCCGCCAAAGACCGCCCAGGCCAGGGTGGGGCTGCTGAGGTTGGCGATGCCAAGGAACAAGGCGGTGCCGGCAGGGGCGCCAATCATGATCAGGGTTTGCAAGGCACTGGCGACGGTGGCAAGGTGCTGGTTGTCCACGCGGCTCATGATTTCCGCCGAGAGCCGCGGGTTGATTTTACCGATGGGATAGCAGGCAATGACCAAAAGCGCCACCATCGCGAAATTGTTTTGCCAGACGACGAGATCAAGCGCCAGCAGGGCCAAGGCGCCGGTGGTGATCATGGTCAAAGCTGGCAGGGACCAATGCTGCAAGCCGTCATGCATGAATAAGGCGGCGATGGTGGTGCTCAGCGAAGCGCTGATGCCGATGATGGCCAAGGTGACGCCGAAGTCATGGGCGAACCAGAGGCTGGTCGTGTTGGCAATCAGCACCGATAGGAGGCCATCAATGCTGGTGCCCAGGGCGTTGACGCCCACGGCTAAGATGATGATGGCAAACAAGGCGCGGTCTTGCACCATAAATTGCATGGCGCGTTTGAAGCCTTGGACCATGTTCTCTGGGGCAGCCTCGACTTGTTCAGCCGCCGCCGCGGTATCAGCGGCCTTAAATTGATGGCGGCCTTGGAGTAAGACTAGGGCTGCCAAGGCAAAGCTGGCTGCGTTGATCAGGCCAAAAGCCACATAGTTATGGTGCAGCATCAAAATCAGGCTCGTGCCCACGGCTTGAAAGACCATGCTGATAATGTTGCCAACCCCGGACAGAAAGCCCAGGCCGCTTTGATACTCGTCTTGGCTGTGCAGGATATGCTTTTGATAATGGAAGATGAGATTACCGGTAAAATCGGCAATCAGGTCGGAACCCACGTTAATCGCCAAGAGGATGGCGAAAGTCGCCAGCGTGCCTGGGGCCTGAATGATGATGGCAAGGCCCACATAAAGTGCTGCTTGCACCAGCCGCAGCCAGAACATGAAGCTGAACCGGCGCTGGGCGGGGGTGTGATCCGCCAGGTAACCGGAAGGCATCGTCACCAGCGTGGGCAACAAGTTGGCGAGGGTGACCAGTGACAAGGCGAGCGTTTTGAAGGGGAGGGTCTGGGCGTAGATCATAAAAACAAAGTTGAACATGACAGAGCCGATATTGCTGAGGAAAGCGGCGTTAGCGAGAATACGGAAAGGTTTGTTTGTACGATAAATGTTCATGATGATGACCTCCAAGCTTTGATGAGGTCATCATAGTTGACAATCTGCTCGCCTCCCGGCATATTTGTCATATATGTCAAAAGAAGTGAGGAAAAGCATGACGAATTATGGCCAAATTTATCGCCAGTTGCGGCAAAGCAAAGGCATCACCCTGGATGCCGTGGCCGCCGAAACTGGCTTAACGAGTTCCTTTATCTCACGGTTTGAGCGCGGAAAAAGCACGGTGTCACTGCCGAATTTCGAGGCGTTGCTGACCGCGATCAATCTGGCGCATCCAGAGTTTTGGTATCATGCCCAGCATGCGGATTTGCCGGCGGGGCTTAATGCCGACGAGGAGAAAATGGTCTTGGTGCAGCGACAACTGCCGTTTTTGTCGCCGTTTCTCAAGCAAACGGATTATTCCAGTGAGAACGTCAGCGAGCTGACGCAGGCTCGTGATGAGGCGCTTGCCGCGTACCGGGCGGTTTCAACCCGCAACCGCCACTTTAATTATCTGTTCTACCAAGGACTATTGGCGCTGGTTTCGCATCCTGACCAGCCGGTGCCAGGGCGCTGGTCGCTACCGGTGACGCAGTACTTGCAGCAAGTCGACAGCTGGGGTGTTTATGAAGTGCAGTTGTTCAAGCTGTTTATGCCCATGATGCCCACGCAGCTAAATTTGCAGCTACTAAAAATCGCGGTGAAGCTGACCAAGCAGCTCCAGGCCACACCGGTGTATGAGACGATGTTATTTGATTTACTGTTCGGTGATTTCAGCGCGCAGCTAGCGGCGCACGAGTTACCCGCGGCCAAACAGATTCTGACATTGCTCGATGCAGCCGCTTTGAAAAACTTGGAGCCGCTTGTCCGGCGCTTTGCGCATGGTTGGCTAGCGATTGTGGCCGGACGCCGCGCCGAGGGCCAAGCCATCTGTCAGGCGGCCATCGATTTGATGCAAGCAGTTGAGCAGCCGGCCATGGCGCAGCTGTGGCAAAAAAGGCTGCAGTATTTTCTGGCGGATGAGAAGAATACAATGGTGTTTATCAGTCTATAAAGGAAGGTGCCCATGGTGAAGCTCGGTTTTAGTGTTGATAACCATTTCGACGTGAACCGCATTGATTCCGATGAAGCGGCGCGGCAGCAGGCAGCCTACCTGCTGGCGCATCATTACGGCGTTTACATCAATGCCGGCGATAGCTTCAATGATTTTCAAAAGACGCTTGCGTATTATCACCATCTCCAGCAGCTGGTGGGCTCGGCGGTGCAGATTCGCTTCCTGGCGGGCAACCACGATTTGGTCAAAGGCATCAGTTATGAAGATGCACAGCGGGCGATTGACCCGCTGTATCTGCATGAACAATCGCTGACGGTCGGGGACAATACAGTTATCATCGGCAACAACGGCTGGTATGACTATTCGCTGGCCCCGCAAGACTTGCAGCAAACCGCTGATTTTGCCCAGTGGAAACGGGCGTACTGGATAGATTCAGCGATTGATCAACCGGTCACTGATGCTGAGCGCATGGCGCGCGTGCTGACCACTACGCGCCAGGCGCTGGCGGCGAACGCCGGGAAGCGAGTGATTTACGTGACCCATTTCGTGCCGACGCCAGCGGCCATGTATTACAGCCCTGAACATCAGTGGTGGCAAATGGCCACCGGGATGATGGGTTCCGCCAAGCTTGGCGCCATGTTGGAGCAGGCGCAAGTTGCGGCGGTGGTGTTTGGCCATTTACACCGCCGGCAAGCGCCGCTTAAGCGTGGGGTCACCACATATTTTCATCAGCCCATGGGCTACGGCCTGAAGCGGCTGAACGAGTGGTCAACTGCCGACTGGTTCCATGAATGGGAATCGACGCTGGTGACGCTGACAGCATAAGGGCGTGGAAAAGGATTGCATTTGCGGCAAATTTTCGCTATCCTAATAAACGTTGATTGATGGAGGATTAGCGAAGAGGCTAAACGCGACGGACTGTAAATCCGTTCCTTCGGGTTCCTAGGTTCGAATCCTAGATCCTCCAGTTCTGGTCAAGTAGCGGCGGCTACTTGGCCTTTTTTGTCGGAGGTGTGTGATGATAGTTGAAACCGAACGACTTTTTGTCCGGGAAATGACCGCAGCGGATCTACCGTCTCTGAAGGAACCCTTGCAAGACCCCAAGGCGATGTACGCCTACGCCCATACTTTCTCGGATGAAGAAGTGGTGGCATGGCTCACCAACAACCGGCGGCGGTACCGTGAAGATGGGTTCGGGTTGTGGGCGGTGATTCGCCGCAGTGACGGGCAATTTATCGGCCAGTGCGGGCTGACCAAACAAGTCTTCCGTGACCAGTCGGTGGTCGAAATTGGTTATTTACTGGCCCGACGGTTCTGGCATCACGGCTATGCCAGTGAGGCGGCAGCGGGGGCCAAACGATACGCCTTTGAACAGCTCAAGGTGCCAGAAGTATGGTCCATTATTCGCGACACCAATTTTGCGTCGATGAATGTCGCGATTAGAAACGGGATGCTCGTCCGCGGGCGGATGATGAAACATTACTACGGCATCGAGATGCCTCATTATGGGTTTTCGGTGCGGCAGGGAAGCTGACACCCGCCACAGGGCAGTTGCGCTGCGCTGGGCAACGCCCGAGCAGCTAGGTACACCTCGGCCCTCGAAGTCAAAGTGCGACTTCAATGTTCGAGGTTAGGCTACCTGTCGGGCTAAGTACGCCCAGCGCCACAGCCTTTTCTAATTGACAGTCCCCACCGCAACAGCTAGGCTGAAAGAAAACGAGTAGGGAGCGATGGCAATGAAAATCGGCTTTATCGGCGCAGGCAATATGGCGCAGGCCATTATTCAAGGATGGTTAAAGGCCCAGACAGTGGTGCCGACCGATATCTTGATCCACGGCGGGACACCGGCGCACTATGAAACCTATGCGGCGAAAATTGGCGTGCAGGCGCTGGCTTCCAATCGCGCAGTGGTCGAAGCGAGCGACTATGTGGTGCTGGCAGTGCACCCCGAACTGGCGTCGGATGTGATTGATGAAATCGCGCCCGCCTTGGCCGCCAAACCGGTGCCGATTCTGTCGTTGCTGAGCGGGGTCTCGTTATTGCAACTAGAAGGCGATCTTGGCACCAAAGCCATCCCGTTGGTGCGCGTGATGCCGAATTTGAATGTGGCGATTAATGCCGGGATCACAGCGTATGCCGCCAATGAAGCGGCGGCGACTAGCTTGCCAGCAGTGGTTGATTTACTGAAGGAGCTCGGTGAGACCATTGCGTTGCCGGAGGCTGATTTTTCGACCTTTGTGGCGTTAGCCGGTAGCTCGCCAGCGTTTGTCTACATGTTCATCGATGCCCTCAGCCGCGCTGGGGTGAAGTACGGTCTGACCAAACAGGCCGCCACTAAGATTGCGGCGCAAGCGGTGCTCGGTAGCGGTGCCATGGTCGTTGCCAGCAGCGATAGCCCGATGGATCTCGCTGATAAAGTCGCCAGCCCCGGTGGCACCACAGTGGCAGGGATGCTGGCGATGGAAGCGGCTGGTTTCATGCCATCAGTGGTGGCAGGCGTGGATGCAACCATCGCCAAGGACCAAGAATCGCGGTAAAGGGTTGCTATTTCGGTCTATACCATTTACAATAATGGTGATAGCACCGTGGGTTTAGGAAAGGAATGGGGCAGCGTGGAATCGCCAGTTTATATTCAAATCCATAATCAAATTCGGCAGGAAATTGAAGCTGGTAAATGGCAAATCGGCGATCGCATCCCAAGCGAACGCGACTTGGCGGTGACCTTCAACGTGTCGCGGATGACCTTACGCCAGGCGATTCAAACGCTGGTCGATGAAGGTATTCTTGAACGGCGCATTGGGGCCGGGACCTTTGTGGCCAATCGCAAGGTGCAGGAAAAAGTGTCCGGCGTCACCAGTTTTACGGACATCATGATTGCCCAAGGGAAAAAGCCTTCCAGCAAAACGATTTCCTACCACGTCGCCAAGCCTTCCTTGTCGGAAAGCGAACAGCTCAAGCTGGCTGACGGTGATCAAGTGCTGCGCATGGAGCGCATTCGGTTCGCGGACGAGACGCCAATTAGCTTTGAAGTGGCCACGGTCCCTTATGAGCTGGTCAAGATGTTCAGCAAGGCCGAAGTGACCAAATCCTTCTACCACACTTTGGAGAAAAAAGGCGGCTATGTCCTCGGCGGGGCGCATCAAACCGTCAGCGCCATGACGGCTTCCGAGCGGATTGCGGAATTTCTCGACATTCGCCGCGGGGATGCCATCTTGCGGTTGCGGCAGATTTCTTATCTGCAAGATGGCCGGCCGTTCGAATATGTGCGGACCCAATATGTGGGCGAACGCTTCGAGTTTTATCTGGAACGCTAAAAATAACAAATCACTGCGCGTCTTGGCGATACGGCCAAGACGCTTTTTTGTTGGCATGATCGCCTGAAAATTTCATGGCCGCCTGGTCGGTGAATTTTCATCTTGGGCCGTCGCTGAGCGCCATTTTAGCCTGACAAAACCTGAAGATTCGGCTGAATAAGCGAATCAAGTGCCGCGACGGCGCCTGGGTTTGGTATAATGGTGAGCAACTGGAAAGAATGAAACTAGCTGATCGCCTCGGGCAACCGGTGGCAGAAGGAGCAGAATACTTATGAAATATGCAGACGACAGCTTAGTCTTGCATACCGACTTTTACGAGCTGAACATGATGTACACGTATTGGCGGCAAGGCATTGCCGAACGCAATGCGGTGTTTGAAGTGTACTTCCGCACGTTGCCATTTGGCAGCGGCTTTGCGGTGTTCGCTGGGTTGGAACATGTCGTCAAGTATTTGCAAGATTTGAAGTTCACCGATGATGACATTGCCTACCTGCGGGAAACCACGCCTTATCCTGAAGAATTTTTGACCTACCTAAAGGACATGGCGTTCACCTGCACGGTGCGGTCGGCGGTTGAAGGCGACTTAGTGTTCAACAACGAACCCATCATGCAGGTGGAAGGCCCGCTGGCGCAGGCGCAGCTGGTAGAAACCGCAATTTTGAACATGCTGAACTATCAGACCCTAGTCGCCACCAAAGCCGCCCGGATTCGCGCGGTGGTCGGCGACGATCCGCTGATGGAATTCGGCACTCGCCGCGCGCAGGAAACGGAAGCGGCCATATGGGGCACCCGGGCTGCGTATATCGGCGGCTTCAATTCCACCTCTAATGTCCGGGCCGGCAAGCTGTTTGGCATTCCGATTTCCGGCACTCATGCCCATGCTTTGGTGCAGGCCTATCGCGATGATTATCAGGCCTTCAAAGCTTACGCCGAGGTCAATCATGACGTGACCTTCCTAGTGGACACCTATGACACGTTGCGCTCTGGCGTGCCAGCGGCGATCAAGGTGGCGCGCGAAATGGGCGACCGCATTGATTTCCAAGCGGTGCGCATTGATTCTGGCGATATGGCCTACATCTCCAAGCGCGTTCGCCAGCAGCTCGATGAGGCTGGCTTTACCGACACCAAAATTGTTGCCTCCAATGACCTGGATGAAAACACAATTCAGAGTCTGAAAATGCAAGGGGCCAAAATCGATGTCTGGGGCGTCGGCACCAAGGTGATCACTGCCTACGACCATCCTGCGCTGGGCGCGGTTTACAAGCTGGTGTCGATTGAAGACGAAACGGGTGCGATGGTGGACACCATCAAGCTGTCCAGCAATGCGGAAAAGGTTTCGACCCCATCTAAAAAGCAAGTGTGGCGGATTACGCGCCACTCCAACGGCAAGTCCGAAGGGGATTACATTGCGCGGGCGGAAGAAGAAGTGGCCGGTTTGGATGAACTCTACATGTTCCATCCCAGCTATCCCTACATCAACAAAACCGTGCGTGATTTCGATGCCCGGCCGGTGCTCAGACTGATTTTTGATCAAGGCGAACAGGTTTACCAGCTGCCAAATCTGAGTGACATCCGCGAATTTTGCCTGCGCAGTGTCGATTCGCTGTGGGACGAATACACCCGGGTGCTGAATCCACAAGAATACCCAGTCGATTTGTCTCAGACCTTGTGGGACAACAAGATGGATCTGATCAAGCATGTGAAGACCAAAGTGGCTAAACAGCAACTATAATTGTCCAGCGACAGCGGGGGCCGCGGCCTCCGCTGCTTTGAATCAAAGGAGAGTACTATGCGTCCATTACAACAAACGATTATCGATGACTTACACGTTGTGCCAACCATTGACCCGCAAACCGAACTGCGGCGGTCGGTTGATTTTCTCAAGGCTTATCTCAAAAAGTATAGCGGCCTTAAAACCTATGTCCTCGGCATTTCCGGCGGTCAAGATTCAACATTGGCCGGGGCAATGACCGAAATCGCCGTTAAAGAGCTGCGCACAGAAACTGGCGATGAAGCATACCGTTTTATTGCTGTGCGCCTGCCTTATGGAGAGCAGGCCGACGAAGCCGACGCTATGGCCGCCATCGACTTTATGCAAGCTGATGAAACCATGCGCGTGAATATCAAACCCAGCGTTGACGCGATGACCGCCGCAGTTGAAGCCAATGACCTCGCTGTCAGTGACTTCAACAAAGGCAACATCAAGGCGCGGGCTCGCATGATCGCCCAGTACGCCATTGCCGGGGCGCGGCAAGGGGCCGTGATCGGTACCGACCACGCCGCTGAAGCCGTGACCGGGTTTTACACCAAGTTCGGCGATGGTGGGGCGGATGTGACCCCATTGTCGCGCCTAGACAAGCGGCAAGGCGCTGCGATTTTGAAGTTGCTCGGCGCCCCGGCGCACCTCTACGAAAAAGCCCCAACCGCCGATCTGGAAGAAGACCGCCCGGCCTTGCCAGATGAAGTGGCCTTGGGCGTATCGTACCGTCAAATCGACGACTACCTGGAAGGTAAAACCATCGACGAAGCCGCTGCCGAGAAGATTGAAGCCTGGTATCTGAAGACAGCCCACAAGCGACACTTGCCGATTACGGTGTACGATACGTTCTGGAAGTAGGCACGAGCCAACTCGGAATCTCTTGACCTGCTCGGCCGTTACCGCTAATACTTGCAAAAACTGCAGTGGACTTGTTATACTGAGACCACACATAAGGGAGTAACTAGCGGCCTAGCCGCGGTAACGCCACCAACTAGGAAAAATTCTGGTGTTACCTGAAACTGTGAGACTTGTGCGCTGTTTAGACAGCGACAAGTCTCTTTTTTTCAAGTTAAGCCCGCAGAGGAGGAAAACTGATTGGCTGATAAAGCATTTTATGCAATCACATCTGACGAAGCGCTGAAGCGAGTTCAGACCACGGTGGCTGAAGGTTTGAGTGCTGACACGGCGGCTCAGCGTCTGGCCCAAAATGGCCCGAACGCCTTAGCGCAAGGGAAAAAGAAAACCCTCGCCGAGCGGTTCTTGGATCAATTCAAGGACTTCATGATCATGGTCCTGCTGGCGGCAGCCTTGATCGCGGGTTTTGTGGTTCACGAATGGGCCGACGCTGGCATCATTTTGGCCGTAGTGATCTTGAACGCGATTTTCGGCGTGTTTCAGGAAAGTAAAGCCGAAGAAGCCATCGATGCCTTAGCTAAAATGGCCACACCAAACGCCCATGTGCGGCGCGGGGGCCAAATCCTGACCATTCCCAGCTCTGAGCTGGTGGTCGGGGATATTGTGCTGCTGGAGGCCGGTGACGTGGTGCCAGCCGATCTGCGCTTGGTGGAATCGGCCAATCTGCAAATCGAAGAGTCGGCGCTGACTGGGGAATCCGTGCCAGTGGACAAGCAAGTCGAACCGTTGACCGGCGCTGACATTGGGATTGGTGACCGCACGAACATGGCGTTCATGAACTCGAACATCACTTACGGGCGTGGGGTCGGCGTGGTGGTCGCCACGGGGATGCAAACAGAAGTCGGGCGCATTGCCGGCATGTTGAATGCCGCGCATGAAACCACCACGCCGCTGCAAGATAACCTGAAAGCCTTAGGGAAAACCCTGACCATCATGATTTTGGTGATTGCGGTGATTGTCTTTGGCGTCGGTGTGTGGCGCGGTGCCGAAAGTGTGCCGGAAATGTTCCTGACCGCCATTTCACTGGCCGTGGCCGCCATTCCAGAAGGCTTACCGGCGATTGTCACGATTATTCTGGCCTTAGGCACGCAGAAAATGGCCAAGCGTAACGCTTTGGTCCGGAAGCTTCCGGCGGTGGAAACCCTGGGCTCCACCGACATCATTGCCTCGGATAAGACCGGTACCTTGACCCAAAACAAAATGACGGTGGAAAAGGTGTACTACGATGGCGCGCTGCACGACGCTAGCGCCGGCATCACCTCGGCCAACCCAATCATGACCATCATGAACTTTGCTAACGACACGCAGGTCCAAGATGATGGCAAGTTGTTAGGTGATCCCACCGAAACCGCGCTGGTCGCCTATGGGAAAACGCAAGGCTTTGACCTTGATGCCGCCTTGGCCAAGGAACCGCGGGTGGCAGAAGTGCCGTTTGACTCGGAACGGAAACTGATGACCACCATTCATCAGCTGGCTGATGGCAGTTATCTAGTGGCGACAAAAGGCGCACCGGATCAGCTGCTCAAGCGCACTACCCAGCTGGCTACCGGCGATGCCGTGGCACCGCTGACCGAAGCCGATCAAAAACAAATTTTGAGTGCCAATAAAGGCATGGCCACCCAGGCGCTGCGTGTGTTGGGGATGGCTTACAAGCATTTGGACACGTTGCCAAAGACCATTGATACCACCACCATCGAGCAAGACCTGATTTTTGCTGGGTTGGTGGGAATGATTGATCCAGAGCGCCCAGAAGCGGCCAAAGCCGTCGCGGAAGCTAAAGCGGCAGGCATTCGGCCAATGATGATTACTGGTGACCACCAAGATACCGCCGAAGCGATTGCGGCGCGGTTGGGGATTATCGAACCTGGCGACGATGCCGCGGTGATTACTGGCGCCGAGCTGGACAAGCAAAGCGATGCCGAATTTGAAAAGAATGTCACCAAGTACAGCGTCTACGCGCGCGTGGCGCCGGAACACAAGGTGCGGATTGTTAACGCTTGGCAGAAGCGCGGCAAAGTCGTGGCGATGACCGGCGATGGCGTTAATGATGCGCCGGCGTTGAAAGCCGCTGACATTGGCATTGGCATGGGCATCACCGGCACCGAAGTCTCCAAAGGGGCCTCAGATATGGTGCTGGCGGATGATAACTTCTCGACCATCGTGATTGCCGTTGAGGAAGGGCGCAAGGTCTTTTCCAACATTCAAAAGAGTATCCAGTACCTTTTGTCCGCCAACCTCGGTGAAGTGTTGACCTTGTTCATGATGACCATGCTGGGCTGGGATCTGCTGGCGCCAGTGCATATCCTATGGATCAACCTGGTCACCGACACCTTCCCAGCGATTGCGCTGGGCGTTGAACCCACCGAACCAGGCATCATGAAGCAAAAGCCGCGCGGCCGCGCTTCCAACTTCTTCACTGGCGGCGTTGGCCCGGCGGTGATTTGGCAAGGACTACTGGAAGGGGCCTTGACCTTAGGCGTGTACTTTATCGCCATCACTTGGCCGGTTCACTCCAGCTACGCCGCAATTCATGCCGATGCACTGACCATGGCGTATGCGACCTTGGGCCTGATTCAACTGTTCCACGCCTTCAACGTGAAGTCGGTGCACCAAAGCCTCTTCACTGTGGGCGCCTTTCGGAACAAAGCCTTTAACTGGGCCATTTTGGTCAGTGGCTTGCTGCTGGCCGTGACGATTTTGGTCCCAGGCTTTAACGTCCTGTTCCACGTGACTACCTTGGATCTCTTCCAATGGGCAATTGTCTTGGGCGCTGGCGTGGCGATTATTGTCATCGTCGAAATCGTGAAATTTGTTTTACGCGCTACCAAAAAACGGTAAACTGGGGAGCGGAGGTTATTTCATGAATAAAAATCAGCAAAAAATGGTCCACTACAGCAACGTGATGAACGCCGTGATGAGTGGCACCGAAGAAGAACAAAACCGCTTAAGCCCCAAGTTCACTGCTTTGCGCAAAGCTATCGACGACAAGCAACTCACTGAATTCGACGCTGGTGAATACACTAGCACCCACGAATTATTTACCGCCGGCACCGCGCACTACGCTGAACTCTTGGCCCAGCTGGAAGGCACCATGCCGCCAGCCCGGTTCATCGGCACGCACAAGCGCCTGATCAGTGCCTATCGCGATTTTGTCGCCGGCTGCGAAGCCATGACCGCCAGCTTAGGCGAAACGCCCGCTGACCTGGATCAGCCGGCCTTCGACGCTGCCGAAAAAGCGCAAGATGATGCCACCGAGCACATTTTGACGCAACTCAGTAAGATTACGCGCCTCGCGTAGACCCAAAGCAATCAGCTCAGGCTGGTTGCTTTTTTGGTGGGGCTTTAATGGATTGACCCGTTAGATCAATTGATTGTGGCGGTAGTCCACGAGAAAGATTGCCCAGTTAAGCATACTGTTATCTAGCGGGTGCGGCTGGTGAGGCAGAGGCGTTGGGCCGCCGCGAAACAGTTGGGACACGAGGTGACTGCGCTTTTTGCAGGCAGCTCCTGTGCCAACTGGGGGCAATGGGAAGACGACACGGAGCGGAAGCGATGGTCGGCTTCCCGTTGAGGCTGGAGACCGTACTGTGGCTCCAGCCGTCCCCCGCAGCAGCCCAAAGCCGGCGCCTAGCCGCACCCGCGCCCCTAAAATCAAAAAAGTTTGATTTCCCAGTTGACAGCAGAAATCTGAACTCGTAACATAAAGGCATCGAATTCAAGGAGGACACCAACATGAAGCAGTACACTACCGAAATTAATGTTCGCTGGCAAAGCCAACTGTAGGTAGGTCGCAAGGCGCGACCTGCCAGATGCGCAGGTCGTGTCTATGTTGGCGTTTTACACGTGTCCGCATAGACCCCGCTTAATTTGGGACTATGCGGATTTTTGTTTCGGCAGATTTCCGCACACCTGTGCACAGAAGTCTGCCGATTTTTTTGTGGAAAAGGGGAGTACAACATGAAACGAATGATTGGATTAATCGTGGTGTTACTGGGCTTTTTGGGGTTTGCCTTTGTCACCACCAGCAAACCAGAAGCCGCTAAGCCGAAACAGCAGGTGCAAACCGTGGGGATTTTGCAGCTGATGAGCCATCCCGCGTTGGATGCCATTCATAAAGGCATTATCGCCGGCTTGAAGGACGAAGGTTACACCGTCGGCAAAAACGTCAAAATCGATTTTCAAAACGCGCAAAACGATCAAAGCAACATGAAAACCATGTCCGAACGCTTCGTCAACGAAAAAGCCGACGCCATGATCGGCATCGCGACCCCGTCAGCGCAAGCCTTAGCGGATGCTTCCAAGAAAATTCCAATTGTGCTAGGCGCCATCACCGATCCCAAAGGTGCCGGGTTGGTGCAGGACAATCAAAAGCCCGGGGGCAACATCACCGGCGTGTCTGACCAAGCCCCGCTGAAAGCGCAGCTGAAGCTGGTCCGCAAGCTGATGCCAAACGCCAAGCGCTTAGGCGTGATTTCCACTTCCAGTGATGCCTCGGCTCAGGTTCAAGCCAAAATGGTGACCAAAGCGGCGCCGGCAGAAGGCTTCACGGTGAAGAACTTCACCATCGCCTCGACCAATGATTTGCATCAGGTGGCGGCCCAAATGGTCACCCAAGTCGATGCCATTTTCGTTCCGACCGATAATACGATTGCCGGTGCGATGCCGACGCTGGTCCAGGTGGCTAACAGCCGCAACATTCCGGTGTTCCCAACGGTGGATACCATGGTCAAAGACGGCGGGGTGGCCACGCTGGGCCTGAATCAATATCAACTCGGGGTTGAAACCGGCAAGATGACCGCGGCCATTTTGAACGGCAAGGATCCTGCCACCACGCCGATTCACTTTGAGAAAAAAGGCAAGCTGATTATCAACCTGAAGCAAGCCGCGAAGATTGGGTTGACGATTCCAGATTCTGTCATCAAAGACGCTGAAAAGAATGGGGAAGTGATCAAATGATTAGTTTAGGGGTATCTGCAATTGGCCAAGGGCTCTTGTATGGGCTGCTTGGGGTCGGGTTGTTTTTGACCTTCCGGATTTTGGATTTCCCAGATATGACCGTCGAAGGCACATTTCCGCTCGGGGCGGCGGTGGCCGTCAGTGCCATTTCCCATGGCATTTCGCCGCTGATTGCGACATTACTGGCGATGCTGGCCGGGATGGCGGCTGGGGCGTTAACCGGATTTCTGACCACCACTGGCAAGGTGCCGATTTTGCTGGCCGGCATTCTGGTCATGACTGGTTTGTATTCCGTTAACCTGCGCATCATGGGGGCCGCGAATGTTTCCTTACTCAACAAGGCGAACCTGTTCAACGCGCCGTTTTTGAAAAACTTACCACCATACTTTGACAGCGTGGTAGTTGGCCTCATCGTCGCCGTCATTGTGGTCGCGCTGCTCATTCTGTTCTTGAACACGCAGATTGGCCAGGGCTTTATCGCTTCCGGGGATAACCCGACCATGGCCCGGAGCCTCGGCATCAATCCGGCGCACCAGCAAATCCTTGGTCTCGTGGTTGGTAACGGCTTGGTCGGCATTGCCGGCGCCTTGATTGCCCAAAACAACGGTTATGCCGATGTCAACATGGGGATTGGCGTCATTGTCATCGGCCTGGCCGCCATCATCATTGGCGAGGTACTGTTTGGCGAATTGACCTTAAGTCAGCGGCTGGTGGCTACCGTGCTTGGTAGTATTCTCTACCGCTTCGTCCTCCTGTTGGTGCTGGCGCTGGGCTTTTCGGCCAACGATTTGCAGCTGCTGTCGGCCATCATCTTGGCGATTGCCATCATGGTGCCAACCATGGAGCACAAGCTGCGGATCCGGCGCGTTTTGAGAAATGGGGTGCAACACAATGACTGATGTGCAATTACAAGTAGAAAATGTTGCGGTGAATGTGGCGGTGGGTGATACCGCCCGCGCCTTGCTCAAAAATATCAACCTCAGCGTGAAGCCCGGTGAATTTGTCACAGTGCTCGGTGCGAATGGGGCTGGGAAGTCCACGCTGTTCAATGCTATTACTGGCGATGTGCCAGTGGCTGGCGGTCGCATCACACTGGCTGGCCATGACATCACCGATGAGCAGCCTGAGCGGCGGGCGCGATTGATTGCTCGGGTCTTTCAGGATCCGAAAATGGGCACCGCGCCGCGGATGACCGTGGCTGAGAACCTGCTGTTGGCCAGCCGCCGGGGCAAGCGCTTGTCGCTGGGTTCCCGCCAGCTCAATGCGCGCCTGGCTGAGTTCAAGACCCTCGCGGCGCAAACGGGCAACGGGCTAGATCAGGCGCTGAACAAGCCGACCGAGGAACTGTCGGGGGGCCAGCGCCAGGCCTTGAGCCTGTTGATGGCGACGATGACCAAGCCGGAATTGTTGCTGCTGGATGAACACACCGCAGCGCTGGATCCCCACACCAGCAAGGCGATTATGACTCTGACGCAGGCAATCGTCAGTCGCGAAAACCTGACTTGCCTGATGATTACCCATCAGCTTGAAGACGCGCTGGCTTATGGCAACCGCATGATTGTGCTAAAAGATGGCCAGATTGCTTTTGACTATGATGCTGAAGCCAAGGCCAAGTTAACGCGGGCCGATTTGCTGGAATACTTTGGTTAAACGTTAGGAGGCGCAGTGTGTCTAATCAGGAACTACAACAGCTGGTTGAAGCCGTTTCGCTGCGCGATTTTCACCGCCCGTTTGTTCATCGCGCCACCTTTAACCGGCGCCTGCGCAGCACCGGCGGGCGGTTCCACCTACCAGATGAAAACTTGGATTTTAATCCAAGCCTGTTTGCTGCCGGAGACGAAACAGTGCGCATTGGCATCATTCGCCATGAACTGTGCCACTACCACTTGTACCGCCTGCATCGCGGGTATCATCACCGCGACCATGATTTCAAGCAGTTGTTAGCCCAGGTCGGCGGCTTGCGCTATGCGCCGCGGCTGACCAGCAAACCGGTGCGGTACTTGTATCGCTGCAGTTATTGCGGACTTGAGTATCCACGCCAGCGCCGGATTAATCTACGGCGTTTTGCTTGCGGACGGTGTCATCATCCACTGGTGCTGGTGGCGGCGAATTGAGCAAAAAAGGCGGAAAGCCGTTGACATTGCCGGTGTGCTCCCATATACTATTTCTTGTGCTTCTGGCATACCATGCGGGTGTGGCGGAATTGGTAGACGCGCAAGATTAAGGATCTTGTGATCATTGTTGATCATGAAAGTTCGAGTCTTTTCACCCGCATAGAATTTACCGGTTCATAGAACGATGTAGCCTCACGATACGGTTGTAAAACCGCTAATCGTGGGGCTTTTTTGTTACCCAAAATATCACAGCTTCACGCACGTTCTCGCCAGAATACGGTACAAATCCGGTACATTACAATCGGTACCGTATTCGTAACATTGTTTTACGTTAAATCTACAGTTAAACGGCGGTTTTGAAGGGTTCATCCAACTATCAATCAGGTCGTAGATGACCGTCTCAAGCAAATCTTTCAAGCGCTCGGTAAAAACTTTAACCAGACGCTGTAAGTTAGTAGCAGGGGAGCAATACCGGCCGCCAAGATTTATCAGCAGATCATCAAAGAGACCACTGCCGATGTGCTAGCTGGCTTTAGGACACATGATCAGGCACTCAGGGCTAACATCACCGGTAGCGCGACAAAGGCATTGACCTCAGACTGTTCGCCAAGACACAGAGGGAGCTTAGAGAGCTATGCACGTTTAGTCGTAGACAACACTAGCTGCCGCGCTTTCCAAAGGGTACGAGATCAGGCGGCCGATTACCTGGCGTAGATACCTCGTCATGAGCAGACATGAGGTCAGCCGTGCTGCCTGCGCGCCCATTCAGGGCAAGCTAATTACCACCAGACTCGGAGAGCTTCACCGAAGCTAACACAGGTGATCACTGCTTCAGCTTGTATGATCACGGCTACGGCACGCCGTCAGGCACATTTGGTATCAACTTCCACCATCTCAAATGGCTATATGTGCCAAGTGCAAGATCAGACAACCAGTCTCAGTATAACCAGCAGGGGAAATCGCCAACGGTGATGTTGTTGCCAAGCAGTGTGAGGGGGAACTTCGAGTCCGTGGGTATAAGAAGCAGCTTGACCTTGCAGACAAGCTTGGTGATGAGTTTGGGGTTCTGAAATAGAGGCAATTCATTCATAAGCAGCAAAATGGCTTTGTGGGTTGGTCAAGGTAATTGATTTCGTAATTCGAGATTATGACCGTGAACGAGTATTGAGCTCGCTGGACAAGACTAAGTATGCTGGCAGCCGCTCAATGGTTAAGTGGCCTTCGGGTGTCTTGAATCACAGTGCAAATTATTACCGTGATGGACTAAAGGGGCAACTTATTACAGATGATTTTTGCATGGTGGCGAAAACTTTATGAGCAAATAGTGAAACGGCGTAAACAAGACGCTGTGCAAAACATTGCAGCAAATGCTAGGATTAATTTAAGGATGGAGAAAAAGAATGTTTCCTCCCGGATCCAGACATGGCAAAGTCATTGTTGTAGCTATCTGATAAGACCTAATGACTACAATGCCTATGGATTTTGTTATGGATAAGCATGAATTGGCAGAGGCAGACTTAATGCAACGGTTGGGCATGACCTATGAAGACGCTCACCGGATTGCGAACAAGATTGCTAATTACAAGAGAGCGTTGCAAGACAGTCAATAAAGGAGGTGTCCATTTTGATTATTATGAAGAAAGTCAGTGTTGATTCTGAAAAAGCCGTTTATAAATATTTCGTGGAAGGTAATCAAAGAGAATATGGAGTGGTTGAGCAGTCCATGGACACCTCCAAAATGCCAATAATCGTTAAATCCGATGGAGATTCTTGGCAGGCATATAGAAATCATGCAATCAGAAGTATTCACACCTTTGTTAGTGAAAAAAACTATCCAGACCAGAAAACAATCGCATGGTATTGATGAACGCTCGCCACATGCGGGCGTTTTAATTTGAGGCAAAAAACAGGGCTGATATTCAGCCCTGATCAGGTACAACTATAGATTGCAGCGCACATGCCCCGGCGGCTTCAATGGGTTTGAGTGGTCAGTGTGCTCGTTGATAATCTCTGGCAACCAGTTTTCAAAAGCCACAAGGGGGATGTTGGCTAGGCAGCCTGACCCTGTGATGATTTCGACCTGCCGTTGGTGGAGATGATTAACCTTTATCAGACAGTTTGCAACCAATATAGCAGAAAACACCTAAACTCACCTTGTGAAAGGGTCACTTTCAGCGGAATAGCGTATAAAAATGGTACATAGCTCAGCCTCGTGGTGACTGAAGTGCAATAGAAAAGTTAGACAATTTAGATTTTGAATTATGCAATCATGGCTTGTTCCCGATACTCAACTGGGGTCAAGCCATTTTTGTTTCTTGAAATTCTAACATTGTTAAACCAATCCACGTAACCGTTCACCAGCCTGCGCAGATCTGAGAGCGTGTTGATCTGATACCGATTCAAGCACTCACGTTTTAGGAGGTTGAAGAAGCTTTCGATGGGCGCATTATCGTGACAGTTACCTTTACGAGACATGCTTTGTGTAATGTTCATAGCCTTGAGACGTTGCTGGTAGTCTGCCATTTGATATTGCCACCCTTGATCAGAGTGAAGAGTTGGTTTGATGCCTTCTTTAAGGTGATGCTCCAATTCATCAAGTGACGCTTGAATCAAAGCTTTATTGGGAGAAGCACTGACAATAGCCGCGATCACTTCACGGCTGGCTTCATCTGTGATTGACGAGATATAGCCCCACTCGCCGTTGTACAACCGTACCTGGGTCACATCGGTGTGGAATACTGTGAGTGGCTGTGTGGTTTCAAACTTCTGATTCAAGATGTTAGGCGCAATGAGACCAACGTGACCTTTGTAGGAGTGGTATTTGGAAGTATGTTTAGAGTAAATCACACATTTCAATCCCATATCACTCATTAGGCGTCTAATTGTTTCCTCGGCATAGTGGAAGCCGACTTTGTCTGCTTCATCGTGAATTCGACGATACCCATAAGTCTCTTTCGAACCGAAAAAGCACTTCTTGATGAAGGCTTTGACCTCGGCATACTTATCAGGCTTCTTATCACGCCTAAGCCG
>NZ_BTTP01000026.1:0-20226 GCF_036246225.1 Lacticaseibacillus salsurivasis
GATGTTAAGTGCTGACCTTTTTGGCGGTGTGTGCTATCCTGTTTCTGCATCAAGACAATATCCTCTTCCATTGTTTGTGTAGGAACTTCAATGATACAGGATATCTGTTCTTGATGTTTTTTATTGTCGACGGATTTACAATTCAAGTGCAACAAATTAGCAAAAAAGAAAGACTCACAGCCTGAGTCCTTGTAAGATGGAATCACCACAAGACCAACTACAAGGAGAACTCGGCTATGAGTCCGTACACACATCTTACCCTAAAAGACCGTGAATCGATACTGGTAGGCATCAGGAGTGGCAAAACTCTCGAGGTGATTGCTAAATTCATAGGTCGCTCCAAGAGCACAATCAGCCGCGAAATTTCTCGTAATGGCGGTCGGCAGAGTTACTCTGCCTCCGATGCGCAGGCACGATACGAACGTGCCCGGGTAGGTAGTCGCCGCCCAGCATTCTTACGCGACCAGAAGTTCGCGACTGCGTGGTTCGATACATCACTGAACTGCACTGGTCACCAGAACAGATTGCGGGCCGTTTGGCCTTTGAGAACAGTTCCATCCATATCAGTTACCCTACAATCTATCGCGGGATTTACCTGGATAATTTAGGTGTACCGCTGAAGAGCCGTCACGCTCGTGGACTCCCGCGGCTACTTCGGCATCGAGGCAAGACGCGCAAAGTCAAAGGTACCATCAATGAACGTCGTGGCCGGTTCAACGATGCCCCTTCAATTCACGATCGACCTGCTTCAGCTAAGAATCGTAGCTGGTTTGGCCATTGGGAAGGCGACACGGTGCGAGGTAAGACTGGGCACTCAGCGCTAGTGACGCTGGTTGATCGTAAGTCACGTTATCTGCTTTCGAAACGGACAGCCGACACGAAAGCTGACACCGTTAGAGATGTCATGATTGAGTTGCTTGGGGACTTGCCAGCTAATCGGGTTCGTACTGTCACACCTGACCGCGGAACTGAGTTTGCGCGGTACAAAGAGCTGGCAGAACGCCTGGATACGGAGGTCTTCTTTCCCGATCCACATGCGCCACAGCAGCGAGGAACTAATGAGAACACCAACGGTCTGATTCGAGAATACTTCCCAAAGAACACAGATCTAGACCTTCAGAGTGATCAGGAAATAGGGGCTTACATTGAACAACTGAATAACCGACCTCGCAAGGTCTTAGGCCGGAAGACACCATCAGAGGTCTTCCTAGGTAAAAAGTTGCACTTGAATTGACAATTCGTCACCATCACCAGAGGCCTAGGACGCTCAAAGAGTACAATCAGCCGCGAGATCTCCCGTAACGGCGGCTAGCGAAGCTACTCCGCCTCTGATGCGCAGGACCGATACCAACGGGCTCGGCTAGCTAGTAAACGTCCTCGTATTCTCGCTCAACCAGAAGTTCGTGAATGTGTAGTTCGATATATTACTGAGCTGCACTGGTCCCCAGAATAGATTGCCGGCCGGCTAAAACATGAAGGCTGCACGATCCACATCAGTTATCCGACAATCTATCGTGCCCTGGTTTAAAATCGAAGTGCAACACCTGATAAAGCAGACCAATTTGCACAAAAAGGTCATGAAGACCTATTCTTGTTAGCGTCCAAACCATACAAGAAAGCAGGAATCTTCATGACCCACTCTCAGAGTACCACCGCTCGCTCTTATCACCAACTCACTTCCGATGAACGAGGCAAAATTGAAGTGCTGTGCGCCCAGGGCAAAACTCTAAGTGTAATTGCTGGAGACCTGAACCGCAGTAAGAGCACGATTAGTCGTGAGTTAAAACGAGGTGTCGTTAATCAGATGGATTCACACCACCGAATCCATCCTGTGTATTTTGCAGACGCCGCTCAGTGCAAGCACGAAGAGGCCAGAGTCAATAGTCATGCCAAGGGATTGCTAGAGCGGTGTGACTATTTCTTTAAGGAGCTGGTCGAAGCGTTAAAGCAGCGTCCGCGCATTCACAGCGTTGATAGTTTTGTCCATGACTTTCAGATGCGCTTCCCACACCTGAAGTGTCCATCAACCCCAACGGTCTATCGGTACATTGACGCGGGTCTTCTCCCACTTACCAACTTAGACTTACCCGTCAAATTAAGGCGTCGCGTCAAACGACCGGGATTGCGCCACGCTCGAATGAATAAGCACAACCTTGGTGAGTCGATTGAGAATCGGCCAAAGGCCGTTGACGGCCGGCTAGGAGTCGGTCACTGGGAAGGTGATCTGGTCAAAGGAAAGCGAGTTGAAAGCGAACCAGCATTAATGACACTCACGGAGCGATACTCCCGAACCGAGATTATCGTCAAGCTACCTGACTATCACGCGGAAACCTGTCGCCGCGCCCTTCAAGCAACGATAGATGATTATGGTGCCAAGGAGTTCGACTCCATCACGTTTGACAACGGTTCAGAGTTCTCATCGTTAGCCAGCGTGACGGGAACGAAGATCTACTTTGCCCATCCATACTCGCCTTGGGAGCGCGGATCAAACGAGAATGCCAATGGCCTTTTGCGAGAGTACTTCCCTAAAGGCAAGTCATTTAAACGCGTGACCTTGGAGGAAATTCAGGCGGTCCAGTCAGCGTTGAATCACCGCCCAAGATGTTCACTAGGTTGGCTGCGACCATGTGATTACTACCCCAACATGGCATGACCTATACCGCTAACAAGAATCGGTTAAAAAGTGTTGCGCTTGATTTGACAATTGAGGCTATGAATTAGATTTGACATAGAGCCTAAAAACTGGCCCTACCATAGCGGTAAGGACAGTTGAAATCCGATCTACTTTCGCGTCGTGTCCCGAGCAATCAGCTCAGGATCGACCAGCAGCTCCCCCTGTGGGGCGCCGGACTGTGCCACCTTCTGCAGGAGCATGCAGGCCAGCAGTTCGCCGAGGCGCTGCACGGGCTGCTTCACCGTGGTCAGCTTGGGGTTGGACACCTGGTCCAGGAATACCCCGTCGAAGCCAATCACGCCAAAATCGCGGGGAATAGTGCCGCCGTTTTGCATGATGCCGCGCACCACGCCGATGGCCAGGCGGTCGCTGGCGCAGATGAAGCACGTGTCCCGGGCGAACTCGGCCCAGTGGGCGTTGATGAACTGCTGCGACTGGTGGCTGTGGTTACTCATGCGGTGGATCTGCGGCAGTTTCTTGTGCTGCTGCAGAGTGTTGATGTAGCCCGCTTCACGCGAATACTCGAAGGCCTCCTTGACGTCGATGCCGAGGAACACCAGCGACTGGTAGTTCTTCGCCAAGGCGTACTCGGTGGCCATCGCGGTACCGGCCTTGTTGTCGGTGTCGATGAAGTCGTAGCCGTTGTGGTTCTCGCCAAAAATCACCGTCGGCTTGGCCAACGCGTTGATCAGCGGCAGGTCGGCGGCCCGGGCGCCGGTGACGATGAAGCCATCGGCCGCGTTGCCCTTGCCAAGGCGTTCGCGTTCGGTGACCAGCTGCAGTGCGTAGCCGCACTTGTCGAGCCCCTTGGCGATGCCGAACAGCAGGCTCATGTAATAGGGCTCGGTGGTATTGTCCTCCAGGATGACGAGCTTGATCACGTTGGTGCGGTTGTTGGCCAGCGCCTTGGCCGCCGCGTTGGGCTGGTAATCCAGGGTGGCCATCGCCGCCTCCACCAGCTGGCGCAGCTCGGCAGTCACCTGCTCCGGGTGGTTAATGACACGCGAGACGGTCATTTTGGAGACATTCGCCTGCTTGGCCACATCCGATAAGGTCACCATTTCTTCATCCCCCGTTTCAGAAAAATTGGTCTACGTCTATCATAGTCAGTACTGAACTAGGCTGCTGACTTAGGCCGTTCAGTGATGACTTTATAGTTGATTTGATATGTTTTGCCGGATCTGTGGGTAATGACGGAAATTGGTATAGAAAAAATACCCAAAAGAAGCATGAGGTTAGCCAACACAATAGCTGAATCAACTTCGACCACCAGAGATTCAGCGGTTCTTGTGTTCACTAAATCAAGCCCAAGCGAGCCTTTCAAGAAGGCAAACTTGCGTTCAATCGCACCGCGTCTGTTCTCCGCATCAGTATCCAGCTTGCGCTGCTTGGCATCTACATGCTTCGGCCGGCGGCCCAGCTTAGGCCCACTCAGTTTGATGCCCAGCTCCTTGCACAATGCAATATTCGCTCGGGTTCGGTACAGGGTGTCAGCTAGTACCTCATCGGGATACTGCCCCAGTGTATCCCAACAATGATCGAGGGTTGCGGCCAGATCAGTGCTTTCATTGAAGCTCTCGAAGTCAAAACGCTCAACGTCAATAACTCCGTCTAAAATTGAGCAGTCAATCTTGGCACCGAACTCAACGCGTGCCTTAGCTTTACCGCGAACAATCGGGTGAATGTACGGTTGGCTGATACTGACAATCCGGTCAGGAACGCTATGAGTCTTGTTGTCGTACATGTACTTTTGCTGATCGTAGACCTTACGGACAACTGCGATCCGGTTGATTTGCCATTCTGTCAGATGTGCTTCTCCGCCTTGGCTCAACAGTTCATCCACGTAGCGCAGGTCTCGCCGAATGTACTGCAGCTGGGCTTTAATCTGCTTGCGCCGGGCCTTGGCCTGACGGCCAGGGTGGCGTGAATATTCAGTCCATGTTGCCTTAGCCAAACGCTTATAAGTCCGCGGGATTGCAACTTGTAGCCCTTGCGCCATCTTAAACACCATCTCTTCAAGGTTCAGCCGAGCTTTGTTTAGTAAGGAGGCATCTTGAGGAAACTGAATCTTGATCGGCACGGCGGTGGCATCAGTAATTAGCACGTGAGCTCCGGGCACAATCGCTTCTAGCTTCTCACGGACTTCATCAGTGATGATGTTGCGAATCAAGTCGGAGATCTTAGAGGCTCGACGGCGGAAGTAGGTCAAAGTTGAGGCATTGAAAGGAATCTTGGCCTCGTAACGTGTTCTTCCCATGAAGTACTGAAACGCTGGCGTGTCGCGAATGGCCTCCACCAGCTTCGCGTCTGATAAATGTGTCCGCTGTTTGATCAGCTCGGCACCGTACAACTCGCGAAATGGTTTTGCAGCACGTCCGGCACTCTTATTAAAGACAGATTGGTATGCTTCATCCAGCTTCTGCCATGGAATGAGCGAGGCTAACTTCACCCACTCGTTATCAGGGCTGAGTGATGTGCCCAGGCCGCAATCAAACGATTCGAAAGATAGTTGAACGTCAGTATGCCGATAAACCATGGATAAATCCTCCGTTACGAGATGACAAGTGCAAGGGAAACTGCCAAAAACAGGAAATTCCTCTGCATTCATTATACGACAGTAACGGAACGGTTCCCATGAAAACCAGGCACTTACAAATATTCAGTATCCACTATCATAAAGCATTCCGCGGTATTCGACGAGTCAGATCACACTTTTTTCGTCTAGGCCGCCAAAAAGGACTCGCGTGCGCGAGCCCTTTTCAGGAAAAAGAGAGTCTGCTTCCGGGTCGCCCCAAGCCACCCGGAGGCCGTGGGGATTAGCCCTTGTCCGCGCCAGCGGTGATGCCGTTGACGTAGAACTTCTGCATGATAATGAACAAGATGGTGATGGGAACGGCAATCACGACACACCCGGCGATGAACCAGGTGAAGTAGGTGGTCGACGTGCCCTTCGTCGCGTGTACCATGTTGTACAGCCCGTACGCGATGGTATAGGTCTTCGCGTTCCCCGAGGACGAGAGGATGATCCCGGAGAAGATGAAGTCGGTCCAAGGCGCGATGAAGGCGGTCAGTGCAGTGTACACAATGATTGGCTTAGACATCGGCAGCCCGATGTGCAGGAACACCTGCCAGCGCGAGGCGCCGTCGATTTCCGCCGCCTCGTCGATCGAACGCGGAATGGTGTCGAAGAAGCCCTTCGCGATGTAGAAGCCCAGACCCGCACCGCCGACGTACACGAGAATCAACCCGACGAGGTTCAGCATATTGAAGCTCTTCAGGATGTAGTACAGCGCAATCATCGACATGAACCCCGGGAACATCCCCAGCACCAGCGCAATCTGGAGGTACGGCTTGCGGAAACGGAAGCGCAGCCGCGACAGCGCGTAGGCCACCGAGATGGTGACGAAGGTCGACAGCACCATTGACACTAGGGAGACGAACAAGGTGTTGCGGATCCAGTACACGAACGGGAACTGGGTGCTGGTGAAAATGCCGGTGTAGTTGCTCAGCGTGAACTGCTTGGGCCAAATTGTGGAGACGAATCCGGTGTCGTTGTACGAGAAGCTGGCCAGAACGATCCACACGATGGGAAACAGCCACAGCGCGGCAAGCAGTGCCAGCAGCACGTAACGGGCGATCAGTGACGCGCGGCGTTGTGCATGATATGAAGTCATGATCATCCCTCCTTAAAGGCGTTCGTCCGTCGGTAGGCCAGCAGCGACACCGTGGCACTGATGATGAAGATCAAGATGCCGAGCACCGCAGACGCGTTGTAGCGCTGCGTCTGGCCGAAGACCAAGTTGTACAGCCAGGTCACCAGCAGGTCGGTGTCCCCCGCGCCATTGTAGTTGTTGTTCATTGGGTAGCCGCCGGTCAACAGGAAGATGACGTTGAAGTTGTTGATGTTGCCGATGAACTGCTGGATCAAGGCCGGCGCCATCACGAACAGAATCTGCGGGAAGGTGATGTGACGGAACACCTGGAACGGGTTGGCCCCGTCCATGCGCGCCGCTTCGATCTGGTCCTGCGGCAGGTTCTGAATGATTGCCGTGGAAGTCAGCATCGACACCGGAATCCCTATCCACATGTTGACCACGATGACCGTGATTCGCGCCACGGTGGCGTTTGCCGAGGCCCCGATGAAGTTGATGGGATGGCTGATCCACCCCCAGTTCATCAGCAGCGTGTTCAGCGGGCCTTGCAGGTCCAGGAACTGCGCCATCATCAGCAGGGATACGAACTGCGGCACCGCGTACACAATCACGAACAGCGTGCGCCAGAGGCCCTTGTGGGTGATGCCCTTGGATTCAATCAGCATGGCCAAAAGGACGCCGAAGAAGAAGGTGGTCACCGTCGCACAGACGGCCCAGACCAGGGTCCAGCCGAGCACCGGGAAGAAGGTGCCGGCCAAATCGCCGGTCAATACGTTGCCAAACGCCTTGAAACCGGTCCAGGAGAAGCCGATTGGGTGCTTAGAATCATAATTTGTGAACGCCATCGAGATCATGTACAGGGTCGGCAGCACAGTGAAGGCCATCACTCCGATGATTGGAATCACCATCAAAGTGAGGTGGAGCCGGCTGTCGAGCAGTGAACGCAGCTGCTCGCGGTTGGTGGCAACGTGCTCGCCGTCCCGCACCTGCACGTACAGCGTGCGCAAGGACCGCAGGCTGGCAATGTACAGGCCGATCATGGCCAGCACGAGGATCACCGCCAGCACGCCGAACAGCAAGATCACAACGGAGTTATCCGGCAGCTTGGTCAGGTACACGCCTTGCGCGTTGTCGAAGACGACTCGCTTGGTTTTGTTGGCCCCCAAGTTGCTCAGCATGCCCAGGGCCGAGACCCCGCTGAAGCTCAGCCAGCCAATGAAGGCCAGCTCGAGCCCCAGCAGCGAAATACCCTGCGCCCACTGCCGCCGCTTCAGCTGGGCCAGGCCCATGAAGAAGAACGATAGCTTGAAGCTGAGATCACCTTTTTGCCAAACTTCCTTGTACGTGGCTGCAGGAGGTAAATTACTTTTCTTTTTAAACATAATTGCTCCTTCCTGAACCGGCTAACGAGTCGACCCTTAGCCGCTCGGGGTCAGCCTTAGTTCTTCTTCGAAATGGCTGCCGCAAAGGTGTCCAGCTTGGCAGCGTAGTCAGCCGCCTTGATGGAGCCAGTATAAGCACCGTTGATCAGTGGTGCGGACAGGTTCCAGAAGGTGGCCATCTGAGGCATCATTGGCATCAGCGTGGAGTAACCCGGCTTGCCCATGGTCATCACCGCTTGGGCAACTGGATCGCTGGCCACGGCGTCGCTCTTCTGGGCGGCCTTGTCGACCGGAATCTGGCCGGATTCGTTGTAGACAATCAGCTGGGACTGTTTGTTGGTGATAAATTCAGCCAGCGTTGCGGCCGCCTTCTGGTTCTTGGTGGCCGTGTGGGAGTTCACGGCAAAGGCTTCGATGCCTTGGAAGGCCTGGAGCTGCACTTTCTTGCCGTTGATCGTCACAGTTG
The DNA here is from genome assembly GCF_036246225.1 of Lacticaseibacillus salsurivasis. Lineage (NCBI taxonomy): Bacteria > Bacillati > Bacillota > Bacilli > Lactobacillales > Lactobacillaceae > Lacticaseibacillus > Lacticaseibacillus salsurivasis. Next base: position 8,176 of record NZ_BTTP01000026.1, read on the forward strand.
GGTACGGGGCAACGGCGAAGTCGTCGCCGAGAATCTTCTTGATGTTCGCTGCATTCCACGGACCGTCCAGGGTTGCCGCGGCGTTGCCGGACTTCAGCTGGTTCAAAGCGTTAGAGGTTTGCATCACGTTCTTGTTTTGCTTCTGCTGAGCCAGCCAGGTCATTGCGGCGACCCCGGCGGCGCTGTTGACGTTGGTGCCGGTCAGGGTTTCGCCGTCCTTGCCGTACAGGTAGGTGCCGGCGCTGAGGAAGACAGGATAGAAGTTGTACGCGTTGGTGAAGTCGGTGGCCAGCACGCCCTTGCTGGTCAAGGTGTCCCAGTCCTTGACGTCTTCGGCGGACAGCTTGGACTTGTTGTAGTACACCGTCTGAGCTTGTTCAGCAAACGGGAAGGCGTAGAGCTTGTTCTTCCAGGTCACGCCTTTGACGGACATGGCCACGTTGTTGGCCTTGACCTTCTTGGTTGCGGCTGGTGACAACGGGTTGATGTAGCCCTGATCGGCCATCGACCCCAGCTGATCGTTTGGCACTTCGAAGACGTCTGCCGCCTTGGCCGGGTCCTTGCCGACATCGGTCTTCGCGTTGGCGGAGCCGTTCGGGCTTTGGGTGACCTTGACCGTCACGTCTGGGTACTTCTTGTTAAAGTTCTTCACGATTTTCTTGTAGTACGGCACCTGGGTGGTATCGACCCAGAGCTTCACGGTGCCGGTAACCTTGTTGCTGTCGGTGCTGGAAGAACTGGAGCTGGAGCTGCCACATGCGGCAAGAACGGTTGCAGATAGCAAAGCGGTGCTCCCCAAAGCGATCTTTTGCCATAATTTCATGATGAGATTCCTCCTAATGGAATAATAAAAGCTGCGAAGTGGGGCGTTCGTAGCCCGACGATTAGCGGCGCCCAGGACATTACTGCCGCATTTTGGTAGTGAGGTCCTGGGCAAAGCCAAGCGTGCAGGCGGCGCCCCGCATGGTGCGTCAATAATACCGGTAATCCAGATTCAATCGATAACCGCTGCGAAGGCCTGGTACGGCGCAAGCGTTTCACCGGTCAGGCCAGGCAGGTTGGTGATTAAGACCCGCTTGAGCGCCGCCGGCAGGTGGAACGGCTGACGCGTCGCGGTGAGGTTGGCCACGACCAGCCAGCGTGCGGTGCCCAGCGTGCGGTAGTAGGCCATCACGCCAGGGGCCGTGGCCAGCAGGGTGAAGGCCCCGTGCACCACAATGTCGTGTTCGTGGCGCAGCGCAATCAGCTGCTGGTAGGTGTAAAACACAGACTCCGGCGCTGCCAGCGCCGCCTCGACGTTCAGTGTCTTGTAGTTGGGGTTGATCCCCAGCCACGGTGTGCCGGTGGTGAAGCCGGCGTTCGCGCTGGCGTCCCACTGCAGCGGCCGGCGCGCGTTGTCGCGGCCCTTGACGTTGATGGCGTGAAGCAAGGTGGCGCGCGGCACCCCTTGCGCCAGCCGCGCCTCGTACATGTTGCGGCTTTCCAGATCGTTGACCTCGACGATATCGGCGACCGGGGTATTGGTCATGCCGATTTCCTCGCCTTGGTAGATGTACGGAGTGCCGCGCAGCAGGTGAAGCAGGATGGCGAACATCTTGGCCGAGCGCTCCCGGTAGCGGCCATCGTCGCCCCAGCGGGACACGATGCGCGGCAGGTCGTGGTTGTTCCAAAACAGGCTGTTCCAGCCGTGCGCATAGTCGAGCTGGGTCTGCCACTTCGCCAGTACCTGCTTGAGTGCCGCCGGGTCGAAGGCCTTAAGGTCCCATTTTTCCTTGCCGGGCTGCTGGTCGAGCTGCATGGCCTCGAACTGGAACACCATCGAGAGCTCGTGGTGCCGCGGATCAGCGTACTGCTGGGCGATGGCCGGCGTGGCCCCCCAGGTCTCGCCGACGGTCATTAAGTCAGTGCCGCCGAACGTGGCTTGGTTCATTTCGCGTAAGTAAGGGTGGAGCTGCGGGCCGTTTTCACGGATCTCACGGTCCGGATTCTTGCCAATCAGGTCGATGACGTCCATGCGGAACCCGCCGATGCCCTTCTCGATCCAGAAGTTCATCATCCGGTAAATCGCCTGGCGGACCGCCGGGTTAGCCCAGTTGAGGTCCGGCTGGCCCTTCCCGAACAGGTGCAGGTAGTACTGACCGGTCGGCGCGTCGTACTGCCAGGCCGACCCGCCGAAGGTCGAGGTCATGGCGTTAGGCACCTGCCCGTCCTTCGGGTCGCGCCAGAGGTAAAAATCGCGGTGCGGCGCGTCTCGGCTGCGACGGGCCTCAACGAACCAGCGGTGGGCCGAGGAGGTGTGGTTGACGACCAGGTCCATGATGATGCGGATGCCGCGCTGCTTGGCGGCGGCGATCAAGGCGTCCATGTCGGCCATCGTCCCGAACTGGGGATCGATGGCCTCGTAGTCCGCGATGTCGTAGCCGTTGTCCTCGCCGGGCGACACGTACACTGGGCTCAGCCAAAGGGCATCGACGCCCAGCCGCTTGAGGTAATCAAGGCGACTGGTAATCCCCGGCAAATCGCCGATGCCATCCCCGTTGCTGTCCTGAAAACTCTTCGGGTAGATCTGGTAAATGACGGCTTGCTGCCACCATGGGGTCATGCCTTCACCTCCTCAGCCTTCCAGCGGTATCGGCTTGGCCACGATTGCCATTGTCGTGTCCTTGTCGAAGAAGTGCGCCTTGTTGACGTCGAAGCCCATTTTCACGTGGTCCCCAGGGTTGTGGAAGTCGCGCGCGTTGACGTTGGCAACGTACTCGGTGTCATCCGCCTTCAGGTAAAGCTGCTCGGTGGCGCCCAGGAGCTCGGACACCGACACGGTTGAACTGATCACCGCGTCCGGCCAGGTCTCCAGGAAGGCCTCCTCCGAATGGATGTCCTCCGGCCGGATGCCGAACACGACTTCCTTGCCGTTGTAGCCCTGATCGTCCAAAATCTTCGCCCGGCCTTCTGGCACCTTGAGGCGAATGCTTTGGCCATCGCTGACGAAGCCGTCTTGGTACGTCATGTTGAAGAAGTTCATCGCCGGCGACCCGATGAACCCGGCCACGAACTGGTTCCGCGGGTTCTGGTAAACCTCGGCCGGCGTGCCGATTTGCTGCACGTGGCCCACGGACATGACGACAACCCGGTCGGCCATGGTCATGGCCTCGGTTTGGTCGTGGGTCACGTAAATCGTGGTGGTGTTCAGGCGCTGGTGAAGCTTGGCGATTTCCGCCCGCATGGACACCCGCAACTTCGCGTCCAGGTTCGACAGGGGCTCATCCATCAGGAAGATTGGAGCATCGCGGACAATGGCCCGCCCCAAAGCGACCCGCTGCCGCTGGCCCCCGGACAAGGCGGCCGGCTTCCGGTCGAGAAACGGCTTCAGGCCGAGGATCTCCGCCGCGTTTTGCACGCGTTCGTCGATGTCCTCCTTCTTGTAGTGCCGTAGCTTCAGGCCGAACGCCATGTTGTCGTACACTGACATGTGCGGGTACAAGGCGTAGTTCTGAAACACCATGGCGATGTTGCGGTCCTTGGGGGCCACGTCGTTCATCACCTTATCGTCGATTTTCAGCTCGCCTTTGGTAATGTCCTCCAGCCCCGCAATCATACGCAGCGTGGTGGACTTCCCGCAGCCCGAGGGGCCGACGAACACGATGAACTCCTTATCCTTGATGTGAAGGTCGAAGTCCACCACCGAGTAATCCTCGCCGTCGTCGTACTTCTTGTAGAGGTGGTCCAAGTCGATTTCAACCATTAGTCTCCCCACTTTCTTTGGCGAACGCCGCTTGCAACTGGCTCAGCTGCAGGGCCGCCGTGTCTTTCACTAGGTAATCCGCTGCGGCCAGAAGCCGGGCATCCCCGATGCCAACCGCGAACTGACCGGCCGCTTTGATGGCGGCGACCCCGGCCGAGGCATCCTCGAAGCCAATCACCTCGGCGGCCTGGAGCCCCAGCAGCGCTTGCGCCTGCTGGTAGATCTCCGGGTCGGGCTTGCCGCGGTGCAGGGTCGCCGGATCGACGATGGCGTCGAAACTGGCGGCCAGGCCCAGGTGGTCAAGAATCGTCGGGGCGTTTCGCGAGGCCGAGGCGATGGCCATTTTCAGGCCGGCCGCCTGCGCGTCCTTCAGCAGTTGCGGAATGCCCGGCAGGATGTCCGCCGGCGTCATCGTCTGAATCAGCTGCAGGTAAACCGCGTTCTTCTGGTCGGTCAGCGCTGTTTTCTCCGCCGCACTGAACCGGTCTTCCTGGCCACCAGCCGCCAAAATCAGGTTCAGCGAGTCCAGCCGCGAGCGGCCGCGCAGGCCTTCGCGCTCAGCTGGCGTCAGGGTGATGCCCAGCTGGGTGGCCAACTGACTCCAGGCCTGCAAGTGGAACTTGGCCGAGTCGGTCAAGACCCCGTCGAGGTCGAATAGTAATCCTTTAAGCATGCGCGCTCACCTCCAAATGCTGCGGCTGGCCGGCAACCATGACGGTCAGCGGCGGGCCGGCCAGCAGGGTCACTGCAACGGTTTTCCCCACCGCGACCTGGATCACCCGGCCGCGGTAGTTGATGCGGAACTGGTAACCCTGCCACTGCTTCGGCAGGAACGGATCGAACCGCAGCTGATCGTGGTCGTAGCGCATGCCGGCGAAGCCCTGCACGATAGCCAGCCAGCCGCCGGTCATCGAGGTGATGTGCAGACCGTCTGCCGTATCGTTGTTGTAGTTGTCCAGGTCCAGACGAGCCGTGCGCTGGTACAGCTCAACGGCCTTGTCCTGCTTGCCAAGTTCGGCGGCCAGCACCGCATGAATCGAGGCGCTCAGCGAGCTTTCGTGCACCGTCAGCGGCTCGTAGAAGTCAAAATTGCGTTCCTTCTGCTCGCGGGTAAAGCGGTCGTTCAGGAAGTACAGGCCCTGAAGCACATCCGCCTGCTTGATGAACGGTGACCGCAGGATGCGGTCCCAGGACCAGTGCTGGTTGATTGGCCGCTGATCGGCTGGAATCGAGCTTGCCGGCCGCAGGTCCTTATCCAGGAAGGTGTCGTGCTGGACGAAAATGCCCAGCTTCTTGTCCTCCGGATAGTACATGCGGTCGATAATGTCCTGCCATTGTTGCTGCTCGGCGGCGCTCACGGCCAGCCTGGCCTGAATGGCGGCATCGGCCTTGGGCAGCCGGGCCAGGGTGTACTCCAGGCACCACGCGGCCATTGTGTTGGTGTACCAGTTGTTGTTGACGTTGTTTTCGTACTCGTTCGGCCCGGTGACCCCGTGGATCATGTACTTGCCGGCGCGCTTGGAGAAGTGGACCCGGTCCGCCCAGAAGCGGCTGATGCCCACCAGCACCTCCATGCCGTCGTGGTTGACGTAGCTTTCATCGCCGGTGTAGGCCGTGTACTGGTAAATCGCAAAAGCGACCGCCGCGTTGCGGTGCAGTTCCTCGAAGGTGATTTCCCATTCATTGTGGCACTCGATGCCATTGAAGGTCACCATCGGGAACAAGGCGCCTTTGAGCCCCTGCTGCTGGGCGTTGTGGTAGGCGCCGGGCAGCTGGTCGTGCCGGTACTGCAGCAGCGCCCGGGTCACGGCCGGCGGGGTGGCGGCGACGTACATCGGCACCACGTAGGCCTCGGTATCCCAGTAGGTCGCGCCGCCGTACTTCTCACCGGTGAAGCCCTTCGGCCCCACGTTGAGCCGCTTATCGTCGCCGTAATAGGTCATGAACAGCTGGGCGAGGTTGAAGCGGATCCCCTGCTGGGCCGCGTCGTCGCCTTCAATCACAACGTCGCTTTGGGCCCAGCGCTTGGCCCACAAGGCGGTGTGCGCCGTCAGCTGGGCCGCGAAGCTTTGGCCCTGAAGCTGTGTCATCAGCCCCGCGGCCGCTTCGGCCTGGGCCTCAGGGGCGATGTCGCGGCTCGTGACCACGATGACGTCCTTTTCCAGCTGGACCGGCACGTTTGGCGCCAGCGGAAGCGTGACCGTGCTGGTCAGCTGGCCGGTGCTGGTGGTCACGGTGCCGGGTAAAAGGGTTGCCCCTTGGCGCAGGCTTTGCTTGAGCAGCACCGTGAACTGCGGGACCCCGAACGGGTTGGGCTTGGTCTGCAGCTGGATGGTGCCTGCCGCGGCGTTTTCCCCCTGCGGTGCCCAGAAGCGCTCGTCGTAGTTGCTGTCCTCGTTCGTGACGTTGCCGTCGAGCTGGGCGGCCACCGTCAGCTCGGCCGGTCCGGCCAAGCTTTCGGCAGTGAGCTGCACCAGCGCCGCCTCCTTAATCACGTTGCTGAGGAAGCGTTTGAAGGTGAAGCGCACCGTGGCCTTTTTGCCCTCAAATACGAAGCTGCGGGTCAGCAGGCCCTGGTGCAGGTCAAGCGTGAGGGTGAAATCGCGGTAGGCGCTGGTGGCCAGATCGACGCGCTCACCGTTCACGGTGAGCGCCATGCCGATGAAGCTCGGCGCGTTGATCGCCTTGCCGAAGTAATCCGGGTAGCCGTTTTTCCACCAGCCGACGACAGTTTTATCTGGGAACCAGACGCCACCGAGATACGTGCCTTGCAGGTGATCACCGCTGTAACCTTCTTCGAAGTTACCGCGCAGGCCCATGTAGCCGTTGCCAATGGCGGTCATGCTTTCCTGCAGGCGTTTCTCGTTGGGGTTTAATTGGTGGCTTTGCACCAGCCACGGGTCGATTTCAAATATCCGTTTCATCTTGCATCCTTCACTTTCGGGAGGTGAATTGCGCCACCTGAACTTTTCTATACTTTTGATTATGATAAGCTGAAACCGCTTTTAAAAGGTTAAATTGCCTGTTACCGCTATCATAATCTTACTGAACCATAACAGCGAATCCGGTTGGCGCCAGCTGCTGGTCGGCGTAACCCTGTGCCAGTACTGGGCTGGCGATCAGTGCTACCGGCTGCTTGGTGGTGTTAAAATACGCCGTCACGGTGTGCGCACCGGTGCGGGTCACCTTAAGCAGCCCGGCCGCATTCACGCTCAACACCGTGGTGCCGGTGCCAAGCGTTGCCGCCTGGGCGCGGCGGAAGGTCACCAGGGCCTGCACACGCTGCCAAATCGGGCCCTTCAGCTGGGCCCAGTCCATTGGCCGCCGGCAGTCGGGATCGTTTTCGCCGGCCATGCCCATTTCCGTGCCGTAGTACAGGCACGGCATGCCGGTTTGCAGGAAGGTGAAGGCCAGGGCCTGCAGGGCCAGGTTCTCATCGCCGCCGGCCACCGTCAGCAGCCGCGCGGTATCATGCGAGTCCAGCATGTTCAGCATCGCTTGGTCGGTTTGGTCGCGGTACAGCATCAGCTGATCCGTTAGCGCCGCCGTCAGCTCAGGAGCGCTCAGCTTGCCGGTCAGGAAGTGGGCCTCAATCTGTTCGGTAAACGCGTAGTTCATGACACCGTCGAACTCATCACCGTTAAGCCACGGCTGGCTGGAGTGCCAGACCTCGCCCAGCACGAAGAAATCGGGCTTGATCGCTTTGGTTGCCTGGTTGAACCGTTTCCAGAAGTGATGGTCCACCTCGTTGGCCACATCCAGCCGCCACGCGTCGATGTCGAACTGCTTGATCCAGTACGTCGCCACCTCAAGCAGGTAGTCCTGCACCGCCGGGTTGCTGGTGTCGAGCTTCGGCATGTGCGGTTCGAAGGCGAAGGTGTCGTACTTCGGCACGCCGCCCTGTTCCGGCGCGGCGAAGGGCTCCACCGGAAAGCGGTTGATGTGGAACCAGGAGGCGAAGCGCGACTGCGCACCGAACTTCAGCACGTCTTGCCACTGCATGCTGCGGCTGCCCATGTGGTTGAACACGGCATCCAGCATCACCCGCATGCCGCGCCGGTGGGCCTGGTTAACCAGCTCGGCGAACAAGGCCTTGTCGCCAAACGCCGGGTCAATGTTGAAGTAGTCGATGGTGTCGTACTTGTGGTTCGACATCGCGGTGAACACCGGGCAGAAATACAGCCCGTTCACGCCAAGCGCCTGCAGGTCGGCCAGGTGATCCAGCACCCCTTGCAGGTCGCCGCCGTAGTAATCCTCGCGGCCCGGGTGATCCGCCGGCCGCCAGGGCTTGGTACCCTTGGGGTCATTCGTCTGGTCCCCGTTAGCGAAGCGCTCTGGGAAGATCTGGTACCACACGGTTTCCTTGACCCAAGCCGGCGTCTGCACCGTGTCAATCGCGTGGAAGTACGGCACTCGGAACAGATTGGCCCGGCGGTTGGCGGCGCTGTCGGCGCGCAGACCGCGGTCGCCGAGCAGGATGGTGCTGCCGTCCTGGCCGGTCACCAGGAACTGGTACTGCAGCCGGTGGTACGGCGCGGTCAGGCTGATGGTCCAGTAGTCGCTGGTTTGGCCGGTGCCGGTTTTGGTCATCGCCGCCTCTTGGTAGGCGAATTCCGGCTCCCCGGTGGCCGCATTCGGCGCCGTGACATACGGATCCCCGTACAGCACGGTGACTGCCTGCACGTCGGCCTTGGCCGTGTGGAGCCGCAGCCGCAGCTCATCTGGGGTGTACAAAAAACAATCTTCGCTTTCTGGGCGGTGCCGTAATGCTGCAAGTTGCATGGTTATCGAGTTCCCCTTTCGTTTAACACCACGCCGGCATTCGCGCCAAGCGTGAGCGTTTGACCTTCAAGTTGGTAATCGCCGGCGGCCAGCGCCACCGTCGTCAGGCCTTCAGGTACGGTGAAGGTGGCGCCTTGCTCATCCAAGACCACCGCCACCAGGGCCCGCTGGCTGGCCAGCGTGCGTTCGTACACGTACAGATTGGGCGCCGTGGTCAACAGCCGGTAATGGCCGGCCTGAAACAGCGGCTGCTTTTTCAGTACAATCAGCGCCTGGTAGAAGTGCAGCATGCTGGTTTCATCGGCCTGCTGCCCGGCCACGCTGGTCGCGTCCTCGCTGCGTCCAACCAACCATGGCAGGTGACTGGAAAAGCCTTGGTGTGGCCCGGCCGTCCATGGCATCGGCCCCCGCGCCGGCAGTTTGTGCGTCGCTGACACCATGGCCAGCGCCGCGGTGCGGGACTGCCCGGTGGCCTCGACCGCAGCTACGAACGGCGCCACCGTGCGATCCGCGAACTGATCAACGTGGTCGAACTGCAGGTTGTGCAGTCCGAGCTCCTCGCCGTAGTAGATCACCGGCAGGCCACGCTGCAGGTACATCAGCATGGCCAGACTGCGCGCTTGGGTGGTGGTTTTGGCCACCCGCGTCGCCAGCCGGGCCATGTCGTGGTTGCCCCAGTACAGCGTCGGCATCGACACTCCGGCGAGGGTCTGCTGCCACACCGCCTGGGTTTGCTTGAACGCCGTGAAGTTCAGTGGCCGCGGCTGGTACTGCGCTGGCAGCCGCGGATCCAGGTTGCTTTCGTCCTCAGTGAAGTAGCGGAACGTGATCACACTGTCCATCAGGTGCCGGCTGGGCGCGGTGTAATCCGCCGCCAGGTTGACATTGGCCGACGCTGCCTCGCCAAGCAGGAAAGCGTCGGGGTAGTCGGTTTTGATGCGGTCGCAGAACGGCCGCAGCCATTCCTGCGCCTTTGGTAGGTTAGCGAAAAACGGCTCCGCCACCACCGGCGCCTGCTGCCCCGGGGCAAGGGGATAATCCTGCCCCAGCTCGGCCTTAGCAATGTGGATGAAGGCATCCAGCCGCAGCCCATCGATACCCTTGCCCAGCCAGAACATGGCAACATCCCCCATTGCCCGCCGCACCTCGGGATTGGCCCAGTTCAGATCCGGCATCCGCCGGTCGAACAGGTGAAAATACGACTGCCCGGTACCCGCTGGATCCGGCGACCACACTGACCCGCCGAAGAAGCTGCCCCAGTTGTTCGGCACCTGCCCGTCATGCCCGGAGAAAATGTAATAGTCGCGGTACAGACTGTTTTTGGCGTGAATGGCGTCTTGGAACCATGGGTGCTGATCCGAGGTGTGGTTTAGCACAAAGTCCATGATCAGACGGATGCCGGCCGCGTGCAGCGCCGCAATCAGCGCCTCCAGGTCGGCCATCGTACCCATGGTTTCGTCCACGGCGAAGTAATTGGCCACATCGTAGCCATTATCCACCTGTGGAGAGATGAAAATCGGGTTCAGCCACACCGTGTTGATGCCGAGAGCTTGCAGGTACGGGATCCGTTGCCGGATCCCGTTCAGGTCCCCGATGCCGTCGCCGTTGCTGTCTTGAAACGATTTTGGATAGATTTGGTAAATAATTGCGTGTTCATACCAAGCGCCCATAACCACCCTTCCTTTCTCCTCCAACCTTATGAAAAAAGGCCGGCCACGACAAGCGCACAGGAGTTGTTACCGCTATCAAAAGCTTGGGGGGCGTTGGGTGGATGATTGCGGCCGCGGTGCGGGCGGGCTGGCCTCCGGTTCGGCGTGGGGTTGGGCTGTGCGGCTGGTCTCCGCCTCCTGGGCTCCGACCTAGAGGCCCTTATGCTGTAATTACGGACAAAAATAGTTTGTGCGATAATTGACAGATGAGGAATGTTTTATGACCAATACAGCTATTCGCTACACCCCCGAATTTAAGCAAACCTTGATTGATCTTCATGAAAAAGGACACTCATTCAAAGAACGGTTCTGGTGCAAAGTTTACTCAGGGAGAGTGCATCCTGTATCATGAATTGAAACTGGAGGTTTTCAGATGACTGATCATTTTCCCCGATTGTCAACTCAAGTGCAACACTAGATGATCAATTCAAATAATTGGTCTAGGTGATGCTATAGATCTGGCATCAGTTCTGCTGCACAGTGGTAATCCAAGGACCGTCTTGGACGCTGGTTGAGTGCGTCTTGGAAGCTTTGGATATCTGTGATGTCGTAGTCATGCAAAGATCGTCCTTTGGGTATGAACTCCCTAATCAAGCTATTAGCACGTTCGTTGGTCCCACGCTCCCAGGGCGAGTATGGGTGAGCATAGAAAACGGAGGTACCCGTGACTTCAGAGAGCTTTGAGAACTCACTGCCGTTGTCAAAGGTGACCGTCTTGAAGTGCTCAGCGCCATAGTCATCAAGAATCGATTGAAGGCCCTGTAAGCAGGTCTCGGCGTGGTAGTTTGGCAGCTTAAGGATGATCTCAAAGCGGGTGACACGTTCCGTCATTGTCATCAGTGGTGGTTCGTCCTCAACGCGAGTGCCTTTGACCAGATCACCCTCCCAATGGCCAATAATATGACGGTCCTGGACCTCCTCTGGTCGTTCTTCAATGGACTGACCATAGACCCGCTTATTCGTTCGTGAGTGCTTGTGAGCATCGCTCTTGATTCGACGCCGCGGCTTCATTGGCAGATCGCCGTTGCGTACTGCTAGGAGACCCTTATCGATATCGCGGTAAACCGTCGGCGTGGAAGGACATAACTCGTCTGGATGATCGAGCCGATACGCGTGAACGAAGCTATCAACGCTATGTATCCGAGGCCGCTGGCGAAGTACGACGACTAGCTGTTCATAGAAGTCAGGGCACTGTTCAAAGCGCGTTTGTGGGCGGCAGTGAGCACGGTGATTGGCATACACAGCAGCCCCAGTTTCGGCAAAGTAGCGTTGGAAGTGTTCACCACGACCACGAATCTGATCAGTGGTTCCGCGTCTGATTTCACGGCTCACCGTAGACTTACTGCGATGAAGTACTTCAGCGATGGCAGTAATGGTGTTCCCGGTGACATAGAGGGCCTCAATCTGGCCACGTTCAATAAGCGATAGTTGTCGGTAGTGGCGAGGCATGGTAGGCTGAGTTTGGGTCATGACGATTCCTTTCTTACTTGCTTGGTCGCTTATAAGAATAGGTCATCATGGCCTTTTTGGTCTAGTCAATTCGAGACTGGCTAGGTGTTGCACTTCAAGTTTAAATCAGGGGACTGATCATTTTAAAGGACGGCAATTCAATCAATCAGTGATTACTTTTGCCGTAGGCTACTACTTGCGTTACAACATCAGTTATCGAGATCTAGTTGAAATGATGCGCGACCGTGCCATTGATGATCAAGGTCTTACGCTTGATTTTCAACTGCGCAAGAAGCGTGACTTTAACTCGGCCTATCATTTTCTCAAACGCCTTTTAAAGACCTATGGTCTTCCACATCGATTAGTGAC
>NZ_BTTP01000027.1:0-19753 GCF_036246225.1 Lacticaseibacillus salsurivasis
TACGCCTTGAATCAGCGCCAAATGCTCAACCGTGTCTTGGAGTTTGGCGAGATCGATCTGAGTAATAACGCTTCAGAGCGAAACATGAAGTCCTTCGTGATCGGTCGCAAGAACTGGTTGTTTGCGACGAGCCCAAAGGGTGCCGAGGCCAACGCCATCTGGATGACGATTGTTGAGACCGCAAAGGCCAACGGACTGGATCCAAGAACTTACATCGAACGTCTTCTGCACGAGCTGTCGCAGCTTCCCACTTCTCCTACGAGAGAACAAGCTGAGTCTTATTTACCTTGGAATCAGGATCTGAAGCCATCAAAACAAGAGATTGCTTGAACAACGAAGGGGCGTAATCCGAGAATGCGGATTACGCCCCTTCTTAGTTTGCCAGGCGGTCGGTTATTGGGTGCTTACGAGCCTTCTTTGTTTATTTTATGGCTTTGCCCTTCCGAGGGACGCAAGTGGGAGCCTCGGCGGTTCAAGCACACGCCAAATAGCCCTTAGTGGTCTTAAGGTTTTGTCATTTGTGAAGTTAGGCAGGGGAGTTAGGCAATCAGTTGATAGACGCGCTTGAACATGTTCTCCTGGTTAGCGAAGCCGTAACACGAGCGCTTGAGCACTTTGATCTTACGGTTGACGCCTTCGATCGGCCCGTTTGAGTAAGGCGACTTGGTGGCGTTGATCACCCCGGTAAGATTCTTACGGAGCGTTGCCATTGCCATGTCGAGTGCGGATCCATTGCGCTTGTATGTGGTGATGATGGTCGCCAGTTTTCGGTAGTGCCCACCCATCAGGGCATCATGAATCGCCAGGTGGGTGGTGTAGGCGGTCTTGAACGGTGCGGAAACGCTAGTGCCCAGGTCAATGGCGTTCTGCTCGGTAGAGTAATCGTTAAGGCCGAACAGGTAGTGCGCCTGCTTGGCGTCTGGCTTAGTTTTATGAAACAACTTCCAAAGCGAGCTGATTTAACAATGAAAGTCTCTCTATAGTTATCCGGCTTGATGATGGCAGGTGGCCTGCTGACCGCCGCCCTGCTTGGTCCGAGTCAGGCGGCCAAGGCGACTACAACTGATACACCAAAGACCACGGTGACAGCCGACCCGGCCACCCTAACTCCGCGTTCCAGCATTAACTGGCACCTTGGTGTGCTAGTTGGACCATCGCCGATTCGACTAGCACCGCGATGTTTCCGGCCAATTTCGATCACGTCTACGCCACCGGCGAGACGCTTACCCTTCCTGTCGGCTCGCTGCACGTCCCGGGCTTCAAGATTGATGAAAACGCGTCAACGCTCGATTTTGGCAATGGAAGCGTTTATACCTACGCCCAGGTGCTGACCCAGGGCTACACCGACATCGACCAGGCCTACCAGGAATTCAACAGCGTAACGGTGCCTGACGGTGGCGATTATGCAGATAGTACCGCGCTGTTCACCACCGTCTTGGTACCCCAGGCGGCCAGTGTCACCGTGAATTACATCGTGGCCGGCAACGAACACACCGCTGGCCACCACGCTGACCAGCGCTTGCGGTTACACCGTTGACCTGCCGGCGTGTAGCTTTGATGGGTACACACTTACTTCCGATCAGCCGACAACCTACCACATCACCACTCCAGGGGAAAAACACCATCACCATTGCCTACACCCCAGTCACCACGCCGACGCCGGAGCCGGATCTAACCGCTGCACTCACACCAACATCCAGCGCCACGACCAAGACTGCTGCAGCTGTAGTGGGAAGCGCCGCCAAGCAGGATAAGCTACCAGACACTGGTGATTAGCGTCAGGCCGGTCTCACCGTGCTGGGACTTATCCTAACCCTTCTGGCATTGACGCTTCAGTGGCGCTACCGGATTACCTAACCTTAATGATAACATGGAAACAAGCACCTCAATTTACACCAGAACGCCAAAGAGTTGCTAACCCATTGCGCTAAGTGTGTCCTACTTCATTACAAATTTAGGCGAGAAACTATCCACTCCTGAATATTTGGTTCAACCCGTTGAGGAGTCGTAGTGTTATTGAGAAAGAATATGTCACTTTTTAGCTAGACCAATCAGCGATGTCGGGTCGAATGATTGCGGTGGGTACCCGTTTTCACCGTTTTTCACGAAGATAAATGGCATATGGCATATTTATTTTAACTTGATTAATCAACCATATAACCTTTATAGTGGAGTCGAAAGAAAGCGCTACCGAAAGCAGGCAGATGCGCGCATGCCGCGCTCGATGCCGCTGACTTTCGCCGGGGTCACGTGTCGGCTTTTTCCAACCATTGTCAGTTATAAACACCAACACGTCCCCACCGCCACTGGGCTCCGGTAGCACCTCAGCGGACGGTTCAATGCCATTATCTTCGGTTGCCGCGTTGGCAGCCACACTTTTAGCGAAAGGAACGCGCGGCGCGGTCGCTACCGCCGCGTCGTGCTGGTACATCAAATGGCTGATACTCCTGTTTCATTCAAGGACAAGTTCGGCGCGTGGGCGGGTCGCTTCTCCGGCTCGCGCTTCGTTCGCGCCATCATGCAGGCTGGTTACAGCGTCATCACGTTCTCAATCATCGGGGCGATGTTCCTGATTCTGACCGTGCTCCCGCAGGCGTTCCCGATTCCCGGGTTCGCCGAGTGGTACGCAAGCACCGTGGGCCGCTTCGCCACCCTGTTCCAGGTGGTCTTCAACTCGACCATGGGCATCCTGGCCCTGGTCTTCGCCGGCACCTTCACGTACACCTACACGGGCATCTACCGCGATGAGGAAAAACTGGATCTGAATCCCCTCAACGCGCTGTGGATGTTCGTCATGGCGATGTTCATCACCGTGCCTCAGCTCGTCTGGAAAGGCGGCATGATCCAAGCCGTCACCTCCCTGAGCAAGGACAACATCATCGGCGGCGGGTACGCCGTGTCCGCCGGCGGGATCACCCGCATTGCCTCGGTCGGGATCTTCACCGGCCTGGTTGTGGGCTGGATCACCGTGCAGATCTACCGCTTCACCATCAAGCACGACTGGCGGATCAAAATGCCGGAATCCGTGCCGCAAGGGGTGGCGAACTCATTCAGTTCCCTGATTCCCGGCGCCTGCGTGGCCATCGTGGTCACCCTGCTCAACATGGTGCTGGTCCTGGCCGGAACGGACATCTTCAAAGTCCTGTACATTCCGTTCTCCTTCATCAGTAACATTGCCGACACGTGGTGGGGCTTCCTGATCATCATCTTCCTCATCCACTTCCTCTGGTGGTTCGGGGTTCACGGCTCCACCATCATGTCCTCGTTTTACACCCCGATTGTGCTGGCCAACATGGCCGCCAACGTCGATGGCGCCAACCACTTCTTCGCTGGTGATCCGATGAACGCCTTCGTCATCATCGGTGGCGCCGGCGCCACGCTGGGCGTGGCCCTGTGGCTCGCCTTCCGCGCCAAGTCCGCGCAGCTGCGGGAAATCGGGAAGGTCGAAATCGTGCCCGCCCTGTTCAACATCAACGAGCCGATTCTGTTTGGCCTGCCGATTGTCTACAACATCCAGCTGCTGATTCCGTTCATCTGCGCCCCGCTGGCGTCAGGCATTGTCGGTTACGTCGGCGTGTCCAGCGGCCTGGTGCCGAAGATCATTCTGCAGCAGCCATGGCCGACTCCGGTTGGGCTGAGCGGCTTCATCGCCACGGCCAGCTGGAAAGGCGCCGTGCTATCCATTCTTTGCGCCCTGACCTCCTTCGTGGTTTGGTACCCGTTCATTCGTCGCTACGACCGGACGCTGCTGAAAAACGAGCAGGCTGCGGTTAATAAGTAGTGGTTCTTGGCTGCGACAGTGGGTTGGCACCGCAGAAGAGCCTGTCAGTAGCACAACTCACTATGAATAATTGTGAAAGAGATTTCAGTGCCCTGCCGATTAACTAATTTGGAGCAAATTGTACTGAGGAGAATCGTTACCCTGGTTAACAAGGCAGGGATACCGGTTCTCTTTTTGGATTCCATAAGTAGAAGAGTTGGCCCTCTTACAAAGAGCGAGACCTGCTGTTACGCCTTTTTGTGGACCCGATTCGTTTTTACCGGGAACGTGTAGTCCGAGTTTAGCCGCGTCTTAGGCGACTTAATCCGCTCGATTAGTAGCTCAACCATCAGCTCAGCCATCTCTTTGATTGGCTGTTGAACCGTTGGCAATTCCGGAAAGAATGTCCGAATAAAAGTGGATCCATCGTACCCGCTTATAAGCGGATGGTAGTTCATCGTATCAGCACAGGTCTTTACCAGGATTGCCGTAACAT
This sequence comes from Lacticaseibacillus salsurivasis, assembly GCF_036246225.1. Taxonomy (NCBI): domain Bacteria; kingdom Bacillati; phylum Bacillota; class Bacilli; order Lactobacillales; family Lactobacillaceae; genus Lacticaseibacillus; species Lacticaseibacillus salsurivasis. The sequence continues at coordinate 4,257 of NZ_BTTP01000027.1, forward strand.
CATCGGTACAGCATATTGCATCGTAATCACGGCTCACAATAAGCTGCCCAACCAGTAGCTTTTTTAACGCGATTGAGCTCTCAAACTCCAGTGAAGACGTAGTTACATCGACACCTGCTTGGTTAAATACCGCCATCATGCCGGTTACACGATCATTGATTGGGTAGAAGTCCTCCTTGCTACCCGACAGAATCAATACGTTCTTGACGCCACGCTCGACCACTTTACCGGCAATTGCCCGGCCGCCAGCAAGATTGTCGCTTTTTACCGTTGGAATCTCCTTGGAAATCTGCCGATCAAAAGACACAATCGGGTAACTCGCATTACCGTGCTCTATCAGAAAGTCAGAATGTGAGCCGGTAATGATGCCATCGACCTGGTTACTCTTCAGCAGCTTGAAATACTCCTCTTCCTTTGCGGAGTTGTTCTTGCTCGTACAAAGCAACGTCTGGTAGTGTCGGCCGCTCAGTTCGTCTTCGATATGCTCAAAGAGTTCTGAATACAGCGGATTGTCGAGCGAAGGCAGAATCACGCCGATGGTAGCAGAACTTTTTCCTTGCAGGCGACGAGCAGCGGCATTGGGCTGATAATTCAACTTCTCCATCGCAAGCTGCACCTTAGTAATCGCCGCCGGACTTAGATAGCCCTTACTGTTGATGACACGCGACACGGTGGCCACGGATACGCCCGCTTCTCGCGCGACGTCACGAATGGTTACAGACATCTCTGTTCACGTCCCTTCGATAATGTATCAACATTAGCACACTTCATCTGTTTCATCGCCAATATTAGGGACTTTCAAAGAAAAACATGTAACAATGTGTAACCGATTGCCATTTTTGTAAGCACTTCCTATGATGAAGATGCTTGCAAGCGCTAAATCGATTACGAGGAGTTGCTCTATGACAGTACCAAATGAAGTGATGTTGATTACCTATGGTGACAGCATGGGCGAAAATCTACATCAGCTTAATCACATTCTTGATGCCTACTTCGCAGGGGCGGTCGGCGGCGTTCATCTTCTGCCGTTCTTCCCTTCGTCAGGAGATCGCGGCTTCTCGCCGATGAACTACACCACAGTAGACCCTCGCCTGGGTAGCTGGCACGACGTCGATGCCCTCGCCGAGAAGCACTACCTGATGGTAGACTTGATGATTAACCATCTCTCACGTCAATCCGCTGAGTTCCAAGACTACCTGCAGCATCATGACCAGTCTGATTATGCCGGTATGTTCCTAAACTGGGATAAGTTCTGGCCAGCCAATCGACCAACACAAGCCGATGTTGACCTGATATACAAGCGTAAGGACAAGGCGCCTTACCAAGAAATCACTTTTGCCGATGGCAACCAATCGAAGGTCTGGAATACCTTCAGTGAAGAGCAAATCGACCTTGATGTGAACGCCCCGCAGGCTAAGGCAATGTTCAGGACTGCGATGGCGACTTTCGCCAAACATCACATCAACATTGTGCGCCTCGACGCCTTTGCCTACGCTGTCAAGAAGCTTGATACGAATGACTTCTTCGTGGAGCCGGACATCTGGCAATTGTTGGAGAGCATCTCTTCAGAAGCAGAAAAGCACCAGCTGACGGTTCTTCCCGAGATTCATGAGCACTACACGTTACCGCGTAAGGTCAGCGAACACGGCTATTATACTTATGACTTCGCTCTGCCCATGCTGATTCTCTACACGCTTTTCAAAGGTGATGCCACGAACCTTCTGAGTTGGCTGGCAGCGAGCCCAATGCATCAGTTCACCACGCTAGATACGCATGACGGCATCGGAATCGTTGATGTTAAAGACGTCCTTAATGATCAGCAGATTGATTTCACAACCAAGCAGCTCTACGAACGTGGAAGTAACGTCAAGAAGGTCTACTCTAGCGCAACGTACAACAACCTCGATATCTATCAAATCAATACGACCTACTACTCAGCTCTGGGCGAGGACAACCGCGCATATCTACTAGCTCGAGCGCTACAGATATTTGCCCCTGGGATTCCACAAATTTATTATGTCGGCCTCTTAGCCGGGAAAAACGATCTTGAGTTGCTTGAGGCGACTAAAGAAGGGCGCAACATCAATCGCCACTACTACACCGAAAGTGAAGTTGCGCAAGAAGTAAAGCGACCCGTTGTTCGCGACCTGTTCAAGCTGCTCCGCTTCCGCAATCAGGAACCGGCCTTTGACCTTGATGGCTCACTCACGATTGAAAAGACCGATAACGCCTACTTTACATTGATTCGCCGTAACCAGGCGCAGACTCACACAGCAACGTTAACCGTTGACTTAACAACGCTAAGATTCTCGGTCCAGGCGGATAATGATGTGCTCACACTCGAAACAGAACAGGAGAATTCTAATGACTAAAGGTCTACCGGACGATTTTCTCTGGGGCGGCGCCGTTGCCGCTAATCAGGTTGAAGGCGGTTGGAATGAAGGCGGTAAAGGCGTCAGCATTGCCGATATCATCACTGCCGGCAGCGTTAATCAGCCACGCCGAATCACCGATGGCGTGCAAGCGGGTGAATACTACCCAATGCACATCGCAAGCGACTTCTACCACCACTACAAGGAAGACATCGCCCTCTTCGCGGAAATGGGCTTCAATTGCTACCGTCTCTCCATTGCCTGGTCTCGTATTTTTCCCAAAGGCGATGAATCAACACCCAACGAGGCCGGATTGAAGTTCTACGATGATGTCTTCGCTGAATGCCTTAAAAACAACATTGAACCTGTTGTCACCCTGTCTCACTTTGAGATGCCTTACCACCTCGTAAAAGAGTACGGCGGCTGGCGGCAGCGAAGCATCATTGATGACTACCTGCACTTTGCCGAAGTCTGCTTCCGGCGGTACCAGGGCAAAGTAAAGTATTGGATGACCTTCAACGAAATCAACAATCAAACCGATTTCCGCGAACCGCTCGCAATGCTGGCCGACTCAGGGATTCTTACGGATGGCATGGCCGACGAGCAAAAAGAAGCGCTGATGTTCCAGGCATCTCACTACGAACTTGTTGCCAGTGCAAAGGCAGTAACGCTGGGCCACGCGATTGACCCCGACATGCAGATTGGCTGCATGATCAACATGACACCACAATATCCTGCCTCCTCCAAGCCGGAGGATATTTTCCAGGCACAAAAGGCCATGCAGCACCGCTACTGGTACGCTGATGTCCAGACGCTTGGCAACTACCCCGGCTTCATGGAAGCGTACCTGGAACAGCACAATCTGCGGCAGGATATCACCGAAGCCGACCGTGCTGCCATATCAGCCGGTACCGTTGATTACATCGGCCTCAGCTACTACAACTCAAACACCGTGGCTTACCACGCTGACAATCCTGAATTTAACTTTGCCGGCAGCGAAGTCACCATCGACAACCCACATCTAGCAAAGAGCCAGTGGGGCTGGCCGTTGGATCCGCTCGGCCTGCGTTACTCACTTAACTGGCTTGAAGACCATTACCACAAGCCGCTGATGATTGTTGAAAACGGCCTAGGCGCACACGATGAAGTCGTTGATGGCAAGATTCATGATGACTACCGAATCAACTACCTCCGGCAACACATCCAGGCCGTGATTGACGCCGTTATTGAAGATGGCGTCAACGTCATTGGCTACACGCCGTGGGGCTGTATCGACCTCATCTCAATGGGCACAGGCCAGATGTCTAAGCGTTACGGCTTTATCTACGTTGACAGCGATGACCAGGGTAAGGGCAGCTTCAACCGCCTTAAAAAGGATTCGTTCTACTGGTATCAAGAAGTCATCCGTAGCAACGGCCAAAATCTAAAAGGATAAGAAAGAAGTGACAACCGTGAAAAACAAATTTGTCTCATTCATCAACAAAAGCATTGTGCCGCCGGTGCTCAAGTTCGTTAACTTGAAAGCAATTGTTGCCTTAAAAGACGGCATTATCTTCACTCTGCCATTGTTAATGATTGGTTCCCTGTTCACTCTGATTCAGAACTTCCCGTGGGCGCCAGTCACAGAATTCCTTACCAAAGCCGGCTGGATGGATCCACTGTCCCAGGTTGGTGCGGCAACCTTCTCCCTGGTCTCTATCATTGCGGTGACTGGGGTCGCCTACCAGTACGCTAAAAACGAAGGTGTTGAGCCATTTGCTAGCGCCGTAATTGCGCTAAGCACGTTCCTCATCTTAACGCCAACCTCGGTCGTCTCCGGCAAGACAACGGTGACCGGCGTCTTCCCTCAGACATGGACTGGTGGTCAGGGCATGATTGCCGCCATCGTTGTCGGTCTGCTGGTTGGCTGGATCTACTCCTTGTTCATCGAACACAAAATTACAATCAAGCTGCCGCCACAAGTGCCAAGCGGTGTTGCGAACTCTTTCGCGGCATTGATTCCCGCCTTCTTCATTCTCAGCGGTGCATTCCTGCTCTACTCACTGATTCACTTCGTCTGGAACACCACCCTGATTGAAGGTATCTACAAGCTCATTCAGACGCCACTACAAGGACTGACCGACTCCGTCTGGGGCATCATCGCGTACTGCACGATTGCAACGTTCTTCTGGTGGTTCGGGGTCCACGGTGGCACAATCGTCACCAGTATTTTCTACCCAATCCTGCTGGCTAACCTGACTGCCAACCAAAAGCTTGTCGATTCCGGGACAGCTCTGACCGTTGCTAACGGCGCGCACATCTTCACGGATCAGTTCACCGCAATCCTGGTCAACATGACCGGTACCGGGGCCACAATCGGCCTGGCAATCTACATGGCATTCTTCGCCAAGTCCGCACAGACCAAGGAGCTAGGCAAACTAGCCTTCGTTCCTTCCCTCTTCAACATCAATGAGCCAATCATCTACGGTACGCCTATCGTCATGAACCCATTCTTGTTCATTCCGTTCGTGGTCACACCAACTATCATTGGCCTCTCAATGTACTTTCTAATGCGCACTGGGATTCTGCCGCTGTTTAGCGGGGTAACCGTACCTTGGACCACCCCTGCCATCATCTCAGGCTTCATCCTGGGCGGCTGGCGGCTAGCACTGGCACAAGTCGTGATTATCATACTCTCCTGCTTGATTTACTTCCCGTTCATTCGAAAAGTCGATATGATCAACTATGAAAAAGAACAGGAATCGCTGGGAGAGAAGTCGTTAAACGCATAGATTTCGTATATTAAATAACTAAGAGTTGAGAATTAACGCCCTAATGAAATCCTCGCGAATGAAATCCTCGGTAGATCGAGGATTTTATTGCACGACGCCAAACGCCGCATTGATCTATCTACCGCGACCTAGGTCTGAGGTAAGCACCTAATAACCGACCGTATCGTAAAAAGCAGCGCACTCGTCACCGAATAGCCCGGTGGCGGGTGCGCTGTTGCTTAAGCGGTCTGCTTTACTGCCGCTTCGTCCTGATGCCACGGTAAATGGGCCGCCGGCTGTTCCTCAGTTGGCTCGGCGCGGTACTGCGATAGATTCTCCATAAGCTGTTCGACGTAGCCTCTAGGATCGAGCTCGTTGGCCTTGGCAGTTTCCACCAGCGTCATCCAGATCGCGTTGGCCTCGGCACCCATGGGGCTGGTGGCGAAGAGCCAGTTCTTGCGGCCGATGACAAACGACTTCATGTTCCGTTAGGCCGCGTTATTGCTCAAGTCGACCTCACCACAATCCAGCACCCGGTTGAGCAGCTGGCGCTGGTTCCTGGCATAGGTTAACGCCAAGCCAAGCCGCGACTTCGGGGCCGCCTCCGCCGCATCGCACCACGCTGTCGCCCAGGAGGTTGTAGCCGGAGTAGCCGTCACATTGAAGGCCGCCGGTGAAGCCTCAATAGAGATTCTGGGCGTACTCGCTGGTAGAATCAACGCGCAAGGTGTCACTGGCACGAGCCTTGGACAGATGGCCAAACACCTCAACAACCTAAGTTCAATCACGGCGATGTAGATAAATCAGTAACTCAACTAGCGGAACCGAGTAAAGCTTGACACATACCAACACCATTTGACATAGAACCAGATATTGGAGGAAGATAAGCTAGGGAGGAAGTTGAACTGGTTTAAGTTAGAGTTCGCGTCGTCGGTTTATTTCGTATGCGGGCATTTAGGATATCTATAAAAATAAATTCGGTGAGGTTACAGTTTTTAAAGTTTAATACTTCATTTTTTATCAGCATATCAAGGCCGATTTGATAATACTTGGGCTATTGGATATAGAGGCTGAGGAGACCAGGAAGATTTGTATAGATCAAATATGAACCAAATTATGTCTATAAATATATAAAAAGAATAAAACGAAAATATCATGTAGCTTCTTTTTGGGACTAAGATATAATTTTAGTGAGGAAACCGATGATGAAAAAGATACTTTTATTAGCCACTTTATTGGTATCAGTATTTTTAACTGGTTGTCAAAGGTCTACAGCTTCTAAGCGTGTCTTAATGGCGACGCCATATAGTGAAACAACATTCTCGTTAGGGACAGTATGTACAATCAGAGTATATGATAAAGGGCACTCGCAAGCAGTTCATGATGCTTTACAAGCTGTCGAACACGTTAATGATGAGGCAACACTTACAAAAAAAGGATCAATACTTGATTCTATCAATGTCGATGCTGGTATTCGTCCAACCAAGGTGCCTAAGGATTTCTGGCCGTTAATTAAAAAGGCGGTCTATTTTTCTAAAAATTCTGACGGCCATTTTGATCTGGCGATAGGCGCTATCACCAATTTATGGAAAATAGGGTTGCCAGGGGCACGCGTACCGGCGCAGTCGGAAATAAATACAGCTTTATCATTAGTTAATTGGCGTAATGTTCAATTGGACGACAACCAACACACCATATTCTTAACAAAAAAGGGCATGCGTCTAGACTTTGGTGGGATTGCAAAGGGTTGGGCAGCTGATGAAGCCCGTAAGGTACTTAGAAAAGATGGTGTAACGACGGCTGTCATTGATTTAGGAGGCAATATTATTGTTGTAGGTCATTCTCCCAGGGGAGCAAGCCGGCGTTGGCGAGTTGGCATACAGAACCCGAAGGAAACTAGGGGAAACGCTCTAGGTACAATTATGACTGAAAACAAATCAATTGTGACTGCAGGAACATATGAGCAGTATTTAATGTCCCATGGTCATAAGTATATTTACTTATTTGACGCTAGAACCGGTTATCCATATGATAACCATTTGGCTTCCGTTACGATTGTCTCTCCAAAGAGTGTAGACGGTGATGCTTTGTCAAATGCGGCATTTGCAAAGGGCTTAGCTAAGGGATTACGATACATGAATAGAAAGTCATCTCAAAAAATTCAGGCTATTTTCGTGACAAACGAAAAAAAAGTTTATTTAACTAATGGACTTAAAAATAATTTCAAGTTAAATCTATCATCAGGGTATAGTGCGGGTAATTTTTGAATTTAGCAATAGACAAAACGGTTCTGGTGCAAACAATCTGAAAGATATTCAACTAACCAGCGATTGATACTGGGCTGATGATTATGCTGTTATCAATGCTTTTAATTCGTCCACGGCCGAGAATCCGATGAGACTTAACGTCCATCGGGTTCTTTAGTGTATTGTGTGAACAATTTCTACACCTTAGCGTTGCACTGTAAGCACCTAATAACGTAAGCACCCAATAACCGATCGTATCACACAAAACAGCGCACTCGTCACCGAATAACCCGGTGCCGGGTGCGCTATTGCTTAAGCGGTCAGCTTTGCTGTGGTCTAGATCTGATTTCAAAACAAACAAGCCGCCAATTGCCCCTCGTTTGGCGTAGCTCGATACTGAGATAGATCCTGAAGAAGGTGTTCGATATAGCCTCTTGGATCAAGCCCGTTGGCCTTGGAAGTTTCCACCATCGTCATCCAAATCGCGTTGGCTTCCGCCCCTTTGGGACTGGCGGCGAAGAACCAATTCTTGATGCCGATGACAAAGGATTTCATGTTCCGCCTATGACTCAGGCGAAACTAAAATTTTGACTTGGTTTTTTTCTGTAGATAGAGCTTTAATCCCTTGCTCGACAATTTTGCTTAATGAAATTTTTTTAGTCACTAGTTTGCTAAAAAGATCGCGATGGTTATTCAACATTCCTAAGACTTCTGGGTACGAATTGTTATAACACAGGGTAGTCAGAATGTCTATACCTTGCATAATGACATCATTTGTCATATCGATCTTAAGTGGTTTCCCAAACAGAGCAACAATCTGCAAGGTTCCTGTTCTTTTTGTCAGCTGTAAGGCATTATCAAATGTAGCTTGAACTCCTGCTGCTTCAAAAGAAACGTCGACTCCATTGGGACATTCCTTTCTAACTTCTTCAAAAGCGCTTACATTTATGGGATTTAAAATCCGCTTGAGACCTAATTCCTTTGCTTTGTTCAAACGGTCTTGCGAAACATCGATTACAAAGACACGGTTTGCTCCAGCTAATTTTGCTAAAATTGCTGTTAACAATCCAATTGGTCCAGCACCCTCAACGACGACATCTTGGCCAGCACGCAAGCCGCTCTTCTTAATAGCCTCAAACACTACCGCAGTTGGTTCAGCCAGTGCCCCTAATTCATAAGGCATTCCTAGCGGCATCTTATGTGCAAAAAACGAATCTACGTTAGCATATTCGGCGAAGCCACCATCATTTGAAAAGCCCAGAAAGTTTCCCGCCCCGTCTTTTGCTACCGCATTATTGCAAAAATTATAAAATCCTTTGCGGCAGTTTTCACACTTGCCACACGCAATCAACGGTTCTATTGCAACTGCATCACCAACTCTTAAGTCAGTCACATTGTCCCCAACTTTAACGACTTCACCTGCAAACTCATGGCCTAGTGTAATTGGGACTGTCTTTCCAGTTAATGGATGTGCAACAGTAGGGAGTCCCCAACCCTCAAGATAGGCATGCAGATCACTTCCACAAATGCCACAATACTTCACCTTGACTTGAACTTGATTATTCATAGGCTCAGTAATATCAACATCTTCTATGCGAACGTCTTTTTCACCATAAATTCTTGCAGCTTTCATAATCAATGACTTCCTAACTTCATTTTTTAAATGTTTATTTTGTTATAAGATTCTATAAAGGAAAGTTATGGCCTATAATAATCTTATAAATATGCATTAATGGTGTAAAAAATCGCACTTTAAAATCCATATATCGAAAATACTGGAAAAAACTGATGGTAAGAATAGATTATCCCACCTTATCAGATCGAGTCAAAATCTCCTGTATCCTGTAGTATTGGTTCGATAGCCACTGACTCCTGGTGCTGGGCATCGAACTCGTGTATATTCAGCACTGCAGACTTCATTAATGCTCCGATAGTCATAGTTAGGCTACGTCAGTTAGTTAGTCTAACTATGACTTCAGCACCAATGGCAGATCGCACCTTATCTAGTGGTTTACCCCCTTAGAAAGTTTCTTTGCTACCAATGTGTATGGTACAGAAGCCATAATTCGTAAAACACTTTATTTGAAGGTCTTCAAATCTTTCTCCATGTTCGTAACAGTCCTCGTTTCTAACTAGAACACTACCGTTTACCTTCCTGAAGTACAAGAGAAAAGTTAGACAATTTAGATTTTGAATTAAGCAATCATGGCATGATCCCGGTATTCAACTGAGATCATGCCATTTTTCTTGAAATTCTGACATTGTTAAACCGGTTCTGTGCAAAGTTGAAATTAAGCGTAGATCAAGGTTACTGTGTTTAGTGGCTGTAGCCTATGCTACTAACAATTGGTCGACTTATTGCTACGGCTGAAAAGCCGAAGAGGCCTAGATTATTTCGGTTTTCTTTGTCTTAGTCTATCGGCTGTTGCACTGCGAGTGTAAACCAGGGCTTCTACTATTTATAATGGTATCAGCCTTTCCTGACATTGCCCAAAAGGAAACAAGTGGAGAAACCAACAAACATAAAATGATAATTGTAAGTCTCATATTAAGCGCCTCACATTAGAAAAAAGTAATCAATGTTGGAATCATAAACTCTATTTGTCTGACCGAAGAGCATTCTTATTTCGCCCTGATTTTGCAAGATTTAGCTCAACAATTTTCCCGGTCTCTTTATACACAACCCACTCAGAGATGTTAACAATGTGATCTCCAATGCGTTCTAGCAAACGTGTAACTAGCAAGTAACTGGAAGCACTTTTTGCCATATCTGGGTCCTTTTCGACTACAGGTATAATAGCCTGACGAACTTTCATATAGTACTTATCAACTTCCAAGTCATCCTTAGCCAGCTCTTTAGCGAGTAAAACATCTTTTCTAACATAAGCATCAACCACTTGTTCAAGCATAGTTCGTACTTGAGCAGTCATTGCCTCTAGCTCTTTGTTAATTGCTTTAAAAGAATAATCATCTTCATAGTCAACCGTTTCCCTAGCTATTCCCGCTGCGTGATCACCAATTCTCTCAAGGTCTGCGCTGGCTTTTAATACCGTTACTACTTCCCTGAAGTCATTGGCGACAGGTTGCTGCAACGCCATTACTCGGAGCGCAAGCTTCTCTAAGGATATTTCGTCATTGTTAATTGAGATGTCAGATTTAGTAACGGTACTTGCTAGTCTCTCATCATGATTAAGAAAAGCATTCACCGCCTTGTAAATTTGTTCATTTGTTTGCATGCCCATCTCTACAAAACTGACATTTAACTTTTTCATTTCATTTATCAACGTCGATCTCATGCTTTTTCCTCCTCATAAATTCTAAAAGAAAAGTGTTGAATTAGCATAGACGATCCGGGTACTAATAAGAAGAACGAAAGACTATCCGAATCGGCCGTTCAAGTAATCACTAGTTTCCTTGCGGTCCGGATTAATAAATATCTTTTTTGTTTTTCCATACTCGATCAGTTTACCATTCAACATAAACGCCGTTCGGTCTGATATTCTAGATGCTTGTTGCATGTTGTGAGTTACTATTATGATAGTGTAGTTTTTTTTCAAATCTAAAAGCGTGTCTTCAATCTGGCCACTAGATATAGGATCCAGTGCACTAGTAGGCTCGTCTAACAAAATGATTTGTGGATGAACTGCTAAAACACGTGCTATGCAAATACGTTGCTGTTGACCGCCAGAAAATGAAAGAGCATTTTTATGCAACTCATCTTTTAGCTCCTCCCAAATAGCAGCCTGCTTAAGACTAGTCTCCACTCGTTCTGATAATATGCTCTTATCCCGAACTCCAGCCATTCTTAGGCCATACGTAACGTTGTCATAAACCGAAAATGGAAATGGATTAGGCTGTTGGAAGACCATACCAACCCGCTTCCTCAACTGAACAATGTCTATCGATGGCGCGTATATGTCCTTTCCTTGCAGCTTTATTGTCCCAGTCACTTTTGTACCTGGAATTAAATCATTCATTCGGTTAAGGCAGCGTAAGTATGTCGACTTGCCACAACCTGAGGGCCCAATTAAGGCTGAAATCTCATTTTGTTTAAAGTTCAAATTAATTCCGTGTAACGCCTCATGCTCGCCATAGTACAAGCGCACATCTTTAGATGTTATTAGTTGCTCGTCCATTTCTATCCCTTCTTCTCAACCAAAAGCCCCTGTAACGTAGTCATTCGTGGCCTCTTTATCTGGATGAGTAAATATATTTTCGGTTTTGTCAAACTCAATCACATGTCCTAAATGAAAAAAGGCTGTATAAGAGCTGATTCTGGCGGCTTGCTGCATATTGTGAGTAACAATGATTACTGTATATTTGCTCGATAACTCAGTGATAGTTTCCTCTATTTTGCTGGTCGATATAGGATCTAAGGCGCTAGCAGGTTCATCTAGAAGTAAAACTTCCGGTTGTGTGGCAAGTGCTCTTGCAATACATAGTCTTTGCTGCTGGCCTCCAGACAACGACAATGCACTATCGTTTAAGTGGTCTTTTACCTCGTTCCATAGTGCTGCCCCTTTCAAACTTTCTTCTACTATTTGTTCCAAGGTTGCTCTGTCTTTGGTTCCATGTGCTTTGGGAGAAAATGTGAGGTTATCGTAGATTGATTTAGCAAAGGGGTTAGGTCTTTGAAACACCATTCCGATGTTTTTCCGAACAGAGTATATGTTTGCTTTAGACGAGTTAATATCTACTTTTTTATATATAATTTTCCCCTTAACAAGTGCAATTTTATCATTCATTCGATTCAAGCAACGTAGAAATGTGGACTTTCCTGACCCAGATGCCCCTATCAGAGCTGTAATCTTCTTCTCAGGGAAAGCCAAGCTTGCATTAAACATGGCCTGGTTTTTTCCACCATAAAACACACTTATATGTTCAGCTCTAATTGCTACTGGATCAATAGTATCCGCAATATAGTTATCGTTAAGATTATATTTATCCATTTTTACATCCTCATTTTGTAGCCGTTATTTTTCTAAAAAGATGATGGCTAATAATCCTGGCAGATAGATTGAAAATTAATACAACCGCAATTAGAACAGCAGAGGACCCAGCAGAGATTGCACTCGCATCAGGCGTTACTCCTTCAGTATTTAGTTTCCAAATATGAACTGCCAGAGTCTCCGCTGGCCGCATTGGATTTAAAAAGCTTCCTGTTGAAAGCGGGTTCCAGTTTGAGTAGTCTAGCACTGGAGCGCTCTGTCCTGCGGTATAAATCAGGGCAGCAGCTTCACCAAAAACCCTACCACCGCTCAAAATTATGCCCGTAACAATTCCCGGAAGAGCTTCTGGTAATACAACACCAGTAATCGTTTTCCAATCAGATAGACCGAGAGATCTGCCAGCTTCCCGTTGTAAATCTGACACCGAATTAAGGGATTCTTCGATGCTTCTCGTCAACAAGGGCAGATTGAAAAATGTCAGTGCAATTGCCCCAGATAAAATAGAAAATCCCATGCCAAATCTGATGACAAACAATAAATAACCGAACAATCCCACGACTACTGAAGGTAAAGAGCTGAGGACCTCAATGCTAGTTCTGATTAGATTGGTAATCCAGTTCTTAGGCGCATATTCGCTTAAGTAGATTCCTGACCCTAAGGCTATTGGAAATGAGATAATTAAGGTCAAAACCAGTAAGTACACAGAGTTAAAAAGTTGATCTCTAATGCCCCCACCCGCCATGAATGACTGAGAAACAGTAGTCAAAAATTTCCACGAGAGGTGTGGTAACCCCTGAATAAAAACAAATCCTAGGATAAACACAAGAACTGCGACGACGACCCCAACTAGCATATATATTCCCAATGTCGCTATTCGATCTGCTCTCTTAGCGTTCATTTCTTAATTTCACCTCGCTTCGCAATTAACCTGACAAGAAGATTGAAAAAAAGGGACATGGCCAGCAGGACAAGGGCTAAAGACCAAAGCGCATTATTCGCAACGTTTCCCATTACTGTATTTCCAATTTGGGTCGTTAGCTGGCTTGTTAGTGTTGCCGCTGGAGAGATTAAGTTTTTTGGCATTAGCGCTGCATTGCCAATAACCATCTGTACCGCTAAAGCCTCACCGAATGCACGTGCCATGCCAAAAATAATGGATGTTATCAAACCTGGCGTGGCTGCTCGAAGAGTAACGTGGAAAATAGTCTGCCATCGTGTGGCTCCCAAAGCTAGGGATCCTTGCTTATAGTGTGAAGGAATTGCTCGCAAGCTCTCAACTGCAAGCGAGCTAACTGTGGGAAGAATCATAACAAAAAGAACAAACGTACCTGCCAGGATGCCAAACCCTGTACCTCCATACAGATGACGTATTGCAGGTACCACGACGGTGAGACCAATAAATCCATAGACAACTGAAGGTATACCAACCAGCAGTTCTAGAACAGCCTGAAGAATTCCTTTGCCATTTTTGCTGGCATACTCCGAAATGAAAAGAGCAACTGCAAACGCAAATGGTGTCGTTAATAGAGCTGCAAATAGCGTGACAGAGAATGATGTTACAATCATTGGTGCGGCACCCACTTGAGGTTTCCCGGATGTATCAATCTGCCCAGGATTCCAAGTGGTATTGGTTAAAAAGTCCCATAAGCTTGCGTGATTTTCAATAAATGTAGATGCTCCTTTTGACGTGACAAAGTATAAGATAGAGACCACTAAGATAACAACAAGAGTGATGCAAAAGAAACATAGAATACGTCCTGTATAGTCTTCCCTTGTTTCTTTTGACTTTCCGATCAATTCATTATTCTCTTTTGGCATACACTATGCTCCTATAACAAACGCCCCGTGCCGTCCATTAAGACGGGCCGGGGCGTCACCACCAAATGGCTATTTATCGGTAACCTTATTATTGGAATCCTTTTGAACCTTCATATTGGAAATGCTGATGTAGCCGAGTGACTTAACTGGCCCCGTCTGGACTTCATTGGAAGTGACATACTTCAAAAACGCACTTGTAGCAGGATTAGCTTTGCCCTTTGTATACATGTGCTCGTAAGACCAAATCTTCCAATCATTTGTTTCAACATTTTTGTCAGTAGGCTTCACGTTATCAATCGACAGCGCTTGCACACCGCTATCTACATAAGAAAATGCGAGATAGCTGATGGCTCCAGGAGTTGTTGAAACAATCTTTTGCACAGTACCATTAGAATCTTGTTCTTGAGATGTCATTGCTGTTTCACCATTCATCACAGCAGATTCAAAGGTGGCCCGTGTACCGCTACCTTTAACTCGATTGATCACAACAATCTTTTGATCCTTGCCACCGAGAGACTTCCAGTTTGTTGTTTTGCCGGTAAAAATATCACGTAACTGGCTCATAGAGACATTTTTTACACCTACACCTGGATTTACAACTGGCGTCATTCCTACTACAGCAACTTTATGATCGACAAGTTTCTTAGCATCCACCCCGCTTTGGCCTTCCGCGAAGATATCCGAGTTCCCGATTGTAACAGCCCCTTGTGAAACCTGACTTAAACCCGTCCCGGAACCGCCACCTTGGACCGTGATGGTAACTCCTGGATTGTCTGTTTGGAAATCTTCAGCAACTTTTTCAATCAGCGGCTGCAGCGCAGTAGAACCGACTGCAACAATCTTCCCAGAGAGCTTAGCAGTGTTTGAAGTCTTAGCAGAGCTGGATGACTTGCTCGTTGAATTGTTTGAACCGCATCCATATAGAATAGCGCTTGCTGCAATAAAAGTGACTGCTACTCCCAGTACTTTTTTAATCGTCATCAGAAAAACATTTCCCTTCGTCTTATAATATTCTTGAACAGTCTTATTGTAGCCAACAAATGTAACTACAATATCTTTTTCCTGTAAATCAAAAACCAGTTTTCAGAAAATAATGTGTAAACCGTAAACGTCTGGTAAAGCTTTGAGATCCAACGGTTCTGGTGCAAAGTTTACTCAGGGAGAGTGCATCCTGTATCATGAATTGAAACTGGAGGTTTTCAGATGACTGATCATTTTAAAGGACGGCAATTCAATCAATCAGTGATTACTTTTGCCGTAGGCTACTACTTGCGTTACAACATCAGTTATCGAGATCTAGTTGAAATGATGCGCGACCGTGGTATTTTCGTGCATCACACAACCCTCATGCGTTGGGTACAA
>NZ_BTTP01000028.1:0-12247 GCF_036246225.1 Lacticaseibacillus salsurivasis
TTATTAAGCGGCAACAAGTTCGTTCCGCAAGTTATCAGAGCACTCGGACAGCAGCTAGGACATTATACGGCATTGAAACCATGCATGCGATACACAAAGAAAGCCGAAAGAAGCTAGGCCTCTTCGGCTTTTCAGCGTATCAAGAAGTCGACCAATTGTTAGCGGCATAGGATACAACCACTAAACACAGTCACTTTGATCTACACTTAATTTCAACTTTGCACCAGAACCCTCGAATAATTTCCACATAACGATGAAGAAATACTTGAGAACAGTTATCACGTTGTTCATCTTTAGTCCCCCTCCTGTTGATGGTGGATCGTCAGTCCCCTTGGCACGCGGATTTTAAATCTGCCAATTGCTGTTCAAGAGTCAGCTTTTGTCACTGTGTGAAAGTGTAGCGATGTAAAGGTATAAAAGCATAAAAGTATAAAATCATAAAATCATAAAAGCATAAAAGTGTATCGAACCCAAGTTGTAGTTGCCAGTACCAAGGTACTACAATACCTTGGTACTGTTTGCCGTCGAGGACTCGCGTATACAGGGAATTATCCCTTTCGGGAAACGGGGATATTTCCCCATTTCCCTTTTTCGAGTGCTGTGATGCTTTGACGAAGATACATTTCGACCTAGAGGATAGTTGGCAATCTTTCCGAGTCTGTCTGCCTGATAGTCACCGGCGAAGCCAGGTGGCTATCAATAGCGATGCACCTCCAGCCAGCAATTGCGAAGACAGATATTTAAAGTATAAAATCATAAATGTATAAAAGTATAAAATTATAGAATCACGCATTTATGAGTGTCAACCCAACGGTTTATGACAGCGTTTTAGTCATGCTTTGTTTTGCCATTACATTAGCGCGAATTTGTTTTCTGACCGCTGATGGTTGTTCTTGTACATAGTTCTCTACAATATCCGTGAGTGCCTGGTATAGAGGTTTGTCTTGTAGTAAAGCAATTGTCTGAAGCGCGGTGTGCGTATCAAGGCCAATTCGGATTGACTTTGGCAATTCGGATGCTCGTTTACGACCACTGTGGTCCAGAATCTGGTCAGGCATCGTCCGTTTTTCTTTTGCTGCATTTTCAGGAGCAATGGTAACGGGTCTTGGTGTCTTGTTCTTTCTAAGACTACCAAGACCAATTCGCTCTTCACTCATGTTTATTTACCTCCTAAAAGCCTTTCGCGCTGTTCCAATTCACTAACCAGTGTACTGTAGAGTGCGTGCACACGCCGATCGTTAATGTCGCGCGGATTATCAGTAATACCAGTCCGGTCAAAGCGCTTGAGCCGGGCCATCTGCTTCACTTGTGTTTTAAACAAGTTACCGCTCCCAAACCTTTCGGCTGCATCTCCAAGCACGTCTAAGTCTAAATCCGCTCCATTTTGAAGTAAAACTGGAAGTATTCCTAACAGATCCACTTGCAGTTTGTAATCATCTTGGATTTGCAGTAAGTGTTCGACAAACTTTTCGGCACCCTTGAGTGCACGTTCTTGAGTCTGAAGAACCACGATTACAAAATCAGATGCCACGAGTGCTGAATCGGTATACTTGTTCAGTTGTGGTGGTACATCCAGTAAAACATAATCATACTTTGCCTTGAGTGGCTCAAGCAAGCTTGAAAAGTAGTGATCTTGTTCGTAGTCAGTGTCAAATTCTCGATACAGTAACCCTTCATATTGCTGAAGGTCTTTGTTCGACGGAAGCATGTCAAAATTTTTGGTCACTGGAATCAGGGATTGAGACAAGTCCTTATTCTCAATAGAGTAGAACAAGGTCTTTTTGAAGACCTTTTCGCCGGTGTCTTTGAAATACGCCACGACGCTGCCATCTGCTTCTTGTTCTAGAGAGACTGACTGAAACACCTCCGCCATCGTTGCAAGAAGTAGATCAGTGGCGTTTGCTTGCGGATCTAAATCGACGAGTAAAACTTTTTTGCCTTGCTTGGCGAGCGTGTAACTTAGCATGACAGCGTTGGTGGTCTTACCAACGCCCCCCTTAAAGTTGCCTGTCGTAATTACTTGGGTCATGTCAATTTCCTCCTCAGTATAAACGTATAATTATATAATTTTATACTTGTATACTTTTATACCCGAATGTTTCGAAGCGCTGTGCTTTAGCTTACTGGCTCAAGACTTCCAGTGAATGTCTAGGATCTGAATGTTTTATACTTTGGCATAAAGTATAAAAATATAAAAATCCAAAATCATAAAAGTATACTATATGTAACAACTAAAGTATAAAACTTTGAGGAACACTTGACAAGCCCTGATTTCGAAAGGTACATTAAAGGCACGTTGGGAAGATTGCTCAATCATTCTTAACGTGTTGCACAAAAAAGAGGCCGGTTGCAGCCGGCCTCAAAAAACATTGTCATCCAGTTTAGAAGGATCCAGAATGCTTGCCTACTCCATCAAAAGTATTTGACAGGCACTCTTATTTGCATGTACCTCGCCTCTCGGCTATACTCGCATTGTAACACGAATATAGCTAAGTGCAAGACTACCCACTGCCAATCGGTAGCCTCTGCACTTCTTCCACTAGCAGGATGGGCGAGATCTTAAACTCGCGTATCCTTTTTTTCGTACCTTGGCTAGGAAGGAGCAGTGCAGATGAGTCATGCAGCACAGCTAATTACCGAAATTCTACATAACGCTTTACCATTGCGGCGTACCAAGGGCAGTCGCCTGGCTATTTCTCACCGTTCCGTCGCTACTGCCGCCAAGACTGGGGCGGTCTTTATCGTCAATCATAAGGACCAGCTTCAGGATGCTCGCGGCCTAGTCGTGACCTCTCAAGAAGCCATCCTAGATCACGAAGGCGCGTCGCACTGGACTCCGAACCTTTTCCGCTACGGGACGTACTCTAAGGCTGGGGCTATGATTGGGCACTCGGAAGACAATCTGAAGGCTATCAATGCTTTTGTCGTCGATGCCGATTGGACTGCTGATAAGTGCCCGAATCCATTACAGCTGGATGAGTCCTTGTTTTGGATTCAGCTAACAGATCGCTACATGCTGATGCCAACAGCTATTCTCGCCACGCCTCGCGGGTATCAAGCCTACTACGTGCTCACTAGTCCGGTATGGATGAAAAAGCAAGAGGACGGCTATATGCCGGCCTTGGCTGCCGCCAAACATGTGAGCGAAGCTATTCGCACCACTATCGCCGAACGGATCCCTCAAGTTGATACTGGGGCAAACCACTTCGGCTTTTTCCGTATGCCGCGGGTCGGAAACCTGGTGCACTATGAGCCAGGAATGACCACCAGCTTCAAAATGTTGCTGAAGTGGTCGAAATCTGAGCACTCCGTGTCTGAGGTTGGCGCTGAGAAACGTGAGAGCGGTGGATACCAGGCGCAGACCCGTAGCGGGTGGTTTAAGGCGCTCACACAAGCACAGATCCCGTGTGCTGAGCACTCCGGGTATGGCCGCAACAACACACTACTGACGCTTTGCCTGGCCATGTATGGATCCAAGCAATCGCTGGATGAATGCTACTACTACGCCGATGAGTGGAATGCGCATCAGAAGCAGCCACTGCCCGTTCGTGAAGTACACAGCATCGTCAAGTCGGCCTACTCTGGTAAGTATGCTGGGGCATCGACGGCTTATATCACTGAGCTGGTCGCCGAGTATGCACCGTATGCCCAGGGAAAGCTAACAGCTAACCGCTGGACCAAGTTTGCCAAGCCGCGTGCTGAGCGACAATACAGCCACCTGTGGGAGTGGGGGCAGGATCTATTACACCTCGTGGAGTCCAGTGAGGCATCAGAGCGGGTGAAGGGGCATGCCTTCTTCACTAGTGCCGTCCTACAAGACATTCTTGGTATCAAATCCCAGTCGCTGACGCGGCTTTTGAATAAGCTGGCCGCCCAGGGCGTCTTTTCTGTGCGCCGGGTGCGAGGCCGGGCCGGGGGCATCTACATTGCTACGGCTCGCATGATTGCGCAGTACGTGAAACAGAGTAAACAGAATGCAGCCACGCTTGTGCCAGGTGACCTGGTCGCGAACGTACAGCGATTGCTGCGGATCGGAAGTCGCAGCGATTCTAAGCCACAGACGTTTCAATTCGAGGCGCCGCCAGCCCCCGCTGCACGCGGATTTTAAATATGCCAATTGCCTTAACAATATCTAGTACCGCCCTCTCTTTTTCTCTGGTCTTGTTGTTGGATATTGTAGCTCGTTGTATAATCGGTCTACGAACAAATGTTCCCGGTTTAGTGAGTAGTGATTTGTTGGTGTGGGGGGTGTTAATGTTTCGGCATGATCTGTCGTAAACAGTTGATAGGTTATGTTAGATTGGTTCTTTCTGTATTAGGTGACTAGTTGTAATAAAAAGTTGCCAGCAAAGCTGGTTCAAGTGAGCGAAGATTTCTACGCCTTGGTTGTGAAGAAGTTGCCTGATAACCAGACAAGTCTGTACGTCGCTATCGGAACAAACAAGCAACTAAACGGCGGTCTTTCCATGTTATCTTCGCAGCCAATTAGCATTCAAAAGGCCACCAGTTCAGGCCGGAGTTCAACACCATCTGATCACGTTTTGGAGCAGGAATACTTCAGCTACATGGTTCATTTTTACGGCAAGCGCATCACCACTTACCGTCAAAAAGTGAAGGACGCTGACGCTAATATCGCCACGCTCAAGGCAACTTTGAAGAAGCAGAAAGCTTCGCTTTCCGTTCAAACTGGCTCGCAAAAAACTGCGACAAAGCAAAATATTTCGGACACCGAAAGCTCTTTGAAGACGCAGCAAACCGAACGAACATCTGCACAAAAATCAATCCAATCTGCACGCGTTGCACGTGAAAAGTACCAGAAGCAGTTGGAATAGCATGAAAATCCCTGTGGGTTTTTCACGGGTTATCGTGGGCCTTGCTGAAAACGCGTGGGCGTAGGCGTTTGAATCGTGGGTTTGGGTGTTTTGCGCCAGTGGGCGTAATGACCTAAATCGTGGGTTTCTGTGCTCCTTTATGGGGCCTTGATAAATCAACCCGCACTGCGGGTTTCACCACTTTGTGGGGACAGATCTCTATTATGCTCTTTCAAATGGCTTGGGCTTTTCGCCCCAGCCAGGTCTTTGAACCGCTCCGCCGCAAGCGGCAGTAGAAAACAGGAGGCGATTACGTTGACGAGCGAAGTCAAAATTAGAGGTATCTCTGGGGCTGATTTGAGCATCATTGACACGATGGCAAAAGAGAAAGCAATGTCACGATCAGCATATCTGCGATGGTTAATCCACGCACACGCGACTCACTATTACGTTGACGATGACAAGCAAAATATGTCGGAGGTGTTGAAACAGAACGAGAAAATATTGACGGCTGCGACTGAAGCTCTTAACAGTTTCACCAAAGTATTACAGCACGGATAAGGAGGCCAGCAATGACAAAAGTTCGGAAGCACATCATGCTTGAGGATACCTCCAAGGATGGACTGTCTTGGGAGTGGCTAGCCGACTACATGAAGGGAAATGGCATCCGTACGCTTGGTGATGGACTGCAACATCTCTTTGTAGAATATCGGCAACTGCAACGGCAGGTCGCTGACCAAGAGAACCTTGCAAAAGCAATCGCCAAGGAGGTTAAACCTCAGCTCGATCCGATTCGTATTCGGACGGGCTATGTAGACAAGAACGTGCGTGTTCTCACAAATTTACTCAACTCGTATTTGATTATCAGTGGCATGGAAGACGCAATTCCGGTGACCGATGTTATGGCGGAATCTATTACCGCAACACAGAAGCAGGTCGCGGATCAGATCCATGCTTACCAGGTCGCACGTAAGGATAAGCTAACGAGATCGACGCGGGGTGATGAGGATGAGTAAGTCACCCGGCATCGTGACCGTAATGAAATTTGTCCCAGCAGCCGACAAGAAGTTCAGCGGTTACGTGAACTATATGGATAGGCCGGACGCAATGCGCGGTGATCACTTCAAGGACTGGAACGTTAACCGTTTCGACGGCTATAACCACTACATGAATAACCCAGAAAAGAGCAAAGGGTTGTTCACGGCAGGTAGGAATTCTTTAACGCAGGAGGAACGCACCGTGCTGAAACGGCAATTTGCGCTCGCACAGAAAAATGGCTCGCTAATGTGGCAAACCGTGGTGAGTTTCGATAACCGCTTTCTCGCAGACCACGGGCTTTATGATCTGCAAAGTAAGCAGCTCGACCAGGAGAAAGTGCAAGAGACAATTCGTAATGGCATGAGTGGTCTTCTAATAAATGAAGGTTTAGCCAACACGGCGGTGTGGTCAGCATCAATTCATCTTAATACCGACAACATTCACGTGCATATTGCTTTTGTTGAACCCGAACCAACCCGCCAGAGTATCATGATTCATGATTCCGAGGGGCAGGCAAAAGAAGCGGCAAACGGAATGGTTAAGCGCTCGACAATTTCCGCCTTTAAGTCGTCAATCGCAAATGAGTTAATCAACCGCAATCAGTCGCTTGCTCGTCTCTCTAGCCTGATACGTAATGAGCTTCCGCAGCATGACTATGACTGGAGTAAGCTCCCGGACTTTGACTTGCTGCGATTGTACCAACAGATCTACAAAGCACTTCCTGATGACAAGCGGAAGTGGAAGTACAACATGAACGCGCTCCAAGAAGTCCGACCGTTGCTCGACGTCTTTAGCTCCAAATTCATGCAGCGGTACCACGGAAAAGAGCTGCAAGAGTTTGATCAAGCACTGAAGGCCGAGACGGATTTCCGTGAAGCACTTTACGGTTCTGGGCAGGAAGGCAAGGAGGCTGGCCGGGCGAAGGACTACGAATACGGTAAGTATGATGAGTTGTACGCCAGGATGGGAAACTCGATCCTGAGCGAGATGAGAAAGACAGACGACGCGGTTTATAGGAAGAAGCATCCGAACGGGTCCTCCTACCACAAGGCCCAGCAAGGCCAACCGAACCAGGGCATCTTCCAAGCCTTGTCTTCAATCCGCCGGGCTCTTTCCGGCGACATGAAGGCGCGTGCGAAAGCACAGCGTGACTATGAACGAATGCAGGATGAAAAAGAAGCTGACCGTCAGCGTCAGCAGAATCAGGGCTATGGCCCTGAACGATGAATCGCAGCCAATCAGGTTGCGATTTTTTTGTGCTCAAAAGGAGGAATGACAGATGGCAACAGAAGCAACGATTACGCCGGTCACTGATGATCAAATTCTCAAATACTTGGCCGACATTGGCGATGAACTGACGACCAACCCGCGTGAAGGCATCTTTGTTTTGCGCAACGGCAGCATCGTCAGTGGTCAATATGAAATGGGAACCCGTGGCGTCAATCACAACGACCTTCTCGGCCTTTTCCCAGGGGTGGATGTAACTGATGGGCACGTCGAACCATGGGGCCAAGTTCATGCCGCAACAGGCGTTGTGCGCCTGGTCGCTGAGTCTGGCAAGGCACTGATCATGGAAGGCCAGGAGCTGACCGCAGCTCAGCGGAAGGTCGTGCGTGATGGCAGTTATGAAGTAGCGGCAGCTACACCAGCCGTTACGCTGGCACCCGCAGCCGATCAATTGCAGCCGCAGCAATCAGAGCAACGAGACCCGGCAGCGGTCGTACCAGAGGTACCACACGCGGCAAAAGGAAACCTGGGCGAAATCATGATCAAGTCTGATCAGGCCAGCGCGTGGTGGCTCAAACAGCTTCGTGAACACGCAGGTAAGGCCCTCAAAATCACTCAGGTAGACGTCAACGGCGAAGAGCGTCTGTATGCAACGCTGACTAAGAGCAGTCGCCCGAATGTAGACCTACAACTGACCAGTTTTGCCAAGGATGGCGGACCGCAGAGTCATCTGGAATTTAGCCAAGACGCGTTGAAGGAATGGGGAAACAACGCGTTGCTGAGTGAGTTGCCGCATTCCTCACCGGACACGCACTACCTGGTCAATTGGGAAGAACCAACAGTAGAGAAGGCAAAACCAAAGGCCGCCAATAAGGGCATCACGGAGAAGATGATCTTGCACGCCAAGACCGTTTCGATTCTTGATGTTGCCGCTAAGAACGGCGTGAACCTGGTACACGATGGGGGCGATTATTGGTCGTGGGATCAGCACGACTCGCTCAAAGTTAATGCCCGGAAGAACCAATTCATTTGGAACAGCCGTCAGGTGGGCGGGTCAACCATCGACTTCATGATGAAGGTCGTCGGCGTTGATAACTTCCAAAAGGCAGTGACGGCTTTAAACGATGACAGTCTATCCACCACCAACGTAACGGCTGAAGACCGGCAGCCTTTTGTATACGACATTCAAAATTCTCAGGACTTTACCAGGGCCCGCGATTACCTAACGTTGGCGCGCGGCCTGAATCCCTCGATTGTGGATCAACTGCACCAGCGCGGCTTCATTCAGCAGGACAGCAAGGGCAACGCTGTGTTTGTCTGGGCGCACGACGGCGAGCGCGTTGGTGCTTCGATCCAGGGCACGACAATCGACAAGAAACGCAATGGCCCACGCGGCACCTTTAAACAGATTGCCAAGAACTCAGAGCAGGACTACGGGTTCAACTTTTCCATCGGCCGCCCGAAACAACTGTATGTCTTTGAGTCACCAATCGACGCCTTATCCTACTTGAGTCTGCATCCACAAACTAGAGACACCATGTTCTTTGCGATGGACGGTCTTAAGCCTCAGTCAGTGATTAAGGCTATGGTCTACTATCACACCCGCACCGGCAACGCACCTGAACGCGTTGGGTTTGGTGTTGACAATGACCCGGCAGGGCACCGCTTCTTTGATGAGATGATCAACAAGCACGCTTTTGTGAATGTCAAAACTGGGGAGACTCTTCCATACGGGCACTTCATGGTTGATAACCTGGCAATCCCGCAAGCACGGCTGAAGGTTCTGCAACAGCAGGCCGCGGCAGCCGGGGTCCCATGGGAACCGTTAGCGGCCCTGGATAAAGTAGAGACCAATTTCCACGACGATAAGGAGGTAAATAACTGGTTTGGCCTGAAGGGTGGTTTCACTCACGGCGATGGCATGGCGGCAGGTGACGCTTATGGAGAACGTGCGGGCCAGCTGGCCAGTCTTATGCACGACTTGACCGGGCAAAATGGTCTGGACTATCAGGCGTTGATCAAACGCCTGGATCCGGCTCTCGATTCAACCATGCAACAGGCAGTAATTACCAAGATAAAGTCATATACCGGGCAGTACGAAAACCTGGGCGTTAAACCGGTAAGGTATCAAATCAAAGATTGGAACGATCGGCTGAAGCAGGTGCAAAACGAGAGCGGGTTTCCCTCCCGCGTGATCGACCGGATTTATGTCAAGAAAGATGACGAGAACGCGCTCAAGGTGATTCAAGAACGGAACCAAGATGGTGAAGACCACTTAAAGGCCGTACAGGCGAATCAACTCAATAAGGGTTTGTTTGAGGCTGACTCGCCGCAGGAGATGGCCTACTTGGTCAAGACCTATGGTTATAGCGCCGTTGATAAAGAGGACGAGCGAAAGTACCAGCAAGCACCAGACGTCAAGGCAGCCGCTCCCCAAAAGCAAGCCTCAGCACTAGCTCAGCAGGCCACACAGGCCGCCGCTCAAGCGGTCGCACAATAGGGGCAGGGAACAGTGAATAGTAGATATTGGTGCCGCCTCCTGGCACTGACGGCCGCCCTGATCGTGCTCAGTGGCTGTAAGGCAGTTGATGGTTTATCTAGCCTCCTTCCAGGAGCCACAGTAGAGAACAGCAAGGCCGACAACGCTTTAATCAAAACACCCTTCAGCATTGAAAAGTACCCGCAGAACTACATGGTGGTGAGCAATAACAAACCAGTGTTTGAAGGCGCGTTGGTTCGCACCGTAAACCGCGATTTGAAGGAACCTAGCTATATCACAGCAACAACTGATTACTCGGCCTTAGATCGCGCCGGAAGAACTCAAAGCGTGACGGCAATCGTCACCTATCAGTCGATGATGTTTCACAGCAGTAGTGTTGTCAGCCGGCCCGTCTTCCCAGAAGAAACGCGAGTTTCTGGCGAGTATTTGCACGCCAAGTACACGGCAACGAAAGACTCGGTAGAGAAGGAGTGGCACGGCGGCACTAACAACAACCGTATCGTGCAACTCACGGGGTACCAGGGATACTTGTACAACAAATCGCACCTGGTCGCCTGGTCACTCAATGGAGATATGCAAACCCACAACGTGATTCTTGGCACGCGGGCACAAAACGTTGGCACCAACGACATTCGTAATCCCGGGGGCATGGCCTATCCTGAAACCCTCACATGGAATTACTTGCAGGCACACCAGGACGAGGCGGTTGCGTACCAGGCAATCCCTATATATAGTAGGTCGGAGCGGGTCCCACGCGGTGTACAAGTGATTGTGCAGTCCCTCAAAGACCCGAACGGGTTGCGGCTAAACCTCTGGATCTTTAACCAGCAGGCAGGAGTCAAGATCAACTACAAAACAGGGCAATTCAGGTTGGAACGCTAAGTCACTGGAGAGCACGCCCTTGGCAGCCTCCTTTTGGCTGATCACGCTGTTTCTTCTATTGAGCACTGTAGATCGGGTGCGTACCCGATCTATGCCGCCGCGCGGGCAGAAGGCGGCCTTGAGTGAAAATAGCGAGTACGGCTGATTTTGGCCGTGCCGCGGACTAGGTTAATAGTTTTCTGTTTGCATGCTCAGAGATCATTGTTGCCGGTTTGGCGAGCGGGCGTGGCGCCGCCAAACGCGGCCGGGACGGCCGCTTGTGCTTCGCCTTCTGCCCGCGCGGCGGCTACCTTGAGACACGAATTTCAACATGTAAAAAGCCGTCAAACGCCTGTGGCTCTAAGCGCTTGGTGGCTTTTTTGTGGTATAATAGAGGAAGGAGAAAAGTTAATGAGCGGTGGTATCTTCGTATTCGAGAGAAGGTGAGGCTTATGGGCGTAAGGTTCATAACCTTGAATTCCAACGAAAGGAGGTACGGGTTTGCTTATGATTGGCGCTTTGGCGACAATCACGGCCTTTGTCAGTGCGCTAGCTCTGCTTGTCCTCGCGGTCACGCGATTGGTCAACGCAGTACGCCAACTGATGAAGGCGATCGGCTTCGGCCGGAAAAAATAAGCAAACTAAAAGCCGCTTCGACTTTGGCGGGCGTCGCGGCTTTTAGTTTGTGATAGTTTGCCACCGTTCTTTAAACGGTTCTGCTGTGGAAGGGCACTCCTTATGGGGTGCCTTTTCGCTTGTCTTAATTATAGCATGGCTTTCCGGTTAAGTGAAGTCAGCCAAGGGACGCGTATGTGTCAAGTCTTTCTCGGTTCCACTAATTGAACTATTCTTTTTTGCTCGACTGCCGGCCAGGACGACCTCCACAGGAATTGGCGTGGAACGGGGTGGGCACGACTTTGAGCCTCGCTTTGCGAGTCTCAAAGCTCGGCCTCTGTGTAGGCGATAAATCGCCAACACAGACGTCACCCCTGACGCCATTCCTGCTCCGGTCGTCCTGGCCTACTGAGTGGGTTCAGTTGAAGATGTGTGCTTAGGTGACCAGTGCCCGAACTAGTACTTGCGTACAGCGCTATACGTCCCTGATAAGCACCCTGGTGCGTTGTGGGCGCTGGCCCAAACAGCTGAAGGCTCCGAAGCGTGGTCTTCACTTCTGGCTTGATTTGCGTTTCCAGAAACGCCGTAGCTTCCAGACTGCTGAGGTAATCATCGTTCTGCAGCGCGTCAATGATCCTCAACTCTGCGATCAGACCACTTCTTGTCCATGAACGGCCCTGCAGCTTGGTCCGATACGTATACCGTCTATGGTTAGACTCACAGCTTTTAAGTCCACGCCGATCCAATTGTCGATTCGAAAGTGCCTCGATGTAAGGCCAATTTCGGTCAAGATAGCGCCGAAGCTTGGTGAGATTATCGAGCCATTCACTGCGCATTGAGTCCCCTGAATCGGTGTCTTGAACCATGCTTTCCGCGGTATCCAAGACCATCTCTGTTCTGGCCTTGTTGCCAGTCCAAACTGACTTGCGGAGTAGGTCTTGCAGATCACGTGGCATCATACTGAACCGGGTTCTGGTGCAAAGTTTACTCAGGGAGAGTGCATCCTGTATCATGAATTGAAACTGGAGGTTTTCAGATGACTGATCATTTTAAAGGACGGCAATTCAATCAATCAGTGATTACTTTTGCCGTAGGCTACTACTTGCGTTACAACATCAGTTATCGAGATCTAGTTGAAATGATGCGCGACCGTGGTATTTTCGTGCATCACACAACCCTCATGCGTTGGGTACAA
>NZ_BTTP01000029.1:0-9759 GCF_036246225.1 Lacticaseibacillus salsurivasis
ATATAATGAGTTATTTGAATAGCTCGATTTGTTGTTTGCGAATTGACTTCGCTCATGTTTAATTCTCTTCGATTTACATCGAAAAGCCCTATCACATTTACGAAACTTTGTTCAGTTTTCAAAGGACCACTGTGTCCAAAAGACAACTTTAACAGTATATCTTATGGCTTTTTGCTTGTCAAATTAAAATGTCATGAAATGAATAATTATTCGTCTTCCAAGCATCTGTCGGCGAAGCAATTGCGTTTGCCGTTTTGACAACAACAAGTATCTTACCAGCTCTAGCCTGCAATCGTCAACCAAAAATCGCATAAATCTCAGGTAAATAAAAAATCCGAACAAGGGATAATTATAAACCATCCCCGTTCGGATTTCGACTGGCTGTCAAGCCATTATTTACTTGCTGGGACCTTTCCCAGCTTGATTTGACAGTCAGGGCATAAACCATAGACCTCAAGGTGGTGACCATCCACCAAAAAGCCGGTCTTTTTAGCGGCCACTGCTTCGACATCCGTCAACTGATCATAGCTGAAGTCGACAATTTTGCCGCAATTGCGACAAATCACATGGTAGTGCGGCTCTAACGCGAAATCAAAATGCGTCGCGGGGTCGCCGACATTCATTTCTTCAATCAGGTGCAGATCGGCCAGCAACTTAAGGTTGTTATACACCGTCGCGACACTCATATGAGGAAACTCCGGTGACAAGGCGGCGAAAATCATTTCCGCTGTCGGGTGCGCTTCGCTGGCAATCAAATACTTAATGATCGCGTCGCGCTGTGGCGTCACCCTAATTTTGTTCGCTCGCAAGCGAGCGATAGTTTGATGATAGACCGTTTCTTGCATTTTTCATCACCTACATTAGAATAGTTCTTCCTAAGGCTAGAATAAGCTAAACCACAACTACTTGCAAATAGGAAGTGAACCCTTAGGCCAAAAAAAGAATCTGGCGGTATGCTTACCCCAGATTCTAAGCGAATCAATTTTCAGCCAATCTTACTTATTACTACTGGAACTAGCAGTGCTGCTACTAGATGAATTGCTGGTGCTGCTACTGCTCTCACTGCTACTGGCGCTACTATCGGCATTTGCCTGCAGCTCTGGTGCATCGGTCACGTAAAGATCAAGCAACGACTTGCCATTATTCTTGGCCTGCAAGCTGGTGCCACTCTTTTGTGCCGCCTTCAGCTGCTCTTGGGCTTTCTTCAGGTTGTAACTGTAGTCCGCCTTATTCACTTTCTTAAACCCAGCCGGCGTGTAGAACCGCAGCAAGTCACCATTGATGACCCGATCCGATAAGGACAGTTCCGTTGTCACCCGGTTGGTGGCGGTGTTGATCACCTGCTTTTGCGCCTTGGTGAGGTTCTCCAGTCGCTTCCCAGAGGTGGTATTAAAGTACTCACTGCCCACCTTGGTGATGGTCGGTGTGACCCAATCGCCATTCCGGAAGGCCACGGTCTGGTCGTGCTCCGGTGAAAGCAGGTCATTGCCCATCATGACATAATTCGACGTATCAATGCCGAGCAAGTGCAGCAACGTCGGCAACACGTCGATTTCCCCACCATAAGTGTGGTCAATGCCGCCTTTCAGCCCATCCATGTGAATCATGAATGGCACCCGCTGATACATGGCGTTGTTGTAATCATTGAATCCTTCAATCCCGGTCAGTTTGGCCATGGCCTTCTTGTGGTTATCCGAAATCCCATAGTGGTCACCGTAAAAGACCACCATCGAGGTTTTATCGAGGCCGGTCTTTTGCAGCCAGCTCATAAACTCACCGATGGATTGATCCAAGTACTTGGCCGTTTGGACATAGCCATCGACCGTCTTGTCGCCAGTATCGGTTTTGCTGATGGTTTGGTTCTTCTTATCCAAAGTGTATGGGAAATGGTTCGTGACGGTGATGAGCTTCATGTAAAATGGCTGCGGCAGCTGCTGGGCATATTCCGCCGAATCCTTCATGAAGATCTTGTCTTTGATCCCATAGCCAACATCATAGTCTTTGACTTTCGGGAAATAGCTCTTGGAGAAGAAGTAATCGTAGCCCCAAGACTTGTAGGTGTTATCACGATTCCAATAACTTGGCACATCCCCATGCGCAACCGCGCTGGTGTAGCCGCCTTGCTGAGCCAAAATGGCCGGCGCCGCCTGGAAAGTGTTCGAGGTGCCGTCGATTTGCATCGCGGAGCCTTCTTGCAGGCCGAACAGCGAGGTTTCCAGCATCAGTTCGGCGTCGGAGGTCTTCCCTTGCCCTACCTGGTTGAAGAAGTTGTCGAAACTGAGGGTATTATTTTCATGATAAATCTTGTTGAGGTTCGGCGTTACTTCTTGGCCGTCCCACTTAAAATCAATCATGAACTGCTGCAACGACTCCAAGTGAATCACAAAAACGTTCTTGCCTTTGGCGGTGCCATAGTAATTCACGTTCTTGGCCACTTGATGATTTTTGACGTAAGCCAAAACGGAATCAAGATCACTGGCTTTCGCGTTGGCCTTCTCCGCCGAGGTCTGGGCGGTTTTGACGCCATCCACCACGGTATAGGCATTCAGGCCTAAGTATTTCACAATATAGTTATTATCGAACATCCGGGTCAGCAGGCCTGAGCGGTCAGAGTAAGCCATGGACAAATTCGCGCCGAACATGAACACGGCTAGCACCGTCACGCCCAAGGCAAACCGCTTTTTGATCGGCTTGATGCTGACTTTGATGACCCGGGTGGCCAGCAAGATCACCAAGATGATTACATCCAGGAACACCAGCCAGTCACTTGGCTGCATAATCCCCGCGACCCCGGTCCCCAGGTTATTGGCAATGGTGCCGGAATTGCGAATCAGCGCAAAGGTCATGAAATCCGAAAATTCGCGATAGTAAAGGACATTAGCAAACAGCCAAATTGACGTCAGCAAATCCACAATCAACATCAACACATAGGACTTGCGCCCACTGACATACAAAGCCAGCCCGAACAGCAGAATCGTGGTCGGCAGCGGGTTGAGGGCCAGCAGCAGTTGCTGCATGCCGCCTTTGACGCCCAGGTTGAATTTTGTGTTATACGCCCAATAGGTTTTCGCCCAAAACAGCGTCACGGCGAGCAGGAAAAATCCTAGCCGGGAATTGAAAAACCCCTGAATTTTACTGCCGATTTGCTTCATACTGATCCTCCACTACTAATTACACATATTAACGTCATCTAAACACAATCGTAAGTCTACACAAATGGCTTAAAAAAGACAATTTTAAGCCCCGGTTTTGACCGGGGTTTAAGCACATCTTAAAGGTAATAAAAAAGACCACACCCTCAAGGTGTAGCCTCGGCGCAGAACGTATTAGTCTTCTGAATCGTCGAGCAGATCGTAAATCTCCATTGCGGCCAGGTCGATGTCATCAAATTCAAATTGCTGATGGCTGACAACTTCTTCCAAAGTGTAAGTCTCAGTCTTCGGGTCAAAGGTGACTTCACCTTTTTCGACGCCGTCTTTTTCAAAGCGGCGGGATTGAACCTCGTCATCTGCGCCTTCTTGCATGGCTTCCAAGCGTTTGATAATCGCAACTAACTGTGAGCTTTTCATGAAGCGGCCCCTTTCTTGTTCTGTGATAGCGTACCATAGAATCCGCGTGTGTGACGATGAAATTACGCGGATGGCTCATTTTTTTCCGGCGGCAAGGTTTGCGCCATGCGCCCAGGCGTGACGCCAAGGGCCAAACCGCCCATCAGCATCCCCAGGTAATACGTCAAAAACCGCCACAGCAGCATGGTCAGCACCAGCTGCGATGCTACCGGCACGTAAGCGGCAAATAGCGTTTTAAAGCTATATTCCGCCCCGCCGGTCCCACCAGGAATGGGAAACAGCGACACAATCATCACAATCATCACATGCAAAATCATGACTTCGATCAGACTCAGATGGGCCAACCCAAAGCTGCGAAGGACGAAATACGGCACCGAATAATACAGCAGCAACTGGACAAAAGTGAGTAGTGCCGCTTTGTAGACTTTGCCGCGGTTTTGCTTGAGATGCAGGCTTTCGGCGTAAAAGCTATCGATTTTTTGATCCATGGTGTGCTGCCACTGCTGCTGACGCGCCGGTTTGACGAACACGCCGGCGAGCTTGATTAACAGCGCCACCATTTTCTTGGTGAACTTGTACTGATACATCACCAGCAGCAAGCCAACAATCACCGTGATATGAATGACGAAGGCAAACACGATCAACAGCGCCAGCGGCCCAAAGCGCGTGGCCAGTTGGTGAAAGCCAAACACCAAGGTGATGACAAAATTCAGCAGCACCATGAACTGGTACACCACGAACTTCATCAACAGCACCGAACTGGCCCGGCCAGCTTCCACCCCGGCTTGCATCAGCGCCACCAGTTGCGCCGGTTGGCCACCTGAAGCAAAAGGCGTGATGTTGTTGAACAGCTGCTCGACCAGCGGCACGCGAAACGCCGCTTTGAAGCTCAGGCGCTCGCCTTCATGCTCCACGAACATCCGCACAACAAAGCTTTCCACCACCCAAGAGCCAATCATCACCGCCAAAGCCGCTGCTAGCCACCATAAGTTCAGCGACATCAGCGTGTGCCAGACCACCTGCAGGTTCAAATTACGCATTTCAAACGCAAAAATCCCCAGCCCAAGTAGCACCATCACCGCTGCTGCAATTTTATTAGTGCGACTCATGCTGCGCCTCACCTAAAGCGGCTTGCTTAAGGTAAAAGCGATGCCACACGCGGGCCAGCCGCGCTTCCGAATATTCTGCCGCCGCCTGCTGGGCCTTTTCCGTGTACGTTTGGCGCAAGTTGGCGTCAGCTTGCAGCTGGCGCAACTTGGTATTCATGGCATCGCCGTCTTTGGCCATCACCGCATACGGTTCGATAATCTGATCATATAGCGCCAAATCGCGCACCATCACTGGCGTTTCCGTGGAGAAGGCTTCCAGCACTGACATCGGAAACAGTTCCTCGAAAGAAGGTAGCAAGAAGACATCGGCGATATTGTAGTAATCCACCATTTCTTCCCGCGGCACAATCCCAGTGAACGTCAGGTTGGCCGGTGCGTTTTCCACCTCACCTTTAAGATGATCATAGCCATTGGTGATCATGCCAAATGAAAACCCGCCCGCCCAAATGAAGGTCATCCCCGGATTGCGTTTGGCCAACCGGATAAAATCATCCACGCCTTTGCGATCTTGCACCTGGCCGGCGCCGAACACCACGAAGCGGTCCTGCGGTACCCCATGCTTTTGCCGCAACATCTGTTTTTCCTCAGCCGTGGCTGGATAGAAGGTTTCCCGCGACACAAAGTTAGGAATGTACGTCACTTTGCGCGGATCGATGCCATACGCCGCCAGCTTAGGGATAAAGTTCGGGTTCACTACCACCAAACTGTCCATCCGCTTGTAATAGGCCACCGTGTAATGGTCCAAGGTCCAGCGTGCCACGCCTGGCAGGCGCAAGCTTTGATCCAGCGTATCTGGCAGAAAGTGGACAAAGCCAATTTTACGGCCGCGGCGCTTGCTGAAGGTGGACGCATAGAATTTCGGATCAATCGTATGATAATGGCTAATTTGACTCGCAGAATAATCGTTGATCTTAACGTTGAATTCCGTCGGGAAATACTTCTTCAGTAAGGCGACCAGTTCGGTATACACCGCACCGACCCCTTGCCCTGCGACTTTATCCGCAGAGGAAAACATGTGAATGTCGAGCATAACTATCCTTTCAAGGTCGAATCGTCAAGCGCCTCATCGCGCAGCGCTTGCTCATCCTGGAAGCGGCGAGTGGCATCTTGGTACACTTTCAGCACCCGATCGCCGAACAAATCCGCAGAAATGGCACGCAGCTTCACTTCACGTGGCGCCGGATCATCGAAAGCCCCCGGATGCTTGAGATAATTGACCACTTGATGCACCAGCTCTGATTGGACGGTAAAGGTTGTGCCAATCGCCGGGTCGTCCAACAGCGAGTTGGTATATTCCCCGGCAAAGGCGACCACTTTGCGGCCCGCCGCCAGCGCCTCGATATAAGTTAAGCCTTGCGATTCCGAATCGCTGGCCGAAACAAAAATATCTGCGGCACGGTAGTAATCTGGCACTTCGCTGTGATCCACTTCGCCGATGAAGCGGACGTGATCTTGCATCTGCAGCTCACGGGTCTGTTTTTCCAAATCCTCCCGTGCTGGCCCATCGCCAACCACCAGCAGTACCACTTCTGGGCAAGCTTCCACAATGGCCGGCATGGCATCAATCACCTTGTCGATGCGTTTTTCATAAGCCACACGCGACAGTGACAGTAACACTGGCACATCAGCGAGGCCCAATTGCTCCCGCAACTTTGGATTTTTAGCCGCTTTGAACTGAGTCAAGTCGACGCCGGTCGGAATGACCGTAATGGGCTGTTTCACCCCGTAGCGCTGCAAGCTTTCTTCCGCGCGATCCGAAGGCGTAATCACCGCCGTGACATGGTACAAATACGCCCGCATAAACTGCTTCACATGGTAAGGCCGCAGCAAGTGACCATTCATAATGTAGTGCAAGTAACTTTCATACATCGTGTGATAAGTATGGACGGTCGGCACCTTGAGCTGTCGGGCCACGAATTTACCGATATACCCCATCGAGAACTCGGTTTGGGTATGGACAATATCCAAATTCAGCTCCTTGGCCACATGGTAAGCATGAAACATACCACGCACTGCCACACGCCGATCAGTGAAAGACACGAATGGCACGCTAGTAAAGCGAAACACGTTGGGCTCCACCGCGTCATCCGGCACATGGGGATCTGTCGTGGTGAAGATATAAACGGAATTGCCTTTCCGCTCTAAGTCATCTTTGAGCGTTTTGATCGAGGTCGCGACGCCACTGACCTGCGGAAAATAGGTATCCGTAAAAATGCCAATATTCATCTAACTGCCTCCAAACGCTAGCTCTTGGTTTCCAGTATACGACAACGCGGCCCCATTTCAATTTTCACGCTATCAATACTCCTATTTTAACAGAAACCTTACTGAAACCGCTCGACCTAAAGACTGAAATTTACATAACAGAACTGTCACCTCAATTTTAAACAAAAAAAGAACGGTCACTTGGACCGCTCTCCCATCAGCTCACTTCAGCCACTTACCAGTCTCCTGACCATACCGCTGCATCAGCATACTGGCGCGACCATTCATCGCCCAGCCGGTGATGGCTAGCAGAGTCAGTCCAATCCCCCATCTGATCATCATGGCATCGCCTTCTCGCGGATTATGCTGCTTTTACCTGACTCATTTTGCGCGCCACCTGTCCAAGCCTTCCTAGTGGCGTTATTATCAGCAGCATCTCGGTAATCTGCAAGTATCTTGCCTCGCTACTGCTACGATTTAAGCATAAGAGTCGGGCGTAAAGATTAAGCGACCAAGGCGTAAAAAGTTCGCGGCGATTGTGTAAAGATTAGGGTTGATTTGAGGCCGATTCACTCGCCTTGAGGCAGAGCCCGAGTTTCCAGCTCACCATCGTCAGCCTTTTGACACAAAAAAGACCCTTATTCAGGGTCATTACTACCGGCGATCGGGGTCGAACCGATACTCCATTGCTGGAACCAGATTTTGAGTCTGGCGCGTCTGCCAATTCCGCCACGCCGGCATAAAGGATATTCAATTATCTCTTGGCAACTATCCAAGAAAGGCGGTGATCGGATTTGAACCGACGCATATAGGTTTTGCAGACCTTTGCCTTACCACTTGGCTACACCGCCAGGAGTGCTTTTTACAGCAATTGGGGTAGCTGGATTCGAACCAGCGCATGACGGAGTCAAAGTCCGTTGCCTTACCACTTGGCTATACCCCAGTAAAGGGCGGTATGTGGGAATCGAACCCACGTATGCTGGATCCACAAACCAGTGTGTTAACCACTTCACCAATACCGCCATACCATTAAAAGCAGGGATAGTAGGAATTGAACCCACACTGACGGTTTTGGAGACCGTAGTTCTACCTTTAAACTATATCCCTATAAATGGAGGATCTAGGATTCGAACCTAGGAACCCGAAGGAACGGATTTACAGTCCGTCGCGTTTAGCCTCTTCGCTAATCCTCCATAAAATGGCGCGGGACGGAATCGAACCGCCGACACATGGAGCTTCAATCCATTGCTCTACCAACTGAGCTACCGAGCCATTAACGGTTCCAACGAGACTCGAACTCGTGATCTCCTGCGTGACAGGCAGGCGTCCTAACCAACTAGACCATGGAACCAACAATATTCAATTGTAATTGCGGGAGCTGGATTTGAACCAACGACCTCCGGGTTATGAGCCCGACGAGCTACCAGACTGCTCTATCCCGCGATAATGTGAAAAGGAGAATGAGGGATTCGAACCCTCGCGTGGTTTGACCCACCTAACGGTTTTCAAGACCGTCCCCTTCAGCCACTTGGGTAATTCTCCATAGCCTTATCGCTACTGACCCGTACGGGATTTGAACCCATGTTACCGCCGTGAAAGGGCGGTGTCTTAACCACTTGACCAACGGGCCATACATACGGAGAAGGAGGGATTTGAACCCTCGCGCCAGTTTCCCGACCTACACCCTTAGCAGGGGCGCCTCTTCAGCCACTTGAGTACTTCTCCATATTAAATGTTCAATTGTTGCAGCAAGCTTTTGCCGCAATGGGCCTAAATGGACTTGAACCATCGACCTCACGCTTATCAGGCGTGCGCTCTAACCAGCTGAGCTATAGGCCCAAATTATCGATCCAGCGGGTGACGAGAATCGAACTCGCGACAACAGCTTGGAAGGCTGTGGTTTTACCACTAAACTACACCCGCATGCCGTCACAATGGCGCGGGACAGAATCGAACTGCCGACACATGGAGCTTCAATCCATTGCTCTACCAACTGAGCTACCGAGCCGACACCGGTTCCAACGAGACTCGAACTCGTGATCTCCTGCGTGACAGGCAGGCGTCCTAACCAACTAGACCATGGAACCAATTGCGGGAGCTGGATTTGAACCAACGACCTCCGGGTTATGAGCCCGACGAGCTACCAGACTGCTCTATCCCGCGATAACGGTATGTTTATTAAATTAATGGGCCTGAGGCAAATGCCCCATGGACCTTGTAGGACTCGAACCTACGACCGAACGGTTATGAGCCGTCTGCTCTAACCAACTGAGCTAAAGGTCCAGGTCGATCGCGGCGGGGGGGATCGAACCCTCGACCTCCCGGGTATGAACCGGACGCTCTAGCCAGCTGAGCTACACCGCGAAATAAATCGTAGGCATCACTGCCCAATCGGGAAAACAGGATTCGAACCTGCGACCCCCTGGTCCCAAACCAGGTGCTCTACCAAGCTGAGCTATTTCCCGATAATGCACCCAGTAGGAGTCGAACCTACAACCTTCTGATTCGTAGTCAGACACTCTATCCAATTGCGCTATGGGTGCATATTTAGATGTTGTTGCATCGCTGCAACAAGCGGAAGACGGGATTCGAACCCGCGACCTCCACCATGGCAAGGTGGCGTTCTACCACTGAACTACTTCCGCATAGAACTGGATGAACCTCCCGGTTCAATGGAGGATACAGGGCTCGAACCTGTGACCCTCTGCTTGTAAGGCAGACGCTCTCCCAACTGAGCTAATCCTCCATAAAAGCGCGGCAGCTTCCTACCCTCGCAGGCAGTCACCCACCAACTACTCTCGGCGTAGAGAAGCTTAACTTCTGTGTTCGGCATGGGAACAGGTGTATCCTTCTCGCTATCGCCACCGCACTTCATA
>NZ_BTTP01000030.1:0-9183 GCF_036246225.1 Lacticaseibacillus salsurivasis
CTTCAATCACCACAATCGCTCAGCACAAAGAAACGGCCTCACCCCTGATGAATACTGGAGTGAAGCCGTTTAGAAACAGACAAAACTTTATATTATTTCATCTGTCAACTTGACAGGGCCAAGTGCACTTGGAGCCTCGCTTTGCGAGTCTTCAAGTCGCGGCTTGTTCTAAGCCAACAAGTTGGCTAAGAACAATTTCACCACTGAGCCCCTGCCTGCTTCGGTGGTCCTTGCCTACCTTGGCGGTAAACTGAACCATTCACCTGACCGCTTTCAGCCTCGTTTCAGCGCTACCAGAACTCAACTTGAATATCGTCGGCTACTCTGTCGATTAACATTCCGCCAACCCAGCTTAAGAATCAAAAATCGGCAGCCATTCTTGCTGACACAAGAACAGTTGCCGATCATTTAAGATTTAATCGCCCAAGCCAATGCGGTCGAAGATTTCATCGACGTGCTTCAGGTGGTAATGGTAGTCAAAAGCGTCATCCAAGGCGGCCGCGCTGAGGCGGTCTGTGACGGCGGGGTCAGCTTCCAAGAGCGTGCGGAAGTCGCGGTGTTCGTCCCAGGCTTGCGCGGTTTTTGGCTGCACGAGGTCATAGGCTTGTTCCCGGCTCATGCCAGTTTCAATCAACTTAAGCATCACGCGCTGGCTGTAAATCAGGCCATGCGCTTTTTGCATGTTTGCTTTCATGGTGTCTGGGAAGACGTCCAGGTTAGCCAGAATATTGGTGAAGCGGTGCAGAATATAGTCCAGCAAACCGGTGGCATCTGGCAGCATCACGCGCTCCGCCGAGCTGTGGGAGATGTCGCGTTCATGCCAAAGCGGCACATCTTCCAAAGCTGGGGTGGCATAGCCGCGGATAATCCGGGCCAAGCCCGTGACGTTTTCAGAGCTGATGGGGTTGCGCTTGTGCGGCATGGCGGAGCTGCCTTTTTGGCCGGCGTTGAAGTGTTCTTCCACTTCATGGACTTCGGTGCGCTGCAGGTGCCGAATTTCCAAGGCAAAGCGTTCCAAAGAGGTCGCAATCAGGCCCAAAGTTTGGATGTAATGCGCGTGCAAGTCACGCGGCAAGACCTGAGTGGAGATTTCCTGGGCGCGGATGCCTAGGTGTTCGCAGACGTAGGCTTCAACCGCTGGCGGGGTGTTGGCAAAAGTGCCCACCGCGCCAGAAATCTTGCCCGCTTCCACATCTGCAGCGGCATCGTCAAAGCGCTTGGCATTGCGCTTCATTTCGGAGTACCAGGTGGCCAGCACGAGCCCAAAAGTCGTGGGTTCGGCGTGAACGCCGTGAGTGCGCCCCATCATCACGGTGTGCTTGAATTCCTTGGCGCGCTGGCCGATCAGTTCAGTCAGTGTCTGGATGTCGGCGCGGAGAATTTCATCCGCCTGTTTCAACACTGCGCCTTGCGCCGTGTCCACCACATCGGTACTGGTGAGGCCAAAGTGCACCCATTTTTTCTCAGGACCGAGGGATTCTGACACATTGCGCGTGAAGGCCACCACATCATGGCGGGTCACGGCTTCAATCTCGTGAATGCGGTCTACATCGAACTTCGCATTGGCCCGCAAGGCTTTGACATCTGCGGCAGGAATTTCCCCCAGCTGAGCCCAGGCTTCGGCCGCCAGAATTTCGACTTCCAGCCAATTGCGGTAACGGTTCTCTTCAGTCCACACTTGCGCCATTGCTGGCCGGCTATAACGGTCGATCATGTTACTCCTCCTTATTCAGTGACAAGTGAAAATGGTCAGTCGCGTTCAAGGCGGCTACCGCTTCGGCAGCCGGATGGAAAATGGTCATGGCACCGAGCTGAGCGCTGCCCACCGGATAGAATTCAAAGTGCCAATCGGGTTTGATCTGCACCTGGGTCATCGCCGCCGCTTTTTGCGTCGTCGCTAGCGGCACCAGGAACCCTGGCCGCAGTAGCGACACCACGGGCAGCGGCCAGCCGAGCAGCGCCCGTAGATGCATTTCGACCGGACTGATGCCGGCCGTGGTGGCGAGCACCGCGGTGTTGACTTGTGGCGCCGGATAAATCCGCTTCACGTAGAGGCTTTGACTTTCAGTCATGAAGAATTCCACGCCAAACGCCCCGGTGTAATCCAAATGCTCCGCAATCACCTTGGTCACGCGGATCAGCTCCTGCGTGACTTCTGGGCCAGCTGTGGTGGGCACAAACGCCGCCTGCAAGCTGCGGCCATCAACCACCGTTTGCACTGGTGGCATGACCTGCACGGTGTCCCCGCTTTTGGCGGCGGCCACCGCAAACTCGACAGGATGCGCCAGCCAAGCCTCCAAGACATACGGCCGCTGCTGCAACAATTGCTGCGCATTGGCCACATCTTCGGGACCATTCAACAGCAAC
The DNA here is from genome assembly GCF_036246225.1 of Lacticaseibacillus salsurivasis. Taxonomy (NCBI): domain Bacteria; kingdom Bacillati; phylum Bacillota; class Bacilli; order Lactobacillales; family Lactobacillaceae; genus Lacticaseibacillus; species Lacticaseibacillus salsurivasis. The sequence goes on from NZ_BTTP01000030.1 coordinate 2,368, forward strand.
TGTTGATCGGCGCCCATATCTTTTTGGATTGGCTTCAAAATCGCTGGGAAGCCGACGCTTTCAATCGCCTTGCTGATGTCATTGGGACCCACGACCTGCGCGTAAGGCAGGATGTTGATGTTTTGATCATCCAAGAACACCATTTCCAAATAGCGATCCTGGGTCACGGTCAAAATATCCGTGCCCGACGGTAATTGCGTCTTCGTGGTCAACTCCGCCAAGGCATCGCCATCCACGTTTTCATTCGCGTAAGTCACGATGGTGGACACCGAAGCGAGCCGCGCCAAGGCGTCAGCGTCATCCGCTGATCCCACCAGTGGCATATCCGCTGCGGTCAGCGCAATATCATCTTCACTGGGGGCCAACACAATGGCGTGCATCCCCAGATTTTTCGCCGTTTGGGCGAGGGCGTAACCCAGCGGCCCCCCGCCAATGATGCCGACCCCGGCACCCGGTTCGATAAATGCAGTCACGGCCTGCCTTCTTTCTGATCAGTTTCATTCAGTCCATCTTGTTCATCTAACTCTGGTTGCGGCTTTTTGGCGTTAAACAACAGGTTCAACCCCACCGCCGAAATGCTAGCCAGCAAAATGCCTGATGAGAACAGCAGCTGCAAAGTCTTCGGTAGGAATTGGACAATTTCCGGTTGGACCGTCACGCCCAAGCCCAAACCAATCGAAATCGCCGAAACCAGCAGATTCTTATCATTATGGAAGTCCACTTGCTGCAGCATGCGAATCCCTTGCACCGCTACCATACCGAACATCACCAGCATCGCCCCGCCTAATACGGGGTTAGGAATAATGGTCGCCAGCGCACCGATTTTCGGCAGCAGCCCCAACAGCACCAAAAACAGCGCTGAGAACATCACCGGCTTGCGTGTTTTGATACCGGACAACTGAACCAAGCCCACGTTCTGCGAAAAGGTGGTATAGGGGAAGGTATTAAAAATGCCGCCTAACAGCACCGCTAGCCCTTCGGCGCGGTATCCTTTTTTCAGGTCTTGGCTTTCGATTTTGCGACCAACAACATCCCCTAAGGCGAAGAACACCCCAGTGGACTCCACCATCGAAACCAGCGAAATCAAAATCATCGTCAGAATCGAGCTCCATTCAAAGTGCGGCACCCCGAAGTAAAACGGCGTCGGCACATGAAACCAGGAAGCTTCGATCACCGGCTGGAAGGAAATCATCCCCATCAGGCCGGCCAAAACTGAACCGCCGACCATCCCAATCAAAATGGCAATCGAACGAATGAAGCCGCGGCCCCAAACGTTAAAGGCCAAAATCAACAGTACCGTGAATGCGCCCACGGCCAAGTTAGCCATGCTCCCATAATCCTTAGCGGCGGTGTTGCCCCCGCCTAGGTTCTGGAACGCCACGGGAATCAGTGACAGGCCAATCACGGTGATCAACGTCCCGGTCACCAGCGGCGGGAACAGGCGCCGCAATTTGGCGAACAAACCGCTGATCAAAAAGACAAACAACCCGGCGGCGATGATGGCCCCATACATGGTTTGAATGTCGAATTTTTGGCCGATGGCAATCAGCGGCGTTACGGCTTGCACGGCACAACCTAAAACCACTGGCAGGCCGATGCCGAAGAATTTGTTGGCAAAGACTTGCAGCGCCGTGGCCAAACCACACATGAAAATATCAATGGACACCAGATAAGTCATTTGCTCGCTGGAAAAATGCAGCGCCGTCCCAATCAGAATCGGCACCAGTACCGACCCGGAATACATCGCCAGCAGGTGCTGCAAGCCTAGAACCGCCGCTTTCGGGGCGGAAACATCTTGCTGCTTCATTAGGCCTGCTCCTTTTCATCTGGGCTGAACACCACTTGGCCATTTTCAAAGGCAGCGATGCTGGCCAAAGCTTCCGTGTGAATATGCCGGTCATCCAGCAACTTGCGGCCTTTTTGGAACCGCTTCTCGATCACCACCCCAACACCTTCCAACGTCGCGCCGGCCTGCTGGATAATGTCGAGCAAGCCTTCAACCGCCTGACCGTTGGCTAAGAAGTCATCAATCACCAGCACATGATCGTCCGCGGTGAGGAATTTTTCTGCAATCGCGATGGTATTGGCGGTTTTCTTAGTGAAGGAATACACTTCGGCAGTGTACAGATGGTCTTTGAGCGTCAAACTCTTGTGCTTACGCGCAAACACCACTGGCTTGTGAAATGCCATCCCAGTCGCCAGCGCCGGCGCAATGCCAGAGCTTTCGACGGTCAAAATCTTCGTGATGGGCACTCCTTGAAACCGACGATAAAATTCTTCGCCCAACGCTGTCATCAAATCCGGATCTACTTGATGATTCAAGAAGCTGTCCACCTTCAGCACATCAGCTCCTAACACTTGACCATCCTGTCTGATTCGGTCTTCAAGAAGTTTCACGTTTACTCCCCATCCTTTTCTGCAATTTAGTTTCACAAAGTTTACCATAAAATCCCGGCAGTCACAATTTGAATTCGGGGGATTATGTGGATTTTCCGTTCGGTAATGAGCACGGCCCTAAGGCGGGTTAAGCGCACCGTGAAAGGCTTACGTAAGGCATACCCCAGCATAAACGCAGACAAAATAAAAACCCGATTATTCGGGTTTGCTCAAGTGAAGCGTTATTTTCGGTCAAAAGCGTGCGGATTATTCGTCATTGGTCATATTGCGTCAAATTATAAGTCTCAATAATCTGAATCAATTTGTTGGCGTAGGTGGGATCCGTGGCATAGCCTGCGGTTTGGAGCGCCTTGGCCGCAGTTTGGTAATCAGTCGCTTGGCGCACCGGATCATACAAATGGGCATTCCATTTGGTGCCATACACCAGTAGCAACGCATGGTCTTTAATGGAGGCCTCGTCATTGGCGTAAACCCGAAACCGAGCTTTCACCGTAATCCACTTACCATTCACATATTCTTTCGTGGCTAACTCGCGACTGGTGCTAGGATCGGTGCCTTTGACCCCAAACAGATTATGGTAGTCACTGGCCAGCGTCGACTGGCCCCAGTCGGATTCCAGAATAGCCTGGGCCAAAGTGATGCTGGCCATGACAGAATACTGCCGCTGCATCTCCTGCGCATAAGGCGCGATGCGTTTGATAAAAACGCGGTGTTCATCAACTGCTGGCTTGGTCGGGGTATCGGTCAAGGTCAAGCGGTGACAAGCCACCACGCCAACCGCCACAAAAAACACCGCCAATATTCCTGTGATCATTGCTGGCAAATGCTTCTTGCGGCGTTTTGGCATACTAGTCCTCCGTTTGCGGGGCTGGCAGCTGCTTTTGGGCAAATTCCAGCAGCGTCAGTTGCTTGGTTTGTAGTTGTTTTAGTTCAGGATTGGGTACCACAAAGTCCAGAATATCAGCGAGACCATGGCTGCCATAGTCAAGGCGAATTTGTAAGTGGGCCTCGGTTTGCCCACTCGCCAAAGTAGTCTTCTTCAGTTCTGTTTCGACTTCTGGCGCTTGCAACCACGCCGTCGCGATGGTCGCCTTGGCCGCCTGAAACCGCCATGCTGGCCGACCACCGTCTTCACTTAAGGTCATCTTTTGCGCCAGCATCCATTCATAGTCGGTGAATAAATAACGTAATTTCTCCCGCTGGTGCGTCGTCAGCGCGGCATCGCCGGCGTAAACTTGCGCCACAGAAATCCGCAATTGCTCAGCCAAATAAGCCTGGCCATGGTCGGCGCGCCCTTGAAGGGTCAAAGCCGCTAGTTCTAGCAGTGTTTGATCATCCATAAAATCACCTCATGCCTATTGTAGCAGACTCAAGTGGCGCCGGCATGAGGAAGTGGCTGGTGTCGCTTGATCAGCCCGGAGCGCATAGCGCGTACAGGCTGACATACGACAGAAAGGCTACTCATCCGGCCAAAAGCGGCCTTGCTCCGCTGCCTTTCTTAGTCGCGCTGCGCAAGGCCAACGCCGGAGTGATTAGCTACGCGCCACGCCTCGCCAGCAAAGGGCGCTGGCAATGCGTGGTGCTAGGCTACTCATCCGGCCAAAAGCGGCCTTGCTCCACTGCCTTCTCTGTCAATGACTAGCATTCTGGGGCTTAATCGGCTAGGATATAGGAAGATAAGGGGGCGCATGCGATGAAAAAAATTGGCTTGGTCATTGCCAGCCTGCTACTGCTGGCTGGGTGCTCAACGGCGGTATTTGACCAAAAAACACAATTGAACGATGCGGCCCAAACCATTTTGACTCAGGTCAGCAAAAAGACAACTTTGATGAACGAGTTGGATGCCGATGCCGGCGCCTTTCCTTCCACCTTCGAAGCCGCCTATACCAAAGATCCCAATCAGGACTTTAGCAGCGAAGGCCCGGTGGCAGCGCTCATCAGCAAGCGCGAAGCAACCTACAAGAAGCTCGAAGCCAGCCAAAACAAAATCGAGCAAGCCAACACCACGTTGACTAAAATCAATGCGCAAGGTAGCAAGCTCCCGCAGCAGCGCCTGTCTGACGCCTTGAACAGCTTGAAGCTTGCCCATCTGGATCATAAAACCTTCGTCACCTACTACGACGAGTTGACCACTGCCGAAACGACTTTCTTCAAGACCGTCAGCAATGACCCCAGTGATCACAAAGCGGTTGAAGCGGCGTTGACTCGATTGATGCAATACACCAGTTCCCTGAGCCAGCAAGCCGAAATCGTGTCGGCTAACCTCGAAACGGTCACCACCGAAACGAAATCCTTACAAAAAGCCATCGTCAAACTTGATTGATTGTCCAACAAAGCCCCTGAATCCCAGCGATTCAGGGGCTTGTTTTATCTTCTGCGGGCTTGCACCGCCAGGAGAACCCGGCCCAAGATTGGCGTGACGATGCCGGCCATGGCGGCTTCAGCAATGGCATTGATGCCAAACGCCGCCATCAAGAGCAGGCCCAAGTTGGCAGAGTCAGCGCCAGCCACGACCTGCGTGGCCCGGCTGGCGAAAAAGAGCCAGGTGAACACAATCACGAGCCCAGTGTTGGTGAGCGCCCCGAGAATACCAGCAGCAACGAGTTTGACCGTTGCCCCCAACCCGGTTTTGACCTTGGGCGCAATCAGATTAAACACTGCCGCCGCGACAATCCCCACCATCACCCGCGGCACGATCGCGATAATCGGATTTTGAAACAGCAACAGCGTCATCGGGTCGGTGGCTGACGTGTACGCCTTGATCAAGCTAATCACACCCCACAAGAGCCCGAGGCCGGCGCCGCCTGGAATGCCGAGCAACACCCCGCCTAAAATAACCGTCAAATGAATGGTCGATATCGCCGGCCACGCTGGAAAGATGCGGATGTAACCCACCATGGGAATGTACGCCTGCAAAATAATCAAGGCGCCAAAGATCCCCATCAAACTGATGGTGCGACTAGAGTGTTTCACCTTGCTGCCTCCTTGGCCACCACTGGCCATGATTTTGTTGCTATTGTACAGATTTTTGCCGTAAAAAAAAAGCCTGATGAACCATCAGGCTGAGACTTACGCTTCCAACAGCTCCATCAAAGATATTGCTTCAGGCGTTTGCACCCGTTTCAGTAGCGGCATTAAGTATTGCCGTTCCGCCCGCTGGCGCGCTGTGACCGCCTCACCAAAAGAACAGTACGTCCGGTTCAGCACCAGCTGGCCCTTGAAGAACAGACGCGCATTCCATTTGCCGGACTGTTGATCAAAGCTGACGCCAGTGACGCCGCTTTGATTGGTCGAGCGCACGGTTAACGTCGCATTCAAATTGACGCCTTCCGTGGCGGCAAATTGATTCTTTTGGCCAATTTTGGCTGCGGTCTTCGGGTTTTTGCGAATCGCTTCGCGCATCACTTCCCGCCGGTAGCAACCGCAACTGGTCGTGGCCCCTTTACGCAGCCGGTAACCATCAACAATGGTCCGCTGCCCACAATCACATTGACAAAGCCAAGTGGCATTGCCATTCTTGGCGGCGCCTTCATAGCGCATCACCGTTAAGCGGCCAAATTTTTGGCCAGTAATATCCTTGCGTTTCATCGTAAACACTCCCAAAAAATGATGACGTTCCCCCAGTGAACGATTGTCACCCTTTTCCCAGCGCAAAGCAAGACTATTCGCCAAACATTTCCCCTGATGTATAAAAACAGAAGCTGGGAAACGATGGTATGAAACTAGGTCTAAAATAACACATAACATTTAATTAATGCAAATAATTTTCATTGTATTTTATATAACAATTAAACAGTTCAGTATCAGCAATGGTTTTCATTGAATTGTGCGCAATTAAAATCATGTAAAAAAACATTTCATCAGCGCAAGCCAGCCTCAAAACTGTGATCAAGAAACGCGGCCTCTTTTGCACAAAAAAGTCCTACTCCGGTCTTTCGAGAGACCCGATCTTGAAAATAATTTTAAGCCTGTTATTCAGCAATACCGGTGAAAAGCACGGACCGCGTCATGAAGTGCCCTACAATTGTTAGACAAGAGGTCTAACGATTGTGGGGCATTTCTTGTGACCAAATATAGTAACGAATTAAAGGCAAAAGTGGTTTCTGAATACTTGAAAGGCGGTGTTGGTTACAAAGAGCTCAGCGTTCAATATGGTATTCCTTCGCGCGCTAACATTCAAACCTGGGTCAATCAAGCTAGAGCTCATGGTCTCGAATCTCTGAAAGTTAAGCATACAAAAGTTGAATACTCTCAAGCATTCAAGATTGCCGTGGTAGAGTATGTGCATACATATCAAGTAAGTCGTGCGCAAACTGCGGCTCATTTCGGTATCTCTCCCAGCCAGGTTAATTCTTGGTATCGCATCGTCAGAGATCAAGGCGTGGCTGGTTTGCGCTCTACTCACAAAGGGAGACCAGC
>NZ_BTTP01000031.1:0-8331 GCF_036246225.1 Lacticaseibacillus salsurivasis
TTGTACCCAACGCATGAGGGTTGTGTGATGCACGAAAATACCACGGTCGCGCATCATTTCAACTAGATCTCGATAACTGATGTTGTAACGCAAGTAGTAGCCTACGGCAAAAGTAATCACTGATTGAATTGCCGTCCTTTAAAATGATCAGTCATCTGAAAACCTCCAGTTTCAATTCATGATACAGGATGCACTCTCCCTGAGTAAACTTTGCACCAGAACCCGGCAAAGGCATTGATGCCATCATCGCCAATGAATCCGAATTGAAATGCGACCCAAGTGACAGTCACGTGGCAATCGAACATTAGGCCAATCCACAAAGCAGGGGCACAGCGCATTCTCAGCGCTGTGCCCCTGCTTTGCTGGCTCTAGGGTGCCAATCGATACATGTAGACTAATCTAGACACGCGAAGCGGCCACTTACTCCGACATAGAAAAGTCCCTGCCTCACCGCAACAATGTGTTGGTTAGGCAGGAACCTTTTATTCGGGCGGTGTCTGTAGCTCGTCCTTATTCCTCCCATATTTTGAAGAACCTCTTCAAGCTAGCTGCAATCATTATTCGTCAAAATTTGAGACAATTCTTTGCAGTTCTTCGACTCTTCCGCCTGGGTCAACAGAACCGACGATGTATCTTCCTGAGACAAATTCATCACACCCAACTTTTGCAAACTTTGCAATGTTATCAGCCGTAATTGAACCATCAACCTCAATTTTGTACTTAAGTCCCCTGTCTCTTCGATAGTCTGACAGAAATTGCACCTTTTCTTCCATCCCAGGTAGTACGCCTTTAGATTTTCTGCCTGGGCTACAGGTCATGACAAGAACTCGTTTCACCAGCGGAGCAAGCTCCTTTATTTCTTCAGGAGGTTCACTCGGATTGATGGCAATCCCAGGCTCAACTTTATTCTCCGCTAAATACGTCATGAGATAGTACGGATCATTGAAGGAATTCAAATGAACTGTAATTCTTTCGGCACCAGCGTTGATAAAATCTGGTATCACTTTCTCCGGATTATCTACCATGAGGTGAACGTCCGAAACGAACTTCGCAAATTCATGAATCCAACTGACATATCTATCATTGAAGCCAAACCTTGGGACAAAGCGGCTATCCATGACGTCAATGTGAACCTTGTGGATTCCGCGCTGCCTTAAAGCTTCAAATGTGCTCATCGTTTTGTCGGGTGGCAGATCAATCAGCGACGGGATAATCTCTTTCATTTCCCAACGTCCTCTTTAAGTCTTTCACCAACTGCTCCCGATGGATGGTTAACCAGAAAACTGCGCTCGGAAAAGTTTTCTTGATCCATTAGTAGGATGGCAATCACATCAAATGCCGAGATAACTGCTAATGTGCTCGTGGTAGCAAGCATATTTAGCTTATCGATTTCCTTATTAACTTTAACAATCAACACTTGATTCGCCGCTTTTGCTATTGTGGAATCCTTGTCCTCGGTGACTGCAACGATGGTTGATTTCTTTTCAATCAAATTGGGGACGAATTTGGTCAACTCCGCTGTATTACCGCCTTTTGATACGATAATTACAACGTCACCCTCATGGACCGCTCCGAGTTCACCGTGCACTGCGTCAGAAGGGTTTAGATAAACTGTCCTTTCTCCAATCACATTAAGTGTATGAACTATCTTCCGTGCTGCCATTGCGGATGTGCCGCACCCGGTCACAAAAATGTTGCCAACACAATCTTCAATGATTTTTGTTACAGCTGATAACTCTTGAGGATTAACCGACGTGCCAAGGGCGCTTATTTCACTACCCTCAATCTCGAATAATGCTTTTACTTTTTCCTGAAATTCCACGCTACTTCTCCCCTTCAATAATGATGCTCACTTTTCTATTTCTCTCTCTGGTCTGATCAAAGTCAACGAAGTAGATGGATCCGACAGATCCGGACATTAAGCTTCCATTCTTGACACCCAATGACACGCTATTGCCAAGTAAATCCGATCTAATATGACCGTCTGTATTTAACATGGTCCATTCCTCTGCTGGGTAGTTCGGATCTGTTTTTTTCATACCATAGGCAATGTGTTCAGGCCCTGGGCTTAAATATGGTGAATTCTCACTGGTTTGTCTTGGCACCAACTTATCAAGAACATGATTAATATCTACTTGTAAAAATTCATCACCATAGTAGTTTTTATCGTGCATGTATTCATCGAAGAATACTGAACAAGTTGTGTGCGCGGTCTGTACTAAACAAATTCCGTTTCTGATCTGGCTCTCTCTGACCGCTACGTTTACTTCTTCGTTCAGCCGGTGATACGATGGTCTCCCAGCAACTGTTTTTAATGCAACATCCTTAAAAAATACAGTCACGGTTCTTCGCCTCACCCTTTAATTTGAGCTTCAATCTGGTTGTATACTTTGTCTGCACCAATCCCTGTCAGAAGAGCGACACCGTTGATTACTTTTGGCTTAATGTCGTCTGGTACAATCGTGGTACTGACCACGATGTCGTATCCTCCGTTAGCGATGTTTTCGACTTCGTTTCCCACGGCGGATTGCTTAATAGTGACCTGATCAGCCAGTCCCTTTTCATCGAGCCATGCTGATACCTTTGAGTGGACAACTGTAGAAGTGGCGTGCCCAGCACCACACATAATTAGCATTTTTTTCATAATCACTGAACTTCCTTTTCCTCAGAATTAAAATGCTTGACGACATTGACGTAATACATTGCGCCTAAGATAATCACAAAGAGAATTACGATACCGATGATACCCATGTGCTGTGCCACCCATGCGAATGCAGCGTTCGGCCACAGCCCCGCAGAAACATATGACACTGTGCCTTTGCTGCCAATATCATAGTTAGCGAGTTGGAAGGTTTTTGTAACGGCAGGTGCAAGCCAAGTAGACAGATAAAGCATCGGTACGGTATAAATGGCACTACCAATCAGCGAGCGAACGATATTCCCCTTAAATGCACCGACTAATAAGCAAAATACGTAAACAAACAGAGTCAAATCTCCCATCGGCAAAACTTTGTTGCCAGGTAGAATAACCGCCTCAAAAAGGGCAATTGGAATCATCAGAACACAAGTCGCAGCAACGGCTGGGTGCCCAACGGTCAACGCGGCATCCATCCCAATGTTCACAATCTTCCCGTGCAAGTGCTTCTCAGTAAATGCCTGAGTGGCTTCAGCGATTGGAGTCAAACTTTCCATGAACGTCGAAATCATCCTTGGCAGTAGTTTTAACACGGCCGCAACCGTGATGCCTAAATTAAGAATCTTTGGTACATCATAGCCTGCCAGAATACCGATGACGATCCCGATAACAGAGCCAATAACTAGCGGATCACCAATAATACCAAACCGTTTTTCAATTTTTTCTGGACTCGCATCCAGTTTGTTGAAGCCGGGGATTCTGTCAAATACCCAGTTCAGAGGCACGGCTAGCAAGGTTGCTGACAGCGCCATAATATGGGTGATTGTCATGCCCGGTAATCCAAAGAATTTGCTTACCCACTTTTGTACCAAGTCGCCCATGAGAAGCTCTAAGCAGAACGCCGCAATCATCGCGACAACTGCGTATCCATAATTATTAGAGACAGCCCATACCAACAAGCCAATAAACGTTGGTTGCCACAAATTCCAAATGTCAATGTTCAATGTCTTTGTCATACCCAACCAGATTAAGATCAGGTTGATGAAAATAGAGATTGGGATTAGCATGACGCCGAGCGTGGATGAAAATGCCAGCGGGCCCCCAGGTCCCGAACCAAGATCAATAATATTTAACGATAGCCCATATCTTGCGACCATCAGCTTAATGGCCGGACTTAATGCAGTTTGCAGTAAGTTCACAACAAGATTTAATCCAATAAATCCTACACCAAGTGTAATCGCAGAAATCAGTGCTTTTGAAGGCTTCAGTCGAACACATAAGCCTAGAATGAACACAATAATTGGAATGAAGACTGATGAGCCCAGCCCTACAAACCACTCTATGGCGTTAGCAATCACGTCCATTATTTTCTTCCTCCCTAGGAGATACCATGTTGATTCAAAATCCTCATGACGTCTTGTTTACTCTCACTTGTATTTAGTTTTTTCAGCGCTTCGGTATCTTGAAACATCGTCATTAGATTGCTTAAAACGCCCGCCTGTTCATGAGGCGAAGCCATAGCAATCATAAATATCAAGCTCACTGAGACCGTCTTGTTCTTATCTACCATGTCTCGAAACAGTACCGGCCTCTTTAACGAAGCAAATGCAATCTGAGATTGATTTACAAATTTAGAATCTGTGTGCGGGATTGCAACTCCCAAGCCTTCCGTCGAAAGACCAGTTGGGTACTCTTCCTCACGTGCAATGACATGTGGTAAAAAACCTTCTTTGGTGATGCCTTTTGTTGCCAGCTGCGCCGCAATAGTAGTAATAATTTCTTTCGGCGTTTTCGCCTCTACATCGAATAGCATGACTTCTTGCTCAAAAAACATATCTGTGCTCCCTTATTGACAATCATCTTTGAATCATTTTGATTAGTGCTTTGGTGCTATTAAGGCCGACAATCATTTTTACCATCTCTCGATTCTGCACGAGTTGGTAAATGTCCAAGATTAACTGCCGGTAATCTTTGATCTGCTTGTTTGGAACACACGCAAGAATGACTATGCTGACGTTTTCAGTGTTCCACCACACTGGCTTCCGTAAAACCAATATCGCGACTTTCGTTTCCTTAACGGTTTTAGGATTGGCATGCGGTAATGCCGATCCGCCTTCAATCTCCGTTGATCCGAGTCGTTCTCTTCGATAAATTGAATCTCCAAAATTTTCCGAGACAATACCTTTGTTCTCGAGCTTCTGAATGAGAAAATCTAGTGCCTCATTTTTGTTTGACATTTCCTCTTTCCAGAAAATTAAATCTGGTGAAATAATGCCCTTTAATAGAGGAAAATGAATGTCACTCTCTGGTTGTTGATTTAGAACAACATTCTCTGCATACTCGACAAGTATCTTTGCTTTGTCCTTTGAATCGATTAACGGTGTTACTGCTACCATTGGAATGTCGCTAACAACTCCGGTAACATCAACGGCAATGATTAAATTAATCCCCTCTTTGTCGACCTTCCGAAAATTCTGCACGGTGGTCTGAGTTAGCTTCGTATTCGCAGGCAATAATTGTTGTACCTGTGACTCTACATAACCTCGTAACTGGCTATGCTGTCCGTAAAGAATGATGACTTCACTGCTCGGAATGACTTTGTTCAATGAGGTATGGAAATAAATCGTGATGAACGAAACTTCATCGTCATTTAACGCGATGCCGTATTTTTCTTCTAGGAACGACAGCGCGTACCACGTCATACCGAATAGCGCCGGGTACTGTTCCTTGATGTCGTTTAACAGGGGATTCCGAACAACTAATCCTTGCTTTAACCGCAACACCATTGCCGGTACGTGGTAAAGCAACTGCTTTTTCAATTGCGCTTTACCCAGGAAACTCATTTTTTGAATGGCTTCCATTCTTGCCATTAAGGTTTCGATGGTCTCTTCCCAGTTGTATTGCTGATCTTTGACTTCGTTTCCTAACCGGTATGCGGAAAAATTCCTTGCGAGCCTTTCGACGTCCGCTTCGGTATAGTAGAATGGTAGCCTGTCCGACGCCATTTTTAGAACTTGCTCTGCAACGCCATATACATCGCTATCTTCCTTGTAGTCTTGGGGGTTACGGCTTCCTTCAAAGTGTACGTCTTTCATTAAGCGATATATCTGAATCATTGTGACTAGTTTCAGCGCCAGCAAGTAGTATGCAGGCACCTCGACGAATGACCGTTTACGTACTATTCCAAATACTTCCTCGATAGTCTCAAATACACCCTCTGTAAAGAAGTTAGACATCGAGTCCTTCAAATTACCATTTTCACGATTCGTTGCAGTGGCTAAGTATCTAGCGACAGCTACCTGCCTTTGCTCTTCGTCACCCCAGAAGCATATGGTCTTCCCATTGGACTCTACCGTCCCATTAGTGGTGCTAATGGTCTTATTGATGTACTCAATATCGTGAAGAACTGACGTCTTGCTTACCAACCATTGTTCCGAAATATCCTTAAGTGTCTGTGACTCCTCATTCAGGATTATCTTTCTTACCATCTCGTCTCTGCGAAATTCAATCGAGTTCCTGTCTTCGTTAATTGGCTCGTTATCGATCAATCTTAGTTTATCTAACAATTCTTTTTTGTCTGTTGCCGAACCACTCAACCGAATACCAACACGTGGCCTGCGTATTAGCTTGACGTTGGTTCCTTTTAGTTCACTGAGGAGATTGTCGAGATCCTTATAGATTGTTTTATTCGAAACATGAAGTCTCTTCGATAAAGAATTAGCAGCGATAAAACCATTCTCACCACAAAGCATTTTCAACAAGTCGACTTGTCTGCTGTTCATTATTTACCTCCTCCTCATAGCTAATCTAGCATCACTCCTGCATGAATGCGATTACAAGTGATGCCCTTTTAATGTGGAACTATTGAATTCAAGTCCTACTGCTCCGTCGCGAAGGCCCTCTATGGCCATAGCATGATTGCCTTGCATATTGCTTCAACAGAGACCTTCGAGAACTCTTAACGTGACGAAGAGTATTGAAGCGGCCACACCCGGATGAATACTGGGTGTGGCCGCTTGTGAATCAATGAAGTCTTATTCTGCTTTCTTTCCGTCTAACAGACTCGCCATTGGCACTTTGTCATTTTGAGGCATAATCTGAATGAAGATATCGATTCCTTTGGCAAGCATTCGCCGAAATGACTCGTTTTCTCAGGACTGGTGGAGATCGTGTGGTAGATCCGTTCGCGGCCTTGCTTGGCCCCCATGCCGCCTAAGTCAATTTGCTTGATGTCGATACCGTGATCAATCAGATACTCAAGTGTTTGAGGAACCTTCACCAGAACCGTCTCTAGTTCGGTGTTGCCTTTTTTCATATCAACGATCAAAGATGTCAGTCTACAGTTGATTGAACTGTTCTGTTTTAGCCAAATTTTCATAAGTGACGTCAGTAATAGTCGGATCAAGTGTTTTCGTTGTCATTGTCAATGTGTCTGAATCTTGCACAAAAATCATCTTTTTCGTCAAGTCATAGCCAGACCAGTATTGCGTGTAATCAGTTAAAACTTGATGTTGTGGGTCGCGACCTAGCCCCTGCGGAATTAAGACAGTCTTGAAAGCATTGTATAACACGCGAATGCCGTCTTTGCTGTTGAAGGGATCAAGATTACGCGAAACAAACATTGCCCGCAGGAACCGCGATGGTGATGTGTAATCGCCTGGCAAACCGAACATCCCGTAGCCTGTGCCTAACTCAATCGGCTCAATATGGTAGTCGCCTAATTCGGACCCCTTAGGATAGTTATTGTCATTCAGACTGACATAATTGCGCAAATTGGTTTCATGCCACCCGTATTCAGGACTATTCGTCATAGCGCCGATACTATCATACATCTTAAAGGCGCCGTAATCGGTTGGTTCGACAACAATCCCCTTACCTGATGGATCAACAAATGTGTAATGTAATGGGATTTTAACCCCTTGGCCGCCAAACTCATAAGGTTCATCCAGTAGGCCATACTCACCCGCCAAAGCGCGTACTTCGTCAACATTTTTGCATGTCGTCAAGGCCAAGGTCACAAACTCCTCGCCTTTAATAGTTTTCAGCCCACGCTGTTTCAAAGAATCCGCACTCGCCCAGCTGCACTCTACCAAAACCTGCAAGTCGCCAGCCAAGCCTTCGCTATTGACGCCGTCGAAAAGTACCGTACTTTGATCAACACCGACACCAACCGCTGCATACTTGGTGGTCCATTTGGCACTTTGTGTCAGCAATGCTTTGTTTGCTGGCAAACTGACAATTTTACCAGGAACCCCGCCGACTGGTGATTCATGAAAGAAACTGGTGTTATAATCCATAGTCCTACCCCAGAAGATGTCACCTTGTAGCGACTTAATTGTCATTGAAGAACACATAGCAACGACCCCTTTCGAAAATAAATGTCAGTATTTAAAGCTCAATTTTTAAGATTACTGTCATTATAACCCGAATTGCTTGGCAGTATCATCACTGGTCCCAATTGTGTAGGTTCTGGTGCAAAGTTGAAATTAAGTGTAGATCAAAGTGACTGTGTTTAGTGGTTGTAGCCTATGCTGCTAACAATTGGTCGACTTCTTGATACGCTGAAAAACCGAAGAGGCCTAGCTTCTTTCGGCTTTCTTTGTGTATCGCATGCATGGTTTCAATGCCGTATAATGTCCTAGCTGCTGTCCGAGTGCTCTGATAACTTGCGGAACGAACTTGTTGCCGCTTAATAA
>NZ_BTTP01000032.1:0-6988 GCF_036246225.1 Lacticaseibacillus salsurivasis
CTTCAATCACCACAATCGCTCAGCACAAAGAAACGGCCTCACCCCTGATGAATACTGGAGTGAAGCCGTTTAGAAACAGACAAAACTTTATATTATTTCATCTGTCAACTTGACAGGGCCAAGTGCACATCCAGATTGACCTGTTTTTGCGCAAAAAAAGACGCCTGCCAGGGCGGCAGACGTTCGAAGGTAGAATTAGAAGGTTTCCTTGTCGGCTGCGGACAGGGTTTCTGTCGGCATGGTCAAGCCCATGTGCTTAGCTAAAGCACGCTTAGCATCGTCGCGGGTCTTGATGGTGTCCATATTCCAGACCACGTTCTCGATTTCACCGCCAGCAAAGTCGAATTCTTCACTGTAGATGTAGCCTTCCTCGGCTTTGCCTTCCCGCGCTTTGGTCAATGCCGCGGCAAGCGAGCGGGCGTAATCGATGTTGGTGAGCTGAGGCAGTTCCTTCGGGGTGACAAAACTCTGATCATTCATCGCTTTTTCGGCGATTTGAAGGTCTGCATCAGGGATGTCGACAACCACTTTAACTGCCTTTTTAACTGTTTCTTCTGCCATATTATTCTCTCCATTTCGTTTCAGTCGCTGATCGAAGTTGGGCTGAGATTCTGACAACAAAGCTATTATACCACGCTTTCATCTTCCGTTTCCAAAATGTCGCCCGCCATCGCGCGGCAAAGTCTGATATACTATTGCGGTTAGAAAGGAAGACGATGATGGCACATTACCAGTGGCAAGAAGCGGCGCAGCCCGCAACAGACGAGATTCAAACAGTGGCAAGCACGTTGTCGGTCCCGCCGTTTTTGGCACGCCTGCTCATTCAGCGTGGGATTACTGACCAGGCGGCATTCGATGCTTTTTGCCAGCCCGATTTGAGCCGGCTGCATGATCCGTTTGAACTGCATGATATGGATAAAGCTGTAGCTCGGATCCAGGAGGCAATTGCCAATCAGGAAAAAATCACGATTTATGGTGACTATGACGTTGACGGTTTGACCTCCACGTCGATCATGAAGGAAACCTTGGAGGCGCTGGGCGCCGAACCCGAGGCCTTCATTCCTGACCGCTTCGCTGATGGTTACGGTCCTAATCAAGCAGTGTATGATTACCTGCGCAAAAATGGCACCCAGCTGGTGATTACGGTCGATAACGGCGTCAGCGGCGCCGCGGTGATCGATGCCGCGATGACGCAGGGGATGGATGTGGTGGTCACGGATCACCATGAGTTGCCTAAGCAATTGCCGCACGCAGTGGCTGTGGTGCATCCGCGCCATCCTGATGGCCATTATCCTTTTAGCGACCTTTCCGGCGCAGGGGTGGCCTTCAAAGTCGCCAGTGCGCTATTGGGTGAACCCGCCACCGACAGCATCGATCTCGCCGCGCTGGGGACAGTAGCCGATATTGTGAGCTTGACCGACGAAAACCGCTTGATTGTGCAAATGGGTTTGCAATCAATTCACACCCAGCAGCGAGTGGGGCTGAATGCCTTGCTCAAAGCGGCTCAAATCGACCCGGCGACGGTGGATGAAACCAGTATCGGGTTTGGTATCGGCCCCCGGCTGAATGCCTTGGGCCGGCTAGGGGATGCCAATCCTGGGGTTACGTTGCTCACCACCTTTGATGAAGAAGAGGCCGATAAGCTCGCAGCAAACGTCAATGACCTTAACGCCCAGCGTCAGGCCTTGGTGGCCAAAATCGCTGACGAGGCGTTGACCATGGCGCAAAGCCCGGAAAATCAGGCCGCCAAAACGCTGATCATCGCGCATCAAGGCTGGCATGAAGGGGTGCTTGGGATTGTGGCCAGTCGAATCGTCGAAGCCACCGGCAAGCCGACCTTGGTGTTGAACATTGGTAAAGATGGGCAAAGTGCCAAGGGCTCTGGGCGGTCGATTGCTGCGTATAACCTATTCAAGGCCCTGGATGCGGCGCGCAATCAAATGACCCATTTTGGCGGCCACGCCATGGCCGCTGGACTCACCATGCCCGTGGCGAATATTCCTGCCCTGCACGCGGCGATGGAAAAAGCGGCGGCCAGCCTAGGCACGATTGCCAAGCCAACGCTGATGATTAACGCCCGGCTGGAACCGGGGGATTTGACGCTGGCCAACTATCAGCTGATGCGCCAGCTAGCGCCATTTGGGCCAGGCAATGAAGAACCTACTTTTAGCCTACTGCCGCAAACCATCAATTCCGTCCGCCAAATGGGTAAGACCAATGATCATCTGCGCTTTGCGGCTGATGGCACGAATGTCGTGGGCTTCGGATTTGGCGACCAGGCGGCGGCACTGGAAAGTGCCAGTCAGGTGAAACTCGCCGTGCGCATGGATGCCAACACCTGGCAAAATCGCACCAGCCTGCAACTGCGCCTGTGCGATTGGCAACTGCAGACGCCAGCTATCATTGACCTGCGGCTGCCGCAGCCGAGCGCAGAACAATTCCGCGGGGCTTTCACTTATATCTTCTTTGATGGCCGTCTCAAGCAGCGCATGACCCAGCAGTATATGTTTGGCGGGCCGGTAGTGCTCGCTGAAAGCGTGGACGCTGCCACCGCCAATGCGGTGCTGGTGGACCTGCCGCCAGATGAAGCACACTTGGCGGCCTTGATGGCCAAACTGACGCCGCCAGTCCGCGTGATTTTCACGGCGCCAGCCGCCAGTTTGGTGGCGCTGCCTAATCGGGAAGAATGTGGTCGGGTGCTGCATTACCTGAGCGCGCATGCCGGTTTTGATAAACATCATTTGCCAGCGCTAGCGCAAGCCGTGCATGTGACGACGCAGCAGGCAATCTTAGCGGTACAGGTGTTTTTTGAACTCGGATTTGTTAAAATAGATGGTGCGCAAATCGACGTGACGCCTAATCCGGTCAAAAAGCCGTTGTCCCAGGCGCATATCTATCAGCAGCAGGCGGCGTTTTTGACGCTGGCCCATGCGCTGCAAAGTGACAGCCGCAGTGCGCTTGAAGCGCGGCTGCTTGGCAAGAAATGAGGAATAGAGCCATGACGATCAACTATAAAGACTACATTGCAAATGTGCCAGATTTTCCCGAACCCGGCATCATTTTTCGCGACATTTCGCCGCTGATGGCGGACGGCAAGGCCTACGCTGCGGCGACCGATGAACTGGTGGCCTATGCCAAGGACAAGCGCGTTGAAATGGTGGTCGGCCCGGAAGCCCGCGGTTTCATCGTCGGCTGCCCAGTCGCCTATAAGCTCGGGGTCGGTTTTGCGCCGGCCCGGAAAAAAGGCAAGCTGCCACGCGAAACCGTGAGTGCCAGCTATGACTTGGAGTACGGCTCTGAAACTTTGTACTTGCACAAAGATGCGGTCAAGCCAGGCCAGCGGGTGCTGGTGGTGGATGATTTGCTCGCCACCGGGGGCACGATTTCGGCGACCATCGAGCTGGTTGAGAAGCTTGGCGGCATCGTGGTCGGCACGGCCTTTATCGTCGAACTGGAAGACTTGCATGGTCGCGATAAGATCAAGGACTATGATATGCTGACGTTGACCTCCTACAAAGGCGCTTAATCGCGGCGCTGCTTGCAGAAGTTGACTCTTGAAAACGGAGGCAAGCGATGAGTAAAAAGAAAAAAGAAGATAAAACCTTAGTCGAAAAAATGCTCGACAAGCAAAACATTGCCTACACGCCATATGAGTTTCCGACCCATGAGGCAGGGGATGTGGCGCAGCTGACGGTCGATCATTTAGCCGTGCCGGAGCATCGCATTTACAAGACTTTGGCCTTAACGGGCAACAAAACCGGCCCGCTCATTGGCGTGGTGCCGCTGGACCGTCACATTGACTACAAAAAGCTCAGTGCGGTGTCCGGCAACAAAAAAGTCGGCATGATCCCGCTAAAGGATCTCGAACAAACCACTGGTTATGAGCACGGCGCCAATACCCCAATCGGCATTCATGCCCGCCATAAGTATCCGATTTTTATCGGCGAAGAAGCGCTGAAAGAATCGGAAATCATCGTGTCAGCCGGTAAAATCGGCCGCTCGGTGGGCCTGGCGCCGAAAGCGTTGGCCAAGGCGGTTAACGCCAAGTTTGCGGCCATCACCAGTCTGGAAGAACAGGAGGGATAGCATGTTTTCAACCAACGAAAGCCGTTTTGCGACTTACGGCGTGATCTCGAAGCTGCCAGGGGAAATCATTGACAGCGTCTGGATGATCATCGACCAAGATTTGGCCGGCGTCGTGCCACTGGGGCACTTGCTGCAATTCGACTTGCTGAACACGAAAGGCAAGTTGACCATGGCCTTTTCCGAAAAAGGGCATGATACCCAAATTGCGGTTGATCTGCCATTCGATTATGACGATAGCTTTCCCAAAACCATCATGGCCTATGACGACGGCGAAAATCAGACGATTTTGCTGCCTGAAGAAGCTAACAAATAAAGACATAGCAAAGCCGCCTGCCGTCGCGATACTGCGAGGACAGGCGGCTATTTGATTGCGTTAGAATGCAGGCACATTGATTTCTTCGAAAGCATGATCGATTTCGGCCCGGGCCGCTTTTTGCGCTTGGAGGCCATCTTCGAATTGCTCGTGATCCACATGATCGGGTTCAATCGCACCCAGAATCGCCAAGACGGCTTTGCGGATGCCTTTGAGGCCGTCGATGAGGGTGTTATTGAATCGTTCATAACCAGACGGCGCCGTGACCTTCGCGCATTGCTGCACGAAGCGATCAAAGCGGATAATGTTTTTGGAGAAGTAGAGACGAATATTGGAGAAGCTTTCGCTGGCCAGGCAGTTGCCTTTCTCGATGTTCCGACATGTGTGCGCGTATTCTTTGAATACGGTTTCAAAAACAAGCAAACGTTCAAGTTCCTGATTGACGCACTGAATGTATTCGGTAGTTAACATGGTAGATGCCCCCTTGCTCATTGACTAACTTACCCTGAAAGCATACCACTTGAAAATCTAATTATCAACATAATATTCTACCTATATTTAAAGAATGGATGTTATGGTATTAATTAATGATATGTATGTTATTTTATTGACTGAGAGTGGCACCTGTTATGGATTCAGCCAAGATAGGGGGCCATATCTATTTTTATATGGGTTATTAATAGGGGCTATACCAATTCCATAACCTAAAGCTTAGCCAGCACGGTTTAATTGGAAATATTAGTGTTGGGTGCGAACTATTTGTCGCGGACCTAGCTGTGCCGCAGATTCTGCGAAATGCTGTGGCAACTTCTTGTCATCTAAAAAAGCCACGACCTTTGCGGCTCGTGGCATGAGAGTCTATAAAGTAGAGTACAGGATGTCGACCACGCCTCGGCTAAGCCAGTGCTTGTGGGGAAATGTGATTTTTGCCACAATTTCAACCAAATGACCGCAATCTCGGGATATTGTGGTGCATCGAGCGTCTCAAATGGCTGCGTTAATGTCCCCAGGTCGCCAGAGGGACAGAATACGAAATTAATTGATTAAATTCAATCCTCTGGCTAGAACGTTCTTAGCAGCATTCTGATCTCTAAGATGGTGCTTATGGCACCGAGGGCAATCCCATTCTCTTACCGCCAGAGGCAACTTTCTTGTTCCGAATGATCCCATCACAAATTGGCATTCTGAACACGTCTGCGTCGTGTTTTGAGGATCCACAGCGATGAAGCGGCTCCCGTATTTTTCCGCCTTGTAAGCGAGCATATCTAAAAATGTTTTCCACGCTACGTCTTGCATTGCGTAACTATGATGTGACTTTTTTTGCATAGGTTTGATGTCTAATGCTTCAGCCACTATTAGGTCGTGATTTTTGATGAGCGAAGTGCTCAGTTTGTGGAGAAAGTCATTTCTCTTATTTACAACTTTTTGATGCAAGCGGGCCACATTTTTTCGTTGGTATTGATAACTCTTGATGCTGTTTAGCTGTGACCCGTTGTTCCGTGCGTGCTTTTGTTGCCGCGACAGTGTTTGTTGCGCAACTCTGAGCTTGTGTTCGTATTGTTCAAAGAAACGAGGGTTAGCCACGACCTCACCGTCAGATGTTGTTAAAAAGTCAGTTAAGTTCAAATCTAATCCAATAGGGTGAGTGGGGATGGTGGCCTTTATTCCAAAAGGATGTCGAGAGGCCAACTGAAACGAAAGATAGTATTTACCGTCTGCGCTCATCGAAACTGTTGTCGTCCCAATTCGAATCCTTTCAGCGTTCGCTGAAATATGAGACGGTAACCCAGCAAACCGAATCCGACCAAGTTTACCAATCATAAGGTAATGATGGTCTATCAATCTAATCGATCCATTTAACATCGTAGGTTTGCCTTTAGCAACTTTATAGTGACAAGAAGTTTGATATGAACGTGTATTGGTCATCTGATGAAAACTTGGAATACCGAATCGGGAGTTTTGTTTGTGTAACTTCCAGGCGTTATTAAAATTCTTAATTGCGTTTGCCTTCATGTCTGCGTCGAAATCAACGTGATACAGCCAGCCGTGAATATTAGAAATTTCGGCAGCAGGACTTGCGAGTCGTTGGCGAAGGATCTCTATTCGTTTCAACACCAAAAGAATCGGAACTTTTACCTGTCTGAGTAGAAAGAGTTCGCGATGCATGGCGACTAATTCATTGTAGATAAAACGGCTAGCATCGCTGTTACGTTTGATCAAAAGTTTCTGTGCCCGAGAGGGATAAATTCTCACCTTGGCACCGGCATGATATGGAAGTTCAGTCATTGACACAGATTGTGTTTTTGGCATGAAATCACCTCGCGATGACGGATGACAGCAAATTGATTATAGCAAACGTATGTTCGATGTGGCAAGCTTTTAAAAATTTCTCTTCCAAGAGTTAAAGTCATTAGGGACAAAAAAGCCGCGACCTTTGCGGGCCGCGGCACGGATGTTACTGCAGGAGAGTACGAGATTGACGCGCGTTGATATATCAGCGGTTATTGCATATTTTCCCACAAAACTCCCACAAGTTACATTTCAGATAGAATTTTCACCGCAATATCAGCTTGTGCTTGCTCGTGTGAT
>NZ_BTTP01000033.1:0-6656 GCF_036246225.1 Lacticaseibacillus salsurivasis
CAGAGCGACCAGGAAATTGAGACTTATATTGAACAACTGAATAACCGACCACGCAAGGTCTTAGGCTGGAAGACGCCATCAGAAGTCTTCCTGGGTAAAAAGTTGCACTTGAGTTGACAATTCGTCGGCACATAATAGCCGCCAAGGCCCATGTCTGTGCCATACCCGGTCTTGTTGAGGCCGCCATCAGCCGCATTGGTCTTGTCGAACAAGAGTTGTCCTTTATCAGCACGTTGATACTGCATGATGGCCGAATTGCTGCCGTTAAGGAACCCCGGAAAACCCCAGCCAATGTATTGGGCATCATCAGATGATGAAAAGCCTGCTGCAATCTTATCAACATTTTTGTCCGTCGTATCACCGTTGAAGTAGGTATCAAACGTCACGGCAAAAGCATTTGGCATCTGACCTTTGATGTTAAGATTAGTGCCAGCACCCCAAACCCCAACGCCACTCCCGTTTTGGTAAACCTGGGTGGGTTTATCGCCTCTCAGCACAAATGCCATCCCATCGGCAGGATTCGGATTATTCCCAAAGTAGATGTGCATTTTGGTCGAAAAGGTCTGCTGGAGCTTAAGTTTGGAGGTACTCCAGATTGAACCGGATTGCTTGATGGCGTTCGTCAGCTGAACCGCCACGTTGTTGCCAGCCGCATTAGACAACACCTTACTACTAGTCCCTGTAATGCCGTCCGTGGTCATCGCTTGGTCAAATGGGACATAGGCTGGCAACCCTGTATCTGGATCCAATGGTTCCGGGAAACGGTTGCCGTTAAGGTCGGTAGCATGGGTCCAGATATCATCTGCTGCCTGCACCGTTTGCACGGTGCCGCCAAGCCCAGCGGTCAACGTTGCCACCGCAGCAAGGGTCAGCCAGCGACTCAGGCGCTTTTTAGTTAAGTGCTTCATCAGTCGCGTCCTCCCTTCGCCGCCACAGCAGCAACAACATCATGACAATTAATCCCAGTAAGCCAAAGCCGACGCCGGCTAAAACCAGGGCAATCGTTTCACCGGTTTTAGGCAAAACGCCATGAGTTTGGCCAATCGCGCTTTTAGTGCCAGGCACGTGATCTGTCGGGTTTACCCGCGGCGGCAGTTTACCTGGCTTACTTGGCTGGTAGGGACTCGGTAGCACCACGAACTCGGCGACGGTTTGACCCACCGCCGCGCCCGTATTTGTCGCCGCGTTCACCCCGGTGCCCCCGAGGGTGAGGCCGGCTGCGGTGAGGGCCACTGCTAAGCCGATTTTCCAATATCGCATAGGGCACGCTCCTTTCCGCTATTGCGGCGTATTCTCAGCCTGATCATCCTTCTTGCGACGCAGTAGCAGTAAAATCAGCCACCACAGCAAGCCTAGGAGCAAGACAATGCCAATGCCGATGAGAACCCAACCCCACCATGGCATGACAAACGGCGTCTTCAACGCCAATTTTTTGTTAATTTTTTGTGCTTGTTCAGTCAAAATCGAGAAGTTGCGCTTCCAGTGCCAGCGGCCATGAGGGCCAGTAACCAGCAAATCCAAGGTGTAATCGCCAGGGGTCAACCCATCTTTCTGGGTAATTCCGAAGTCAAAATGACTGTTCGGCGCCGTTGTATACCCACTAGCGGTCCGCTTCATGACGACGGTGTTGGAGTTGCGCTTGTACACCTTCGCGGTAAACAGCATCTTACCCCAGTAGGTTGGCATTGGATTCTGAATCGTCGCCAAAACACCGGGCTGGTTGCTTTGAATCCCTGCCCCAACTGCTTTCAGCTTTAGGTCTGGCTTTACATTGTTGATGGCGCCGGTACTGGTTTGCAATTGAATGCCGACCAGAGTCGCATAACGATTTTTGAACTGAACGCCATCACCAGTGCTGCCAGCAGTTTCCTCTTTGTCAACCAGATACAGGCCGCCAAGCAGCACGCCGCTAAAGCCTTGTTCCGGGATCTTCAGGTTCACAGTCACCCGCTTCGTCTGATGCCCGGCCAAGGTCACCACCTGACTCTTTTGGCCTAACTGATCAACACGGTACTGCGCGGACGCATCCGTGCGACCATTAGGTTTATAGCCAATCTCCCCATTATCCTGTGTATAGGCATGCGTCAAAGACACCTTAATATGCCGAACCCCTGCCGTTGCGTTGGTCACCGCTACTGTTATTGGTTGGGTGGCCCCAGGTTTGACGACGAGGTCAAAATAGCTCGACACTGAAGTCCGCTGATTATCAGGAATGATAGGGCTAACGGTGTACGCCGCCCCGGAGGCCGCTTGGGTTTGGTTGGGCTGCACTTGGGCAACCCCCAGACCCAGGGTCGCCAAAGCGATGAACAGCAAGGTTTTAAGGCGCAAGGTAAAACTCCTTTCGATAATGGAAAAACAAGGATACAAGGCCTTTAAGCCTTAATCTGAAAAAACGCGACCGAGGACGCCCCTCGATCGCGTTAAGTACTCACATGAGTGGCTTAGCCTGCAGTAATGGTGCTGGAAAGTGTCCAGGTAATGGTTGCATCGTACTGAACAGCTTTAACTTGAGCATTTTTATCAAGGGTCAACTTAGTCGCAGTGTCCACGTCAGCCGTGTTAGCGCCTTGACCTTCGTCCTTGCCAGCGGTCCAGATGGTGACGTCCTGGCCATCGGTTTTAAGCGTAGCCGCAGTGCCAAGCGTAGCGTTCGGCGCAACAACATTCGTCAGCGCGAGTGCAAGCTGGCCATCCAACTTGTTGGCATCTGTCTTGTCTGCGTTGTTGGTGAACTGAGTAAGGTTAGCGGAAAGCTTCCAGCCCGCCCCGTTACCACGCAAGTCGCTAACTGCCAACTTGCCATCAGCGTTTTCAGCAGCGTCGCCTGTTTTGGCATTAACAGTACCATTCTGATAGTTCA
This sequence comes from Lacticaseibacillus salsurivasis, assembly GCF_036246225.1. NCBI lineage: Bacteria > Bacillati > Bacillota > Bacilli > Lactobacillales > Lactobacillaceae > Lacticaseibacillus > Lacticaseibacillus salsurivasis. Next base: position 2,864 of record NZ_BTTP01000033.1, read on the forward strand.
TTGCTGCGGTACCAGCAATGATCTTAGCGACTGTCGTGGTGCCGAAGTTCATGTCAGGTGCATTGACTAGCCACAAATCTTTGTTGACGCCGCTACCATTGTCGCCACCAGGCGTGGTGCTACCATCGTCACCAGCAGTAACAGTGAATTCGGCTGTCGTGGTACCTTGGGCACTGCCATCTGCAGTTGCAGCGGAGACGGTCATAGGTGCAACCGTTGCGGCAGCAGCCAAAGCAAGAGCAGCAGCACTAACAAGTAAAGACTTCTTCATTATAGAGTTCCTCCTATTTGACTCGCTGTCCCCCTGACGCCTTTGCGCCCAGCGAAGTATTAGATAACACCCAAAGTATAACAACCACTATTTATTTCGTCAATAAGAATATTCAATAAAAATAACACAGAAGATTGCTAAACGTTCATAATTTTTTCATTTTTCCGTCCGTTCCTGGCGCCACTGCCAAAGAACAGTGTTGATCCACGGCCGTAACAGTTCCGGAATTCAAAGCTCGAAACCGCTTAGACCAAGCTTGTCCGCCAACATGTTCAAAGAGTATCGCTGCTTATCTTTGTCGGCTCGGCGTTTGTGCTTAACGTTCATGCCACCAAGCACATTCCAAAGTGAACTTATCGTTGAATAACAGAAAGTTCAGCCAGAACACCATGCCCGGAGAATGATAAAAAAACACACAAACATTTTATTCTAATTGTTTATTATTTGGCTTGTGCCCTTCAAATTCAGAATTCGCTCCGATTATTCGATCTTCAGTCTTCCCCACGCAAAAAGGCTCTTCAGCCAACCTGCATTTGCAGGTAGTTGAAGAGCCTTTCTGTTAATCGTTTAGATCTTAGACGGCTTATTTAGCCTGATGACGACGCTTCTTGCGGCTAGCCGCAGCGCCAATTCCCATCAAGCCAATCAAGCTTGCCCCAATTGCGGAGAGCAGCGATTCACTGCGTTCACCCGTCTTTGGCAACCGGCTGTTAGTCCGAGCACCATTCTTGATGCGCGCCTGACGAGCACGAGCTGCGTTAGTAGCGGATGTCGATACCGCACGGCTGCCACTTCCAGTATTCCCGTTATGCTTGCCAGCACCGGTTGCGATGTTGGTAGAAACGGAAGCACTGTTGCTTGCACTAGCAGACGCCAGAGCAGAAGTACTCTGCGAGGCACTGGCAGAAGCCGAACCGCTGGCACTGAGTGAAGCAGAACCACTAGCAGAAGCGGAGCCGCTAGCACTGACGGAAGCACTCGTAGAAGCAGAACCGTCGGCACTGTAGGAAGCACTCAGACTAGTCAGTAGTGAAAGCGTCTCGCTGTCCTTGATGCTTGCCGAGTCGATGGCCGAAACCTGTGCGGACTCAGAAGCACTCAGACTTGGGTAACCAGAAACTGACTCGCTGTAGCTGGCACTTGCACTAGCCGAAGCTGATGCAGAAGCACTGGCCACACCTGAAGCGGATGCCGAAGCACTAGCCTCAGAAGGCGTCTGACTGGCCAAAATGCTGGTACTCTGACTTGCAGAGATCGAAGCACTCTGGCTGGCACTCGTCGAAGCACTGGCACTAGCCGAAGCTGAGGTCTCAGCACTCGCCGAGGCGCTACTGATAGCACCACCGGTGAGTGACCGGCGAGCCACGTCAGACATGCTTGCAGACAAGCTGCTGAGAAGCGAGGCGTCAGCGGATTCACTAGCCGAAGCACTGGCAATCGCAGAACCATAGGCACTGATGCTTGCCGAAGCCTTGGCACTGTCGATGGCGCTCTCAGAAGCACTAACCGTGGCAGAACCACTAGCGCTATTGGAAGCACTGACAGAGGCCGAGTCAGTGGCGCTGACAGAAGCACTCAGACTAGCAAGCAGTGACAACATCTGGCTGTCGCGGATGCTTGCGGAGTCGATCGCCGATACCTGAGCCGATACAGAAGCACTCAGACTTGGGTAACCAGATACCGATTCGCTGTAGCTTGCGCTGGCACTAGCCGAAGCTGATGCAGAAGCGCTGGCCACACCTGAAGCGGATGCCGAAGCACTCGCCTCTGAAGGCGTCTGACTAGCCAGAATGCTGGTGCTCTGACTTGCAGAGATGGAAGCACTCTCGCTTGCACTCGTTGATGCGCTGGCACTAGCCGAAGCTGATGTCGAAGCACTCGCAGAAGCACTGCGCAAAGCGTTCCCTGCCATTGACCGCCGAGCAGCGTTAGCCAAGCTCTCAGACAAGCTGCTGATTGCTGATGCATCTGTCGATTCACTAGCGGAAGCACTGGCCACCGCAGAACCATAGGCACTGTGACTGGCTGAAAGTGATGCACTAGCGACTGCACTTTCAGAAGCGCTAACTGTGGCAGAACCACTAGCGCTGTTGGAAGCACTGACAGAAGCAGAGTCAGTAGCGCTGACCGAGGCACTCAGACTAGCGAGCAGTGACAACATCTGGCTGTCGCGGATGCTTGCGGAGTCGATCGCAGACACCTGAGCCGATACAGAAGCACTCAAGCTTGGATAGCCGGAGACCGCATCGCTGTAGCTGGCACTTGCACTAGCCGAAGCTGATGCAGAGGCGCTAGCCACACCTGAAGCTGATGCCGAAGCACTGGCCTCAGAAGGCGTCTGACTAGCCAAAATGCTGGTACTCTGGCTTGCTGATACCGAAGCGCTCACGCTAGCACTCGTTGAAGCATCAGCACTAGCCGAAGCTGATGTCGAAGCACTCGCAGAAGCACTGCGCAACGCGTTCCCTGCCATTGACCGCCGAGCAGCGTTAGCCAAACTCTCAGATAGACTGCTGATTGCTGATGCATCAGTTGATTCACTAGCAGAAGCACTGACAACCGCTGAGCCGTAAGCGCTGTGACTAGCTGAAAGTGTTGCACTATTAATGGCACTTTCAGATGCACTGACCGTAGCTGAATCACTAGCACTTTCAGAAGCACTAACCGAAGCAGAGTCAGTCGCACTGATCGATGCACTCAAGCTGGCCAGTAGTGACAGTTCTTGGCTGTCCTTGACGCTTGCGGAGTCGATCGCGGATACCTGAGCGGATTGTGATGCACTCAGACTTGGGTAACCAGATACCGATTCGCTGTAGCTTGCACTTGCACTAGCCGAAGCTGATGCAGAAGCACTTGCACTGGCGGAAGCGGATGCCGAAGCACTGGCTTCAGACGGCGTCTGACTGTCCAGGATGCTGGTACTCTGGCTTGCGGATACCGATGCACTTTCGCTGGCACTCGTTGAAGCACTGGCACTAGCCGAAGCTGATGCGGATGCACTTGCGGAGGCGCTAGCGGATTCGCTGGCTGGAATTGACTGCGAGTTCTTAATGGAGATGCTCTCAGACAAGCTGCCAATTGCGGAGGCGTCGGTTGATTCACTTGCGGAAGCACTGGCAATCGCAGAGCCGTCGGCACTGTTGCTTGCGGATACCGATGCGCTATCGGAAGCGGAAAGGATTGCACTATCAGATGCACTTTCCGATGCACTGATTGATGCAGAACCGGAGGCACTTTCAGAAGCACTGATCGATGCACTCAAGCTGGCAAGTAGTGACAGTTCTTGGCTGTCCTTGACGCTTGCGGAGTCGATCGCGGATACCTGAGCGGATTGTGATGCACTCAGACTTGGGTAACCAGATACCGATTCGCTGTAGCTTGCACTTGCACTAGCCGAAGCTGATGCAGAAGCACTTGCACTGGCGGAAGCGGATGCCGAAGCACTTGCTTCAGACGGCGTCTGACTGTCCAGGATGCTGGTACTCTGGCTTGCGGATACCGATGCACTTTCGCTGGCACTCG
>NZ_BTTP01000034.1:0-5393 GCF_036246225.1 Lacticaseibacillus salsurivasis
TGGATTGGTTTAACAATGTCAGAATTTCGAGAAACAAAAATGGCTTGACCCCAGTTGAGTACCGGGAACAAACCATGATTGCTTAATTCAAAATCTAAATTGTCTAACTTTTCTATTGCACTTCACAATGCGGTTGGCGGGGTCGTTTTGATTCGCTTCAGGTTATGCAAGCGTGGCTTGGCGTGTCAGCTTGGCGCGATACAGCGCCGCGATTTGTTCAAACAAGGCGCGGTAGTCGCTGGTTGTGGCATCCAGGTACCAGTTGAAAATGGCCATTTTGCCGGCATCAGAGGTGAGCTGGTCGCGATCGATGAAATCGTCCAAAGAGGTAACCAGCAAATCCGCTTTGGTCAGCGGCGCATTATCCGGCAAAAGCTCAACAACATTAAGGTTTTGCAGGAAGTTGATGATGTTGCGGTAGACAATATCGGTGGTCTCCATCACCAACTTGACCTTGACGGTGTTGTCCCACTTGAAGCGGCGCAAGTACGGAACCAACAGGTAGAACAGGACACGCATGAAGGCCTCTGCGGATTGCTTATAAGGCTGGTACGCAGGCTCATCCGGGAGGTCAGCGATAAACTTGGCGAGCTCAGTTTGCAGCTGGGTTTGTTGGTAAGTGATAGCGTCAGGCGGGAACAGGTCCGGCTGCTTGACGTAGTTGCCACCCATCAGCGCAAACGCCGCCGTCATCCGGAGGAGGTTCATTTGGAGAATCTCGTCGTTTTTTAAAACCGGATCTTCGGGGTCGCGCAGGTTTGTTTGAAGCATGGCCAACAAGTTTTTGACCAGTGGCCAAATGGGACTGTCCGCTTGTTTGATAAAGGTGACGGCTGGCTGGAGGTCGGCGGTCGGTGGCGTGAAGCGAATCGTCTTTTGCTGAAAGAAGTAAAAAAAGGCATTTTCTTCCGTCAAAATATGTTTTGTTAGCCCTGGGAAGGCCTTTTCTTGATAAAAATTGATGGTCGGGAACGGATAATGCGTAAAGATGCGGGCAAAGCTGGCATCCAGCTTGATGTAGTGCCCGTGCAACAGACGCGTGCGGCAAATGGCCCAAAACACGCGCTCTTGGGCGGCCACGATCGGATCAGGATCCGCAGACGGTAGCTCGCGGTACTGAGCGCGCAACTGGCGATAAGAGATGGCTTGGAACGGCCATTCGGTGCCATGATAACTCAGCCAGTAGAACTGCTGCAGGAAAAGCCGCACCTGTTTCTCATCACCGACAAAGGCCGTTTTGGTCAGCGAGAGTTTTAGGTGAAATTCCGCCAGAAAATTGCGCACCGGAATGGTTTTGCGCATCAAAGTCGAGCGACTGATGTAGCGCTCGGCGCAGAAGCGATCCAGCGATGGCCGGTTGCCTTGCACCAGATAGTCAATAAACTGAAAGGCAATGGCGTCTTGCAAAAGGTAAGTCCGGTAGTCATCGAGGCTGATCTTCAGCGGGGTGGTCCCATTTAAGGCCTTTTTGCACACGGCGCGGGTGTCGTCGGTTAAGTCGACGAGATCGCGCAGCAGTTCTTGAAAAATGTTGTAGCTCTGCTGGTAAGACAGGCTCAGCTTGGCGGCCAGATCGCTGATGGATAAGCCATCGCTATGATGCACGGTCAAGGTGCGAAACATTTCGAATTTTTGCAGATCGCTTTTTTCGAAGAAGATTGCTTCATAGCTCATGTGACCACCCCTTTCTCGGCGTTATATCTCCAGCGAGTATACCAAAAATGGCGCGCAAACGCATCAAAAAGCCCGGGCTTGCTCGATTTTTTAGCGGCTGGTACAGAAATGTTGAAAACTTTTTTCATAAATAAGAGTTTGTTGTTATAATTAGTAGGCTTAATAGGTTTTTAGTTTTTGGGGGAAAAGGAGAATAGTTATGCGTGGACGAGAAGATTTCTTCCTGTCGCAGTCGCGAATCGAGGAGCTGAGTTTATTCCGGCGAATCGTGAATGCGCGGGCATCGCAAACGCCTGTTGCGGAACGGCTCGCAATTGAGCGCACCGGGGAGCCATTGGTGACAGAGGTCAATTTGAAGCAGATTGCGGCTTTGACCAAACGGAACTATGGCGCTGTTTACAATACTTATAATAGTTTAGTCGCCACTTTAGCCGCGGTGTTGGGGGTTAAAACCACCGCGGTTCGCAAGCTTTTTAATGTGTCTTCCAGCACTTTACGCTGGGCGTTGGTGCGGGAAGGGCACCCATACCATTTTTTAAAGACGCTTTTATACCATGATTATCCTGACTTTGACACGTTTTTGGCTGCTGAGCAGACGTCCAAAGCCACCATGCTGCGGCACCTAAAGCCGCTGCGTGAATTTGCTCGGGAGTTTGGCGTCCGGTTTTCCTATGAGACGTTGACGCTGCAAGGCGATGAAAAATGTATCCGGCTGTTTTTAACCATGATCTACTGGATGGCCACTGACGGTTCCGCTTGGCCGTTTGACGATTTGCCGCGGGATATTCTGGGTGAAGTGATTGATGGATCCGTGAAGTTGTTCGATATTGGCCAGCCGAATTACGTCACTCGTGAAATTCTGATGTACTACATTGCTATTTCACAGCGGCGAGCGGATGAGGGCCAGCGCGTGCCATACGTGCCAGCGGACACGGTGTTAAAGTATCCGGTGGCCAATATGTTTGACGAACTGAGCGCGCTGAACAGCGACCGGTTCCATTTCCCAGTGCTTAGTACCGACGAGCAAATGGGGGAAAGCACGGCCCTGTACTTTACGTTCCACTTTTTGCCGTTTTACACGTCAACCAGTACGCGGCTTCAGGCCAAAACTTTCGATCGGTTCAAACGCTATAATCCCAGCATTTATACTCTAGTGACCGATTTTCTCGAGAAACTGCCAGTCAGCTTCTTGGTGGAAGGACAGCTGCCCAAAGCGGCCTTCAACATGCTCCGGGCGAATTTGCTGGCGAATACCGTTAGCACCTTGCAGTTCCGCGGCGACTTGTCGCAAACCATTGCCTACGCCATGAATCAGCGCATTGCCCAAATGCCGGATAGCCCAGTGCTGGAGCGTAAGGTGCGCCAGACCCTGGAACATGTGGTGTACACGCGGCACCTGGAAATCTTGGAGCCGGTGATGGATCAACTCGTGCATTCGTATTATACGAATGTGCAGCAGGTGGCGATGCAGTTTGCGCCGCTGGTGAAAGTCAAAGTGGCGCCAGTGATCGAGCAAACGGTCCTAGGTTATATTGATCTGGTCGGTTTTTTGATGGCGCAACCGTTCGTTGAAGTCTTGTCGCCGGCTGATGATTTGAAAGCGGCAGACTTAATCATTGAAAGTGCCGAGCTGCCGGATTCGCACCAGTTCCGGGCCGGCCAGTTGACTTATAAGTGGGCGGCCAGCGTGTCCAACGATTGGTACGGCGAGCTTTATAGTGAACTGCGCCAACTCTGGGATGAGAAGAGCGCCATCGCCATCAATAGCACAGACTTTGACTACTAGTTGCAGCCAAACGTAAAATGCAGTATTCTTGCCTTAACAAAACAACACGTGATTAGGCGCTTATCCAGAAAGCAACAGAGACGTAGCGGGCGGTGCGAGCTACGAGCTTTCTTATTCCAGCGCGACAGTGGGCGGCGTCGAACCGCACGGCTGCTGGCCGTTATCAGCGAATTAAGGGTGGCCTTCGGGTCAAACTTGGGTGGCACCGCGGAAAAGCCTTTCGTCCCAATGAGATGAAGGGCTTTTTGTGTGCAATCACGTCATAGGAGGATATTATGCTAGATATTAAAGTGATCCGGGACAACCCGGAATGGGCCAAGACCAAGCTCGCCGCCCGCAATGTTAAAGGTGAGGAAATCGATGACCTGCTGGCCGAAGATGTCCAGCGGCGGACTTTGATTGCCAAAACTGAGGAACTCAAGGCTCAGCGCAACAAGGTTTCGGATGAAATCTCACAGAAAAAGCGCAACAAAGAAAATGCTGATGCCGAGATTCAGGCCATGCGTGAAGTTGGTAAGCAGATCGGGGCCTTGGACAAGGAACTGGCTGCGGTCCAAGACAAGATGAACTACACACTGGTGCGTCTGCCTAACTTCCCAGCTGATGATGTGCCAATGTCCCTGAACGAGGACGACTCGCGGGAGGAATACAAAGTCGGCACTATCCGTCAGTTTGACTTTACCCCGAAAGCCCACTTTGAAATCGGGGAAGCGCTCGGCATTTTGGACTTTGAACGGGCCGCGAAAGTCGCCGGTAGCCGTTTTGTTTACTACAAAGGCGCTGGTGCCCGCCTGGAACGCGCGGTTTACAACTTCTTCCTGGATGAACACTACAAGGAAGGCTACGAAGAAATCATTCCGCCATACCTGGTTAACAATGACTCGATGTTCGGCACCGGCCAATTTCCCAAGTTTGGCCAAGATGTTTACACCATCATGAATGAAGAAGATCCGCTGACGCTGATTCCGACAGCGGAAGTGCCTTTGGTCAACTACTATCGCAGCGAAATCATCGACGCGGAGAAATTGCCGATTTCTGTGACCGCATTGACCCCAGCTTTCCGCTCTGAAGCTGGGAGTGCCGGGCGGGATACCCGCGGCTTGATTCGGATGCACCAGTTCAACAAGGTCGAAATGGTGAAGTTCTGCAAGCCAGAGGATTCTTGGAATGAATTGAAAAAGCTGATTCACGATGCTGGCGATTTGCTGGAGAAACTCGGCCTGCCTTACCATGTCATTACGCTTGCCTCTAATGACGCCAGCTTCACCTCGGCCAAGACCAACGACCTTGAAGTCTGGCTGCCAGCTCAGGATCGGTACCGCGAAATCTCCAGCTGCTCGAACTGCACGGACTTCCAAGCACGCCGCGCGCAGATCCGTTACCGCGATGAGAACGGCAAGCCGCAGTATGTCCACACCTTGAATGGCTCCGGTCTCGCCGTTGGTCGGACCGTCGCTGCGATTTTGGAAAATTATCAAAATGCCGATGGCTCAGTGACTATTCCCGATGTCTTGGTCCCATACATGGCTGGTCAAACCGTTATTACCGGTGAATAAAGTCATGAGTTATAGAACAGCCTCGACTTGGAGGCTGTTTTTTTATGCGCAACTGTAAGCGCTACTAAAGTTTGTGAAATTTCTAAACACCGGTGATTGTTTTGTGGTTTTGCCAAAAAAGTGTTGACGGCCCTTGGGGGAGTTGGTATTATTGTCAACGTTGTGAAACGCCGAGACACGCCGGTTACACGGCATGGTTGAAAAATAGTGTTGACAACGACATGTTCAATTGCTAGACTGTTAAAGTTGTCTTTTGGACAAGGTAGTCCTTTGAAAACTGAACAAAGTTTCGTAAATGTGATAGGGCTTTTCGATGTAAATCGAAGAGAATTAAACATGAGCGAAGTCAATTCGCAAACAACAAATCGAGCTATTCA
>NZ_BTTP01000035.1:0-3169 GCF_036246225.1 Lacticaseibacillus salsurivasis
AAGCGCGGCAGCTTCCTACCCTCGCAGGCAGTCACCCACCAACTACTCTCGGCGTAGAGAAGCTTAACTTCTGTGTTCGGCATGGGAACAGGTGTATCCTTCTCGCTATCGCCACCGCACTTCATATTCAATTGAGGGCTTTGCGCTCTCAAAACTGGAGATCATTGTTTTATCATGCTTTGAACGACGTATTTGTCGCTAGTCGTGCTCGTTTGTTTTACCAAACTTTGCACGTTTTGGTCAAGTCCTCGACCGATTAGTACTGGTCCGCTCCATGCATCGCTGCACTTCCACTTCCAGCCTATCTACCTGATCATCTCTCAGGGGTCTTACTTCCATATAGGAATGGGAAATCTCATCTCGAGGGGGGCTTCACACTTAGATGCTTTCAGCGTTTATCCCTTCCGTTCATAGCTACCCAGCGATGCGCCTGGCGGCACAACTGGTACACCAGCGGAACGTCCATCCCGGTCCTCTCGTACTAAGGACAGCTCCTCTCAAATTTCCTGCGCCCGCGACGGATAGGGACCGAACTGTCTCACGACGTTCTGAACCCAGCTCGCGTACCGCTTTAATGGGCGAACAGCCCAACCCTTGGGACCGACTACAGCCCCAGGATGCGATGAGCCGACATCGAGGTGCCAAACCTTCCCGTCGATGTGGACTCTTGGGGAAGATAAGCCTGTTATCCCCAGGGTAGCTTTTATCCGTTGAGCGATGGCCCTTCCATACGGAACCACCGGATCACTAAGCCCGACTTTCGTCCCTGCTCGACTTGTCAGTCTCGCAGTCAAGCTCCCTTATACCTTTACACTCTGCGAATGATTTCCAACCATTCTGAGGGAACCTTTGGGCGCCTCCGTTACATTTTAGGAGGCGACCGCCCCAGTCAAACTGCCCACCTGACACTGTCTCCCGCCACGCTTAGTGGCGCGGGTTAGAGTGTTCATACAGCAAGGGTAGTATCCCACCAATGCCTCCTCCGAAACTAGCGTTCCGGTCTCTACGGCTCCTACCTATCCTGTACAAGCGGTACAAACACTCAATATCAAGCTACAGTAAAGCTCCATGGGGTCTTTCCGTCCTGTCGCGGGTAACCCGCATCTTCACGGGTACTATAATTTCACCGAGTCTCTCGTTGAGACAGTGCCCAAATCATTACACCTTTCGTGCGGGTCGGAACTTACCCGACAAGGAATTTCGCTACCTTAGGACCGTTATAGTTACGGCCGCCGTTTACTGGGGCTTCAATTCTGGGCTTCGCTTACGCTAACTCATCCTCTTAACCTTCCAGCACCGGGCAGGTGTCAGCCCCTATACGTCATCTTACGATTTAGCAGAGACCTGTGTTTTTGATAAACAGTTGTTTGGGCCTATTCACTGCGGCTGACCTTGCGGTCAGCACCCCTTCTTCCGAAGTTACGGGGTCATTTTGCCGAGTTCCTTAACGAGAGTTCGCTCGCTCACCTGAGGCTACTCGCCTCGACTACCTGTGTCGGTTTGCGGTACGGGTGATTTATTTCTAACTAGACGCTTTTCTCGGCAGTGTGATATCAGCCACTTCGCTACTAAAATTTCGCTCCCCATCACAACTTGTCCTTATAGTCGTAAGCATTTCACTCGCGTCAAGACTTGTTGCTTGGACACCCATTTCCAGCCGGGTGCTTGGCTTAACCTCCTGCGTCCCGCCATCGGTCAAACAAAATAAATCAGTACAGGAATCTCAACCTGTTTTCCATCGACTACGCCTCTCGGCCTCGCCTTAGGTCCCGACTAACTCTGGGAGGACGAGCCTTCCCCAGAAAACCTTAGTCATACGGTGGATAGGATTCTCACCTATCTTTCGCTACTCATGCCGGCATTCTCACTTCTAATCGCTCCAGCCGTCCTCACGATCGACCTTCAACGCCATTAGAACGCTCTCCTACCGCGCAACCATAAGGTTGCACCCACAGTTTCGGTATTATGCTTAGCCCCGGTATATTTTCGGCGCAGGGTCACTCGACTAGTGAGCTATTACGCACTCTTTAAATGATGGCTGCTTCTGAGCCAACATCCTAGTTGTCTGTGCAACGCCACATCCTTTTCCACTTAGCATAAATTTAGGGACCTTAACTGGTGATCTGGGCTGTTCCCCTTTCGACAATGGACCTTATCGCTCACTGTCTGACTCCCGGAGTAAGATAATTGGTATTCGGAGTTTATCTGAATTCAGTAACCCATGACGGGCCCCTAGTCCAAACAGTGCTCTACCTCCAATATCCATCCTCCGAGGCTAGCCCTAAAGCTATTTCGGAGAGAACCAGCTATCTCCAAGTTCGTTTGGAATTTCACCGCTACCCACAACTCATCCCAGCATTTTTCAACATACACGGGTTCGGTCCTCCAGTGTGTTTTACCACACCTTCAACCTGGTCATGGGTAGGTCACTTGGTTTCGGGTCTACACCAACATACTTAATCGCCCTATTCAGACTCGCTTTCGCTGCGGCTCCGGCTTTTCACCTTAACCTCGCATGTTAGCGTAACTCGCCGGTTCATTCTACAAAAGGCACGCTGTCACCCATTAACGGGCTCCAACTAATTGTAGGCACACGGTTTCAGGAACTATTTCACTCCCCTTCCGGGGTGCTTTTCACCTTTCCCTCACGGTACTGGTTCACTATCGGTCACTAGGGAGTATTTAGCCTTGGGTGATGGTCCACCCGGATTCCGACGGAATTTCACGTGTTCCGCCGTACTCAGGATCCCAAACGGAGGGTGGTCGATTTCGACTACAGGGCTTTCACCTTGTTTCGCGCAGCTTTCCAGCTGACTTCGTCTATCAACCACTTTGGTAACTCCAATGTCTGGTCCTACAACCCCAAGAAGCAAGCTTCTTGGTTTGGGCTGTTCCCACTTCGCTCGCCGCTACTATGGGAATCGCAATTGCTTTCTCTTCCTGCAGGTACTTAGATGTTTCAGTTCCCTGCGTGTGCCTCTGACATGCTATGTATTCACATGCCAGTAATCACCTAAAGGTGATTGGGTTCCCCCATTCGGAAATCTTCGGATCAAAGCTTACGTATAGCTCCCCGAAGCATATCGGTATTAGTTCCGTCCTTCATCGGTTCCTAGTGCCAAGGCATCCACCGTGCGCCCTTTGTAACTTGACCTTGATCTTTTAACAG
>NZ_BTTP01000035.1:3457-5110 GCF_036246225.1 Lacticaseibacillus salsurivasis
TACGTATCTATCCTTAGAAAGGAGGTGATCCAGCCGCAGGTTCTCCTACGGCTACCTTGTTACGACTTCACCCTAATCATCTGTCCCACCTTAGACGGCTAGCTCCTCGAAAGGTTACCCCACCGGCTTCGGGTGTTACAAACTCTCATGGTGTGACGGGCGGTGTGTACAAGGCCCGGGAACGTATTCACCGCGGCATGCTGATCCGCGATTACTAGCGATTCCGACTTCGTGCAGGCGAGTTGCAGCCTGCAGTCCGAACTGAGACCGGCTTTAAGAGATTAGCTTGCCCTCGCGGGTTCGCAACTCGTTGTACCGGCCATTGTAGCACGTGTGTAGCCCAGGTCATAAGGGGCATGATGATTTGACGTCGTCCCCACCTTCCTCCGGTTTGTCACCGGCAGTCTTACTAGAGTGCCCAACTGAATGCTGGCAACTAGTCATAAGGGTTGCGCTCGTTGCGGGACTTAACCCAACATCTCACGACACGAGCTGACGACAACCATGCACCACCTGTCACTATGTCCCCGAAGGGAACGCCTGATCTCTCAGGTTGGCATAGGATGTCAAGACCTGGTAAGGTTCTTCGCGTTGCGTCGAATTAAACCACATGCTCCACCGCTTGTGCGGGCCCCCGTCAATTCCTTTGAGTTTCAACCTTGCGGTCGTACTCCCCAGGCGGAATGCTTAATGCGTTAGCTGCGGCACTGAAGGGCGGAAACCCTCCAACACCTAGCATTCATCGTTTACGGCATGGACTACCAGGGTATCTAATCCTGTTCGCTACCCATGCTTTCGAGCCTCAGCGTCAGTTACAGACCAGACAGCCGCCTTCGCCACTGGTGTTCTTCCATATATCTACGCATTTCACCGCTACACATGGAGTTCCACTGTCCTCTTCTGCACTCAAGTTTCCCAGTTTCCGATGCACTTCTTCGGTTAAGCCGAAGGCTTTCACATCAGACTTAAAAAACCGCCTGCGCTCGCTTTACGCCCAATAAATCCGGATAACGCTTGCCACCTACGTATTACCGCGGCTGCTGGCACGTAGTTAGCCGTGGCTTTCTGGTTGGATACCGTCAACGTCTGAACAGTTACTCTCAAACGTGTTCTTCTCCAACAACAGAGTTTTACGACCCGAAAGCCTTCTTCACTCACGCGGCGTTGCTCCATCAGACTTGCGTCCATTGTGGAAGATTCCCTACTGCTGCCTCCCGTAGGAGTATGGGCCGTGTCTCAGTCCCATTGTGGCCGATCAACCTCTCAGTTCGGCTACGTATCATCGCCTTGGTAAGCCGTTACCTTACCAACTAGCTAATACGCCGCGGGTCCATCCAAAAGCGATAGCTTACGCCATCTTTCAACTTTAGACCATGTGGTCTAAAGGTTTATGCGGTATTAGCATCTGTTTCCAAATGTTATCCCCCACTTAAGGGCAGGTTACCCACGTGTTACTCACCCGTCCGCCACTCGGTTTTAAAGAAGTTGTTCCGAAGAACTCGATCAACAAAACCTCGTTCGACTTGCATGTATTAGGCACGCCGCCAGCGTTCATCCTGAGCCAGGATCAAACTCTCATATAATGAGTTATTTGAATAGCTCGATTTGTTGTTTGCGAATTGACTTCGCTCATGTTTAATTCTCTTCGATTTA
>NZ_BTTP01000036.1:0-2767 GCF_036246225.1 Lacticaseibacillus salsurivasis
TTATTAAGCGGCAACAAGTTCGTTCCGCAAGTTATCAGAGCACTCGGACAGCAGCTAGGACATTATACGGCATTGAAACCATGCATGCGATACACAAAGAAAGCCGAAAGAAGCTAGGCCTCTTCGGCTTTTCAGCGTATCAAGAAGTCGACCAATTGTTAGCGGCATAGGCTACAACCACTGAACACAGTCACTTTGATTTACGCTTAATTTCAACTTTGCACCAGAACCTATCAGATCTTTTATCAGCGTTTAATCTTGTTTAACGTGCCAGAGGGACGACAAACAAGCCCTAGCATCTGGTGCTTTCCCCAGGGCTGTGCGCCTATTGAACGGTTACTTATGCAGCTGCTGACTTTTTCAGCAGCCCCGCATTCAGCTGCGTGTTGGCCGTTGATGTAAGCTAGGCTATCAGTCTTTTTTTGCTCCGATTTAGTCGAACGTAATAACGCGTTTATAGAGCAACCTACTTGGTGTTTTAATTTTTTAAACGGTCACTAAGCATGTGGCCATACTTACCTTAGTTGACCAAGCTTCAAATCCGTGTCTCACTTGTCATGCTAATTATTGCTCGATTTGCACGCCATAAGAGACATCTCATTACCTTGCTTTAAAGAGATTCTGCCATTTCATTACAATATCAGAAAGTACGAAATATTTTCGGCGCTGTAAGGATTTATTAGCCCAAAAAGAACGAACATATTGTGAGGCCATGAGGGGCTCAAGTTTGGTGTTAAAATCATGAACATTGTGATATTGCGTCAGAACACCAAATTCTCCTCCCCTTAAATACTCTTGGGCGCCGGTATTATCCATTGAAATAATGGGCAATCCAAAACTCATAGCTTCACCAATTACTAGAGGCAGGCCTTCCCAACGAGAGGTCATCATAAATACAGAAGAAGTTTGGTAGTGCAAGGCCAATTGCTCATCATTTAGGGATCCAGTTAGTTTCAGTTTGCTTTCCAAATTTGCTGTACTAATCATTGTTCGCAATTTGTCATTGTCTGGTCCTGAACCAGCCAAACGAATCTTCCAATCATCCGGAATATTCTTGGCAATCTCAACCAATAGGTCTAATCCCTTTTGCTTAATATCAATTCTGGAAACCATACTAATAACGTGATTTTCTAATGTCGAAATAGAGTCGCTTTTGATGGTCAACGGATTGTAAATCTTGATGGTTTTAGCTTGTAATTTCGAAAAGCGCATGACATCATGGTCCGTTAAAACTACCACATAATCTGCGTTGGTTAATCCTGTTATAAATTCAGTCCTCATTTGACTATAGTAGTCATTCATATAGGTTTCATAGTTGTTATGGAGCCAAGAAATGACCTTTATGTGAGGAAACTCTTTTTTTATTCGTGGAGAAAAACTGGTTAGTAGTCCTGCTGTTAAAATTACAACATCATAATCACCGACAAATAGGGTATGAAGTAAATCGCTTATTTGAGATGCGTATTTTTTCAATGGTTCACTGCCGCGAAAACTTCTGCCAGAGTTGACGGGATCCGAAACCGATATCAGAGGAGCCGTCAAAGTAAAGAAGCTGGGCGTCGTGGCCATTGAAAAATACATCACTTCATTTTCTTTTGAAAGTTCATTACCTATCACTGTCGCGGCTCGCTTAACACCGTCCATTAACAAGTTCTCAACACAAATCAGAATCTTCATTAGCCAACTCACCTCTATTATATAGCTAGCTTCCTACATATCAGCAAGGTATCTTTTTTAAGACTAGTTTCTTCCTATATATAGATCGAATCTAAGCTTAGTTCCTTGTCTCATTTGCGTATTGCTCGATTCTCCAAAGTGTCACCGGAGCTATGCCAAGCATCCGAGCAATCTGTCGTTTTGTACTAGCCCCTTCTTGACGTGCTAGATGCTCTTCTCTCTCTTTCAGCAAGCGAGTAGCTTCCTTATAAATGTAGCGCTTTTGTCGATTTGAAGAATCTGGTGAATATTCGCGCTGATGTCCTTTATATTTTCCCTGTTGCTTCGCAATCTCTATGCCTTGTCGTTGACGAGCCTTAATTGTCTCCCGCTCCTCCTGGGCCATGTACTTATATAACTCGACGATGATATTGGTCATCAGGTTTCGAAGATTATCATCCTTGATCGATGCAAAACTTGGCAGATTTAGCACATTAAGCATGGCACCTTTTTGACGGATTTGCTCAATGATATCTGTAAGATCTCTAGAGTTTCGGCCCAATCGATCAAGGCTCAGGATAACGACTTCGTCGTCATCACGGATGTATTGCATCATGGCTTGAAGCTGCGGTCGTTGTGTGTCTTTACCGCTAATTTTTTCTTTAAATATTTTTTCTACTCCGGCGTCCGCCAATCCTTTCAATTGTCTTTCAAGATTCTGGTCACGGGTACTGACGCGTGCATATCCAATTTTTGCCATTTATGAATGCCTCCGGGTCATCTATATGTAGTCAATGATACCAAACCTTCAGAGTGGCTACAAGAGGGTGTACCCTAGTGGAACAAAAAAGGTGGTGCAGGGTTTAGTGGTGCATTAGTCCCATGGTTCTGGTGCAAAGTTTACTCAGGGAGAGTGCATCCTGTATCATGAATTGAAACTGGAGGTTTTCAGATGACTGATCATTTTAAAGGACGGCAATTCAATCAATCAGTGATTACTTTTGCCGTAGGCTACTACTTGCGTTACAACATCAGTTATCGAGATCTAGTTGAAACGATGCGCGACCGTGGTATTTTCGTGCATCACACAACCCTCATGCGTTGGGTACAA
>NZ_BTTP01000037.1:0-2761 GCF_036246225.1 Lacticaseibacillus salsurivasis
TTGAGGCCGAAGCTCGGCGCGTTCGCCGCATGGCCCAGTAGTCTCTCTAGCGCCACAACTTCTATTTGATAACGGCCTGTTCTGGGATTGTCCTCAACGACTGGCTAACTTGTTCTTGCAATTTACGTATCTTTTCCAATGGTAATAGGTGCTGCGCGGTAATTTCAGTGCCGAAAGAATAATTGATAAGCGGTGTCGCAATAACTGATCTTCTATGAAGACAAGGCAATTAATTCGTCCTAATGCTTTCCCAGTAACACCGCCGCAGCTTTTAAAATTTCAAGTTCCTCCTTTAATCGCTTATTTTCCCTTTGAAGTTGTTTGAATTCTTTGGACGTTACTTCAGTACCGTCTTCTAGCTCAACTGATTTAGCGCCTTTAACCCAATTCCGAATTGAATCGGCTGAAGGACCGTATTCCTTGGATAATTCATCGGATCGTCGTCCCGCTTTAACCATCTCCACAATGGACTTTTTTAAGTCCTCTTCATAACGTGTAACCATAAATAAAAATGCTCCTATGATGATATTTTACCAAACTAGCAAAACTAGTCCGGAATCTCATCATAAGAGCATGTATACTTGTGTATAGTAAGTTTGCTGAACTGCAACAAATACAGGAGGAACAAATGTTTTTAGCAATTAGAGAGATTAAAAAAGAAAAACTACGGTACGGCTTGATTCTAACAGTCGTCGTCTTAATCAGTTATTTGATTTTCATTTTAAGTGCCCTGGCGCTCGGGCTGGCAACAGCTAACACCGCTG
This sequence comes from Lacticaseibacillus salsurivasis, assembly GCF_036246225.1. Classification (NCBI taxonomy): domain Bacteria; kingdom Bacillati; phylum Bacillota; class Bacilli; order Lactobacillales; family Lactobacillaceae; genus Lacticaseibacillus; species Lacticaseibacillus salsurivasis. The sequence continues at coordinate 765 of NZ_BTTP01000037.1, forward strand.
CGGTGGACAGCTGGCAGTCTAAGTCCTTTGTAATGACCAAAGACGCTAATGGCAATGCCGGACAGTCATTACTGACAACGAAACAGGTGGATCAGTTAAGCGACGACAAAACCGCAACACTTGGCATTACACCAGTTAATATGAAAATTGGCGGAAAACGTGAATCCGCACAATTCGTTGGGATGAATAACGACGAGTACATCGCTAAAAACCTACAATTAACCAAGGGGCACTTGCCAAAGGCAGCTAACGAAGTCGTCCTCGCTGACTCAGTTGATAAGGATATTTACGGTATGGGGGATAAAATTTCGATTGGGTTATCTGATACGAAATATAAAATCGTGGGTTATGCGAAAAATGCCACGTATAACACCGCACCTGTTATTTATGGCGCGTTAGCGCAATGGCGTGTCATTAAGGGCGTGTCAGATCAATTCCAAGGTAGCGTAGTTAATTCAAAAACGTCACAATCGGTCGATGATAAAGCATTAAAGACTTATTCATACCAAGCCTTTATCAATAAATTGCCAGGTTATACACCGCAAAAAGCGACGTTTGGTCTCATGATTGGCTTCCTGATTGTCATTTCATTGATTGTGATTACCATCTTCCTCTACATTCTAACGGTTCAAAAATTGCCTAACTTGGCAGTTTTGCGTGCACAAGGCATTCCAAATCGTTTCTTGGCCCAAAATACGTTATTTGAGACGTTCTTTATTATGGCAACTGGTATCGTCGTTGGTGCTGTACTATCGGCATTAACTGAATTTGGGATTCCAGATAGCGTACCAATGGCATTTGATTGGGGATTGATGGGACTCATTGCGGCCGGATTGATGGTAACCGGGTTACTGGGTGCAATCATTCCGATTCGTGTGATTAGTAAGATTGATCCGGTATCAGTAATTGGAGGTTAAAAAGATGCGTGAAGAAAAACTAGCCCTTGAACACGTGACGAAACAATTTGGTCAGAAAACCAATTTAGTTACGGCACTAGAAGACGTCAGTTTAGCGTTTAAAGCTGGTGAGGTGTCGCTTATCATTGGTCCTTCAGGATCTGGTAAAAGTACCTTGCTAACCATTTTAGGCGGGTTACAGACACCAACAGACGGCTCAGTTCGTTTGAATGGTCACGACATCAGTGATTTGAGTACCAAAGAAGCCGAAAAAACACGACTTGAACAAATCGGTTTCGTCTTACAGGCGTACAATCTCGTGCCATATTTAACCGTAGCAGACCAATTCAAACTTGTTGACCAGGTGAAGCCTAACAATAACCTCAGTCAAGATGGATTTGACAAAATTATTGAAACGCTAGGCATTCAAAAATTATTAAACAAATACCCTGGCGAATTGTCTGGCGGTCAACAACAGCGTGTTGCAATTGCCCGTGCGTTGTATACAGACCCGGCGATCATCCTAGCCGATGAACCTACGGCAGCATTAGATACGGCACGTGTCAAAGAAGTTGGCCAACTTTTTGCTAATATTGCGCATGACGAGGAAAAAGCAGTCGTCATCGTCACGCACGATGATCGTCTGCGAGAGTTTTCTGATAATGTGTACAAAATTGTCGACGGAAAACTATCTAATACGGACTGATTAACACACTTGCTCTTATGCTGATATTCCGGACTAGTTTTTCTCGTTTGGTAAAATATCATCATAAGAGCAATAGATTATTTAGTCGTAAATTGCAAGAACAAGTTAGCCAGTCGTTGAGGACAATCCCAGAACAGGCCGTTATCAAATAGAAGTTGTGGCGCTAGAGAGACTACTGGGCCATGCGGCGAACGCGCCGAGCTTCGGCCTCAAAGTTTTGCTGGGGTGTGCAGTAGCCCTGTTGTTTGCGAGGCAACTGATTCAAGCGCCTCAATTTTCAAGTCAAGTGCAACGATGATAACGAATTCTTGATAGTGGTCTAGGCTGTTACGCCATGCATCGGTAGTAATCGCATGGGCGAAGATAGTTCAGAATACGTCTGGGACGATGGTTCA
>NZ_BTTP01000038.1:0-2545 GCF_036246225.1 Lacticaseibacillus salsurivasis
GGCCGAAGCTCGGCGCGTTCGCCGCATGGCCCAGTAGTCTCTCTAGCGCCACAACTTCTATTTGATAACGGCCTGTTCTGGGATTGTCCTCAACGACTGGCTAACTTGTTCTTGCAATTTACGTATCAATTCCTGTTTCGGAAAATGTAAGGTTGGCTAATCTAGCAATCGTGCGCGTCGTTACTGTATCGAATGCACCGCCCACTAATGCACCAGCTATAGGAACCATCTTGACGAGGTTAATTGAACCAGTTCTTCCAAATTTTGTGACTAGACGAAAACCGACAGCTTGGTTTATTTTTGTTAGTACTGAGCCGGGGACCTTTTTAATCGCGCCTAGCGCCATCTTATTGCCAGTAACGATGCCAGTCTTTTTCATGATGTCTGTGACTGATGTTCCCGCTAACGTAGCATAGACAAAAGTTTGAGTCTGATCACTGTCTAAATCATACCCACGAATCAATGCAATAGCGGCTATCATACGCATCTGGAAAAGAATAACGGTTGTGACGTTGGCTGGAATTGTTACCGGCATAGTTATTAAACCACCAAACCCCGTCACAAAACCTGATGTGGCAGCTTTTGTCGTCTGAAAATTGACCAAATGTTTGATTGCTACATCTGGTGGGTACTTACTGAGATAGTCGGCAACTAACATATGAATATCCTTTTGACCAGGCAATCCGGTCAGTGTCCTTTCGTATGCCCAATCAAGTATGTGCATCATAGCGTCTTGTGAACTTTTTTTGGCACTGGATCTTTTGGCAGTAGTTTTGATAACTATCATTGCTCCTTGCAAGTCCACTATTGATCTTTAATTCTTACATTATTATATTCCATTTATAAGCGGGCTGCTAGATAATCAATAGGGAAGGCTTTGCCTTACAAGACACACAAAGGCTGTGATCATTCGGAAGGGGAGTGACACTTGGAAAATGATGATCTATTTAAAATTATTAAGAACAATGTAGAGACGAATCGAGCGTACAATCCAACGCAGGAGGAGTGGCTATTTTGTAGTATTAACACAGCAAAAGCATTAATAGTTTCAACTTTTCCTGCTCATGTGACGGAACTTTCCGAGTGGAGTTCCTTAACCAGTGTTGCTGAAGTAAAGCAGCGCTTTGATATAGTTCAAGGCAAATATGGGTCTGAGAATTTTAAGTTACGTCATGATAATGGATATAAAAAACTGTGTAAAATCATTTCAAGCTTTCCATCCGAAGAACTTTCTGCCAAAAACAAAGGGGTAATTAGTGAGTATATACAATTTAAAAAATATTTTTTGTATGAGTTAACTCGTTAGGGTGTACCCTATTGTAACTAAAGAGAGAAGGGAGTATTATTAGTTACATATAAGTGACCCGGAGGTGATCTAGAATTGTCTAAAATCGGTTATGCGCGTGTTAGTACGCGTGATCAAAATCTGGCGCGTCAAATTGAACAGCTACATGATGCCGGTGTTAATAAAATCTTTCAAGAGAAGCTTTCAGGTAAAAATGCCGATCGTCCTCAACTGAAAGCAATGTTAGACTATATTCGTGATGATGATGAAGTAGTGGTACTGAGCCTTGATCGACTTGGTCGCAATTCTCATGATTTGACTGACATCATCGAAACCATTCGGCATCGTGGAGCTCAATTGAACGTTCTAAATCTGCCTAGCTTTGCAAGTATTGAAGATCCTAACCTTCGTAACTTGATTACGACAATTATTGTCGAACTATATAAGTATATTGCTCAAGAAGAGCGCGAAACTATTAAGATACGGCAACAACAAGGCATAGAAATTGCCAAACGCCAGGGCAAATATAAAGGCAAAATTCGCGAATATGGTCCTCATTCACCTAATCGTCAAAAACGCTATATTTATAAAGAAGCCTGTCGCCTTTTAAATAGGAAGAAAGACGGAGATGAAACTCTGACCAAGCGACAAATTGCACGCATGTTAGGTATTGCACCAGTAACCTTATATCGCATCGAAAAGTATCAGGCAGAAGATCTAGCAAACGTTCCCCCTAGTGAGAGGTAAACATCATGATAGATTTAAGGGGCAAACGAATTCTCTTTACCGGCCGTTTGCGATCTTTTAGTCGTTTCCAGGCACAACAGTTAGCAACTATTCTAGGAGCAAAACCTGTCAACGGGATTGACAAAAATGTCGATATCCTTGTGGTTGGTATTATTAGCAAACCCTATGATCAACTACTTACCACTCAAAAGTTAACGTATGCTATAACCTATGGCATTCCAAAGATTGACGAATTAGCCTTTATTTCATGGTGCCAATGGCGATTAGATCAATTGAAAGCAACTCTTTAAGTGCCTTCTTATCAAACGGGGGAATTAGTATGCAAAAGCGTATCGATTTGGCCAATCAAACGTTTGGCCGACTCACAGTCATTAGTTTTTTTGGAACCCCAGTTTACAATTCAAGTGCAACACCCTGACGACTAGACCAAAAAGGCCATGAAGACCTATTCTTGTTAGTACTAGCTAAACAAGAAAGCAGGAATCTTCATGACCCACTCTCAGACTAACACCC
>NZ_BTTP01000039.1:0-2167 GCF_036246225.1 Lacticaseibacillus salsurivasis
TGAGCATAATCAAAATTGGACAGTAGAAGCCGCATATAATCAGTGGGCGCAAAAAGCCGCGGATCGTTTCAACCAGCTGAAAGCAAACGAAGAAGAACTGAATCGCATCTTCATCGATCTCTACGGCCTTCAAGATGAGCTAACCCCAGAAGTTGCTGACAAAGATGTCTCGGTGCGTAAAGCGGACCTACCACGTGACATCAAGGCTTTCCTGTCCTATTTCATTGGTGTTGTGTTTGGTCGGTACTCTCTTGATGTGTCTGGGTTGGCCTTCGCTGGTGGCGAATGGGACGCTTCAAAGTATCAAACGTTTAAACCAAATACTGATGATTTGATTCTGTTAACTGATGAGGATTACTTTGGGGATCAACGCGACATTATCAATCGCTTGAAGGAATTTCTGATGACTACTTTCGGTACAGAACATCTCAATGAAAATATTAGGTTCATTGCCGATGCTTTAGGTAAGAAGGGTGATACCCCAGAGGAACAAATCCGAAAGTACTTCCTCGATGATTTCTACAAAAAGGATCATCTTTCCACTTATCAGAAGCGCCCGATATACTGGCAGCTTTCTTCTGGTCGCCAGGGAGGGTTCCGAGCCTTGATGTACCTTCATCGTTACGATGAAAATACCCTCGCAATGGTCCGAACCTCGTACTTGCATCCGCTCCAAGAAGCATACGGTAATCGTCGAACGCAACTTAAGAATATGATTGAGGTCGAAGCCAATGCTAAGCAGCGTAACGCTATGACTAAAGAAGTTGCTAAGCTAGACAAACAGCTAGATGAGATCTCGAAGTACGATATTTCACTTCAGCACGTTGCCAACATGCACATTAAGTTGAATTTGGATGATGGTGTTTTGGTCAATCACGAAAAAGTTCAAGGCGGACAGAAGCTTCTCGATCCACTGAAATAGACAATAACACCCCTCAATCCTTGTGAGTGAGGGGTGTTGTTGTGCCAAGGAAAGTGCCAATTTTCTAAAGTGAAATAAGGTTAACGATTCTATCGGTATCCTTTTCTTCCAACTCTTTAATGACGTGCAGGTAGGTGGATTGAGTGGTCGTAATATTTGCATGTCCCAGGCGCTTAGACACGCTCAAGACACTGATACCTTGATAGAGCAAAATGGAGGCGTGCGTGTGGCGAAGGCCGTGGAAGGTGATTCTGGGCAAACTGTTCGAGCTCAGTAGATTGGTCAATACCTTGTTTATTTCTGCACTTACTGGCACTCGCCCATCATGGAGAAAAATAGGGGTGTCTGGTTCGTTTGAGTGTGCTGCAATATAAGAAGTTAATGCTTGATGGGTATGAGTATCGATCGTGATTTTACGTACCGAGCTTGGTGTCTTGGTCTTTTTGAAGCCAGTGCGATACTTATAATCCCAGGTTTTGTTGACACTGATGATATGACTGGCGCTGTCCAAATCAGTCGCAGTTAAGCCCACTATTTCCGCATAACGCATGCCAGTGACTGCTGCCAAATGAATAATGAGATGTTCTCGTGTTGCTAGGTTCAAGAGACTAAGCAAGATACGCCATTCTTTGTAGTCTAATGCCTTTTTGGGGTGTGAAATGTGATGGCCACTAATTACGATTTTTCGCGTCGGATCGAATGGTATTATTTTCTCGTCGAGTGCATCTAATAGTGCGGCTCGAATATGTTTGTGAAAGGTAGCAACGGTTCGTGGTGCGTGATCTTTGGCAAAGATATTAATGATTTCCTGGTAAGTCGATCGGGTGATATCTTTCAACAAAGTCTTTCCAAACAGTCGACGGATATGACCAAGGGTGTTGTAGTATTTGATGAGCGTAACTGCACTGACTGACTCTGCTTTGTAAAGCTCAACCCAATGTTCAAAGTATTCTGCTAAAGAAACATTTCCGGCTTGGTAGTGACGTACGCTAACGTATCGTGATCTAATATCACTGGCGGCTCTTTCTGCATCGCTCTTCAGTTCAAATCCAGACTTACGAAGCTTCTTGTACTTCCCGTTCAGATCTTTATATGAAATTTCGTATTGCCAAACATTTCCTCTTTTGCGATAGCTGACCATATTATTTAACACTCCTTTGTTTGATATAATTAATAATTTGGCACAAATTTGGCGCAAATGGTCTTATTTGACTGATTATTTTCAGAAATGCGAGTGTATGCTCA
>NZ_BTTP01000040.1:0-1592 GCF_036246225.1 Lacticaseibacillus salsurivasis
GAGAAACTTGCGTTGTTAGAAGAATTCTGGCGGTCCAATCTGGCCAGAGCCACCTTTGCACGACAACATCGAATTGGCAAAACCCCGTTCACTTCATGGCTTGCACGCTATGAACGTGATGGTATCGAAGGTCTTACCGAAGCGCAGCAAAACAACCACTACACGAAAGAGTTGAAGCTCGCAGTCGTTCATGCGTATCTCGCTGGCGAAGGCTCGTATGCGGAATTAGCCAATCAGTATGGATTGCGTAACTTAACGCAGGTCAAAGATTGGGTTCATAAGTATAATGGGGATAACACCTTGATGGCGTCGCCATCTAGAAAGCAGGTCCCCAAGATGAGCCGAAAGACTACGCTAGAAGAACGAATCGAAGTCGTAGAGTACGTGACCCAGGGCAAACACAAGTACACCGAAGCCGCCGAGCACTTCCAAGTCTCATATCAACAGGTGCGCTCATGGGTAATCAAGGCGCGTGATGACGGGTATGAGGCGCTCGTAGATAATCGTGGTCATCGCAAGGAACAAACAGAGCTAAGCGAGAACGATAAGCTGAAGTTGGAGATCAGACAACTCAAGGCCCAACTCAGGGATAAGGAGTTGGTGGAGGCTTTCGCAAAAAAATTGCTGGAACTTCAGCGCAGGGGGTGAACAAACAACGTCGACTAGCTTACCTCGCAATCAAGGAAGTCAGCCAAGGACAACACGGCGCGGTAGCAACCCTATTGGACGTGGTTGGCGTTAGCCGGCAAGCATACTACAAAGGCTTAAATCGTCAGGAAACGGTCTGGGAATGGCATGATCACAAGCTCAAAGAACGCGCACGGCATTGGTTTGATTTTCATCATCAAGGTATCGGCGCCGGAAATCTCTTGGTCAATCTTCAGCGCGACGAAGCTATTGACTTTCCGGTAACTTTCAAGATGGTGCGACGCGTCATGCGCGAACTTGGAATGAAGTGTCAGGTTCGCAGCAAGAAGCACAATCGCGTTAAGCAACAAGAGCAGCACCTACAGGACAACGTCCTGAACCAAGATTTCAATGTGGATGCGCCTAACCAAGTATGGCTCTCTGATTCAACCGAGTTGGCCTATGGCGTAAACGGAGAGCACAAAGTACGTCTTAGCGGTGTGCTGGACTTGTATGGCCGACGTCTACTGTCATACAACCTGAGTGTAACGGAGACTTCTGCCGCGGAGATACAAGTCTTCCATCGTGCCTTCGAAGCAGCCGGTAAGGTGCATCCATTAGTTCATACGGATCGTGGCTCTGCATATACGTCTGGTGCGTTCAACAACTTTCTGAATCGCTATGAAGTCGCTCGTAGCATGTCTCGACCAGGAACACCGTACGACAACGCACCAATGGAGCGTTGGTGGAACGAGTTTAAGCTACGCTGGATGGATCGCCACCCACTTGCGAAGACCTATAAAGAACTGGTGAAACTCGTTGAGGAAGGAATCAACTACTTCAATCACCACAATCGCTCAGCACAAAGAAACGGCCTCACCCCTGATGAATACTGGAGTGAAGCCGTTTAGAAACAGACAAAACTTTATATTATTTCATCTGTCAACTTGACAGGGCCAAGTGCA
>NZ_BTTP01000041.1:0-1407 GCF_036246225.1 Lacticaseibacillus salsurivasis
GTTCACTCCCAGCTATAACCGTGGCGTGATTGCTGATCTGGTGGCTGAAATTCCAGAAGCCGATTTTGATATAGCGTCCGATGACAGCCAAGGACAAGTCGAGATTATTGGGTGGCTGTATCAGTATTACAACCAAGAACCTAAGGATGCCGCATTCAAAAAACGGAACTATACACAAGCAGATATTCCTGCTGTAACCCAGTTGTTTACTCCGGACTGGATCGTCAAATATCTGGTTGAGAACTCGGTTGGTCGGCTTTGGATCGATCACCTACGGGCCATTGGTGACCAACGTTCTTCGCGTGATTTGGCACAAGACTTTTCTTGGCACTACTTTATGGCAGACGCTAAGCAGTCTGATGACGTCAAACTGCAAGTCAAGACCAAGCAAAAATCACTTAATGATTTAACGCCACAAGATATCACTGTTATCGACCCCTCAATGGGTTCTGGGCATATCTTGATTTATTCATTCGAAGTCCTGGTTCAAATTTACGTTAGTGAAGGCTATTCTCAACGTGAATCAGCTCGGCAGATTCTTGAGCATAACCTTTTCGGGGCTGATATTGACACCCGCGCTTTTCAATTGACTTACTTTGCGATGATGATGAAAGGCCGTCAATATGATCGGCGGATATTCAATGCGGGCATCACGCCACATGTCATTGATATTCCCGAAATGAATTGGTCATCCTCTGATTTAGATTTGCTAGGACAAGCCACACCAGAAGTCTTGCCCGCACTAAAAACAATAAGGGCTTCATTTCGCCATGGCAATGAGCTTGGTTCTTTGATCTCACTGAACTTGTCCAAATCCACGATTGATAGTCTGCAAGAACTAACCAAGGCTCAACCAGCTGGGCAGATGACAATAGAGAGTGCACGGCTAGAAGTACTTTCGGCCCAACTCAAAACCATTTTGAATGCCTTAGGCCTGCTTGACGGGCAGTATATGATTTCGATTACCAATCCGCCGTATATGGGTTCGGGTAAAATGCCTGGCAATTTAAGCAGATTTGTTAAAAAGCATTATCCAAATAGTAAATCGGACCTTTTTGCAGTGTTTATGGAAAGACTGCATGCCTTAACAGTAACAGATGGCTATTATGCAATGATCACGCAACACCAGTGGATGTTCCTCTCCAGTTTTGAGGCGTTGAGACAATCATTGTCTAAGCAAACATTCATTAATTTAGCTCATTTAGGAACACGGGCTTTTGAGGAAATCGGCGGCGAGGTTGTACAGTCAGTCGCCTTCGTCATGCAAAACTCCAGTCCAGCTGACTTCGTTGGAACATATGAGCGTTTGGTAGATTTCGACTCACAATCCAAGAAGGAAGTAGCCTACCTGGAAGCTGTCGAAAATCCAGATGTGAAGTATGTTTATCGTGCTAATCAAGCAAACTT
>NZ_BTTP01000042.1:0-1370 GCF_036246225.1 Lacticaseibacillus salsurivasis
TATCGCAATAATCTGATTGAGCAAGATCACCGTTTTATTAAGCGGCAACAAGTTCGTTCCGCAAGTTATCAGAGCACTCGGACAGCAGCTAGGACATTATACGGCATTGAAACCATGCATGCGATACGACGGATTTACAATTCAAGTGCAACAAATTAGTCAAATAGAAAGACTCATAGCCTGAGTCCTTGTAAGATGGAATCACCATAAGACCAACTACAAGGAGAACTCGGCTATGAGTCCGTACACACATCTTACCCTAAAGGACCGCGAATCGATACTGCTAGGAATCAATACTGGCGAGACTCTTGAGACAATTGCCAGGCGGTTAAAACGTTCAAAGAGCACCATCAGTCGTGAGATTGCCCGTAACGGTGGCTGGCAGGACTATTCGGCAGCCGACGCCCAGAAGCGTTACCAGCAGGCTCGTCTGGCTAGTAGACGTCCTCGGATTCTCGCACGACCAGAGACACGAGAGGCTGTCATTCGATACATCACGGCGCTTCACTGGTCGCCTGAACAAATCGCTGGTCGTCTAGCGCTAGAGGGTAGCCGCATTCGTATCAGCTATCCGACTATCTACAGAGGCATTTGCCTAGACAACCTCGGTGTCCCATTGAAGAGCCATGGTGCTCGTGGCCTACCCAGACAGCTTCGACACCGAGGCAAGACACGTAAAGTCAAAGGCACTATCAATGAACGACGGGGTCGTTTCAATGACGCGCCATCGATCCACGACCGGCCCCGGTCAGCAGAAAATCGCAGCTGGTTTGGGCACTGGGAAGGTGACACGGTACGCGGAAAGACGGGGCACTCAGCGTTAGTGACACTGGTCGACCGTAAATCACGGTATCTACTTTCCAAGCGGACGGCCAACGTAAAAGCGGACACCGTAAGAGATGTCATGATTGAGTTGCTTGGTGCCTTACCAGCCAATCGGGTGCGAACTGTCACGCCTGATCGTGGGACTGAGTTTGCCCGGTACAGGGAGCTAGCAGAGTGCCTGGCTACACAGGTATTCTTCCCTGATCCGCATGCGCCACAACAACGAGGGACCAACGAGAACACCAACGGTCTGATTCGAGAATACTTTCCCAAGAACACAGACCTAGACCTCCAAACGGATGCGGAAATCGATGCCTATATTGCACAACTGAATAACCGACCACGCAAGGCCTTAGGCTGGAAGACACCATCGGAAGTCTTCATGGGCAAAAAGTTGCACTTGAGTTGACAATTCGTCACAATAAAAAACATCAAGAACAGATATCCTGTATCATTGAAGTTCCTACACAAACAATGGAAGAGGATATTGTCTTGATGCAGAAACAGGATAGCACACACCGCCAAAAAGGTCAGCACTTAACATC
>NZ_BTTP01000043.1:0-1217 GCF_036246225.1 Lacticaseibacillus salsurivasis
ACAATAAAAAACATCAAGAACAGATATCCTGTATCATTGAAGTTCCTACACAAACAATGGAAGAGGATATTGTCTTGATGCAGAAACAGGATAGCACACACCGCCAAAAAGGTCAGCACTTAACATCACTCGAGCGCGGAAAAGTGGCCGGATTCCGCCAAGCTGGGAAGTCCAATCGTTGGATTGCTGCTGAAATTGGCGTCTGCCCGCAGACCATTAATAATGAAATCAAGCGAGGTACAGTAGATCAGGTCAAGAAGAGTAATGGCAAGCGCGTCTACCATCGACAATACCTGCCAGAGGCTGCTCAGGCACGTTACGAGACTGCACGCTTGAGCTGCCATCGTCCTGACAAGTTCGCCAGCGTACAGGTCTTCTTAGCCTGGTACGTACAGCGAGCTAAGCAGGACAAATGGTCGCCGGATGCTTCAATCGGCTATGCCAAGCGACACAAGCTGTTTACTCCTGAAGAGCTTGTTTGTGCCTCGACTTTGTACCAGTACATTGACGACCAACGCCTAGAGATTCGAAATATCGACCTGTTGGAGAAGACTAAGCGGAAGACCTCTCACCAGCACCACACCAAGGCTAAGCGCCTGGCTGGCCGCAGTATCGAGGAACGGCCTAAGGTCGTTGAACGACGCAGGCAGTTCGGTCACTGGGAGATGGATACCATTGTCGGTAAACGCAATGGCAAGGATAGCGTCATCTTGACTCTGATTGAGCGCAAGACCCGTTGCCAACTTCTCCGCTTGATCGAAGGACGAGATGCAGACTCTGTGAGCTATGCATTGCGTGGAATCAAGCGCGAATGGGGAGCTTGCATCAAGACCCATCACAGCCGACAACGGACCCGAGTTCACCGCCTTAAATACTGCTTTTGCTGGGACGGAAACTGAGATCTTCTACGCCCATCCTTACACGTCCTGCGACCGTGGCACCAACGAGGCACATAACCGGATGATCCGCCAGGACTTCCCTAAGGGCATGTCCCTAGATGACATTAGCCCTAGTCAAGTGCAGGCCACGCAAGACCGCTTGAATCAGTTGCCTCGCAAACAACAGGGCTACTGCACACCCCAGCAAAACTTTGAGGCCGAAGCTCGGCGCGTTCGCCGCATGGCCCAGTAGTCTCTCTAGCGCCACAACTTCTATTTGATAACGGCCTGTTCTGGGATTGTCCTCAACGACTGGCTAACTTGTTCTTGCAATTTACG
>NZ_BTTP01000044.1:0-1178 GCF_036246225.1 Lacticaseibacillus salsurivasis
CCTCAATTTTCAAGTCAAGTGCAACGATGATAACGAATTCTTGATAGTGGTCTAGGCTGTTACGCCATGCATCGGTAGTAATCGCATGGGCGAAGATAGTTCAGAATACGTCTGGGACGATGGTTCAGTGCGGATTGGACTGCTTGAATTTCAACCAGGGTAACTGCTCTGAGAGACTTCCCTTTCGGGAAGAATTCCCTAAGCAGTCCATTGGCGTTCTCGTTTGTGCCACGCTCCCAAGGCGAGTACGGATGTGCGAAGTAAATCTGGGTTCCAACAATCTCTAATAACTTGGCAAACTCGGAACCATTGTCAAAAGTGATACTCTCAAATTCCTTGGCCCCGTAGTCGTCGATTGTGTCCTGCAAGGCTTTAAGGCAGGTGCCCGCATGATAGTCAGGAATCTTGACGATGATCTCAGTCCGGCTGTACCGTTCTGTGAGCGTCATTAATGCTGGCTCATCAGCTAAGCGAATACCTTTGACCAAGTCGCCTTCCCAATGTCCCACGCCTGTGCGGTCATTCACGGCCGCAGGACGCAACTCGATTGAGTCGCCGTATATCTTCTTATTCTTGCGCTTGTGGGCGTTCTTATAGCCTTTGATGCGGCGTCGGAGCTTCTTGGGAAGTGTCATGTTGTCTAACTCAAGCAGCCCGGCGTCGATGTAGCGATACACAGTTGTCGTTGAAGGGCAAGCCTTGCCCTGGTCGCGATAGAAGTGTACGAAGCTATCAACGCTGTGTACGCGCGGCTTACGAGTAAGCTCCCTGGCGAGAGCCTTGAAGAACGCACGGCCGGTCTTAAGAAAGGCGTAGTGACCGGTTCTATCGCGTTTACGGTCGTGCATGGCTTGGGCAGTTTCCGCAAGATAGACTTGATGCGAGTGACGCTTCGAGTCGAGCTGAGTTACAGATCCACGCGTGATTTCTCGTGAGATTGTCGCTTTACTGCGATGAAGCTTCTGTGCAATCACGGTCGCGGTGTCACTAGCAGCCCGAAGGGCCTGAATTGTAGCACGGTCGCTAAAACTGAGTTGTTGGTAATGCTTGTGGGTGTTAGTCTGAGAGTGGGTCATGAAGATTCCTGCTTTCTTGTTTAGCTAGTACTAACAAGAATAGGTCTTCATGGCCTTTTTGGTCTAGTCGTCAGGGTGTTGCACTTGAATTGTAAACTGGGG
>NZ_BTTP01000045.1:0-1118 GCF_036246225.1 Lacticaseibacillus salsurivasis
GACGGATTTACAATTCAAGTGCAACAAATTAGTCAAATAGAAAAGACTCATAGCCTGAGTCCTTGTAAAATGGAATCACCACAACACCAACTACAAGGAGAACTCGGCTATGAGTCCGTACACCCATCTTACCTTAAAAGACCGTGAATCGATACTACTTGGTATCTCTACAGGCAAAACTCTTGATACTATCGCCAAAGAGATAGGCCGTTCCAAGAGTACAATCAGTCGTGAAATTGCACGTAACGGCGGCTGGCAAGGCTATTCAGCGGCCGATGCTCAGGACCGTTACCGGCGGGTGCGCTTGGCTAGCAGGCGTCCTCGGATCCTCACTCGACCGGAGACTCGAGACGCCGTCATTCGATATATCACGGTGCTACATTGGTCGCCTGAGCAGATCGCCGGTCGCTTGTCACTAGAAGGTAGTCCTATTCGCATCAGCTATTCGACTATCTACAGGGGTATCTACCTAGATAATCTCGGCGTTCCCTTGAAGAGCCATGGTGCTCGGGGCCTACCAAGGCAGCTTCGACACCGAGGTAAGACGCGCAAAATCAAAGGTACCATAAATGAACACCGAGGGCGCTTCAATGACGTGCCATCCATTCACGACCGACCCCGGTCGGCAGAAAATCGCAGCTGGTTTGGTCACTGGGAAGGCGATACAGTACGCGGCAAAACAGGGCACTCTGCATTAGTAACACTAGTTGACCGTAGATCACGTTATCTACTTTCGAAGCGAACGGCCAACGCAAAAGCTGACACTGTTAGAGACGTCATAATCGAGCTGCTTGGTGCCTTACCAGCTAACCGAGTAAGAACAGTAACTCCTGACCGTGGAAGGGAGTTTGCCCGGTACACGGAGCTGGCAGAACGTCTGAATACAAAGCTCTTCTTTCCTGACCCACACGCACCTCAACAACGAGGAACTAACGAAAATACCAACGGACTGATTAGAGAATATTTTCCCAAGAACACAGACCTAGACCTTCAGAGCGACCAGGAAATTGAGACTTATATTGAACAACTGAATAACCGACCACGCAAGGTCTTAGGCTGGAAGACGCCATCAGAAGTCTTCCTGGGTAAAAAGTTGCACTTGAGTTGACAATTCGTCG